>JACZWN010000092.1:1814-12726 GCA_022572105.1 Pseudomonadota bacterium | reverse complement strand
CGCCGAGCCTGAATTGCAATTAGGGTCGGCCGGACATGCGTCGTCGTCACGGGTAGCCCCCACGACGGCCCGGTCACCATTGATCGAAACGGAAGTCCCGAACCAGTCCCCCGAATCGGTATCGGACGCGGTTAGCTTTTCCAGCTCGCACGGGGCCTGCCCTATGGCGCCGGTTCCGACGGAAAGGATCGCGCCGATAAGAGCGATCATGCCAGCGTTCACCTTGGATGTATACACGGCCTGCTCCTTTTGTTGGTTGGCTACGTTCACGGTACGGACCGTTTTCTTCAAACCTCCGAGGCCGACTTCATCTTGGCCACGGTTGTCGTAGACATCCTCATCCGCCGGGCCGGAGCAGCGCGGGCTCGGGTCGGGTGAGGTCGACGACGGTGGACTCGATGCCGATAGGACACGGGCCCCCGTCGATGATCATGTCCACCCGGGAGCGCAGGGACTCGGCGACGTGGGCGGCGGTGGTCGGGCTCACCGCGCCCGACCGGTTGGCGCTGGGGGCGGCGATCGGCCTGGCCCCCGCGGCGATGAGAGCCTGGGTGACGTGGTGCCCCGGCACGCGTATGGCGAGGGTGTCGAGACCGGCGCTGGTCAAGGGGGATATGGCCGAGCCGGCCGCCCGCGGCAGCACCAGGGTCAGCGCCCCCGGCCAGAGGCGCTCGGCCAGGCGCTCGGCCCGTTCATCGAAGACCACGGCCTCTTCCGCCGCCGCGCGGTCGGCGAAGTGGACGATGAGCGGGTTGAAGCGGGGCCGGCCCTTGGCCTCGAAGATGGCGGCCACGGCCTTATCGTCGGTGGCGTCGGCGCCCAGGCCGTAAACCGTCTCGGTCGGAAAGACGACCAGGCCGCCGTCGCGCAAAATGCCCGCGGCCTGCGCATAGGCGGCCGCGTCGGGCTTGCGAATTCGGCCGCCGCGCAGGGGAGTGCCGCTAGCGGTGTCGGTCATGGTGGGGCAGTCTAAAGGAACCCGGGCGTAATGGAACCGGGGCGTGAAGCCAGCGAGCCATGTTCCGCACCGCCCGGCGATTCGTCCCGGCCCATGTCGCTCCGGCCGATTCGCTCCGGCCGATTCGCCCCAAACGCTTCGCCCCGGCCGAATCGCAGGACCCCGAAACGGTGCCAGGGGCCCCATCGACGGCGACCCCTGGACTTGCTTTTGCTCTCTCTCGTTAGGCGCGATCCCATCCGCGGTCATGAGATCCACCTAGAGTCACCGCATAGGCACTGCGGCGGCTAAATCGTCGTCGGCGATGCCAACCACGTGGATGAATTCTGCGCCTCTCGGTTTTTTCGGTCAAGAAGAAATGGCGGAAAACCGCCAAAAAGCACGATTCTTACCCGGCGCGACGGAGTCCTAGCTGAGGCCCAGTTCCTCGAGCAGGTGGATAACGTCCAGGGGCGGCGGGTCGATCCCCTGTGGCGTCAGCATGGCGTGCACCTGACCGCGATGATGGGTCTGATGGTTGTACAGCGTAATCAGGATGTGATCGCGCCGCGTCGTGTGCGCGCCGTCGCCGATCATGCGCCCATAGGTGACCGGGCTTTGCAGCTCTTCCTCGCTCAAGCCGTCGACCAGGTCTACGAGCGCCTGGTCCTCCGTTTTGCGCGCCGCGCGCAGCGACTCGAAATCGTCGTAGAGGATCTGGTCGAGGCTCTTGATGCCGTGATCGGTTTCCTTGAGTCGGCAGGTCCACAGGCGGTCGACGACCAGGAGATGATTGAGCGTGTTGTGGATCGAGCCGAAGTAGGCCTTGCGGTCCTCCCGATAGGCCTGGTCGGAGATGCCGGCGACGCAACCGTAGAGCCGGTCGTTGGCCCAGGCGTTGAAGCGGGCCATGAGCGCGATGTTATTCACGGGCAGCGGTCCTCCCGGTCATTGGGGTCCGTTTCGGCGGGGTCGTTTGGGATTCGGCCCTAGTTTAGCGAAGTCTTGAGGGATGTTCCAAGGGCTTGGCGGGGCCGATCTCGCGGGGCCGATCTCGCCGGGCCAATCCTCTCACGTTTTCCCGCGCGCGATGAAGTGCGGGTTCTCGAGGCCGGGCTTGCCGTAGGTCAGCGCCTCGCCGGTGTCGGCGCGGGTCACGCTGCCGCCGGCGGCGAGCAACACCGCGTGCCCGGCGGCGGTGTCCCATTCCATGGTCCGCCCGAAGCGCGGGTAGAGGTCGGCCTTGCCGCTGGCCAGCAGGCCGAACTTGATCGAGCTGCCGGCCTCGATCTGCTCCTCGATATGGTAGTCGGCGAGGAAGCGGTCGAGCGCCCGGAGGTCGCCGTGGCGCCGGCTGGCGACCACCACCGCGCCGGCCTCGGGCAGTCCGCGCGCCTCGATCGGCATGGGCGGCTGGTCGGTCTGCGAGAAGCTGGCGCCGTCCGGTTCGGCGCCGACCCAGGTCATGGCGAGCGCCGGGGCGTGCACCACGCCGGCGACCGGCGCGCCGTCCCGGATGAGCGCGATGTTGACCGTGAACTCGCCGTTGCCCGAGAGGAATTCCTTGGTCCCGTCGAGCGGGTCGACCAGCCAGAACCGGTCGCCCGAGATGTCCGGCGCCCGGCCCGCCGCCGTGGCCTCCTCCGAGACCACGGGGATCTCCGGCGTGAGCGTCGCCAGCGCCCTCAAAATGAACGCCTCGGCGGCCTCGTCGGCTTCGGTCACCGGCGAGGCGTCGGCCTTGGCGCGCACCTCGATGTCCTCGACATCCACGTAGTAGGCGAGAATGACCTTGCCGGCGCGCTCGGCGATCAGGCGCAGCACGGCGAGCAGGTCGCCGTCCTCGAGGTCCTCGTCCTCGATGTCGGGCGCGTCCACGCCGTTGCCCCTGGCGCCGTTGCCGCCGCTCATCCAGCCCCCTCCCCGCGCGCCGGGCACCCGCGGCCCGGGCTCGCGGGATCATAGGCGAGCGATCCGGCGGGTCAAACCGCAAGTTGGCGGGACCGGTCGGGGGCACAGCCAAGGGGCCGGCATTCCGATCCAATCCTGTGAGCCGCAGCGCCACCCGCCCGCTAATCGAACGCCTCGTCCCAGGTCCCTTGGGTGGCGGCGCGGGAATATTCGGTGGCGCGGTTCTCGAAGAAGTTGGCGTGCTCGACGCCGTTGAGGATGGCATCGAGCCAGGTGAGCGGATTCTTCCCGACCCGGTAGATGGGCTGCAGGCCCAACTGCGTCAGGCGCCGGTCGGCGATGGTGCGGATGTAGACCTTGACCTCGGCGGCCTCCAGGCCCTCGACCGGGCCCATCTCGAAAGCGAGGTCGATGAAGGCGTCCTCGTGGGTGACGATGGTCTCGCAGGCCGTGTAGAGATCGCGCTCGAAGGCCTCGGTCCAGACTTGCGGGTTCTCCGAGATGAAGGTGCGGAACAGGCGGATGATCGACTGGGTGTGCAGGGATTCGTCGCGCACCGACCAGGTGACGATCTGGCCCATGCCCTTCATCTTGTTGAAGCGCGGGAAGTTCAAGAGGATCGCGAAGCTGGCGAACAGTTGCAGGCCCTCGGTGAAGGCGCCGAAGACGGCCAGCGTCATGGCGATGTCGGCCTTGGTCTCGACCCCGAAGCTCTGCATGTAGTCGTACTTGTCCCGCATCTCCTTGTAGCGCAGGAAGGCGGAGTACTCGGCCTCGGGCATGCCGACGGTGTCGAGCAGGTGCGCGTAGGCGGCGATGTGCACGGTCTCCATGTTGGAGAAGGCGGCCAGCATCATCTGCACCTCGGTCGGCTTGAAGACGCGCGCGTAGTGCGTCATGTAGCAGTTGTTGACCTCGACGTCGGCCTGGGTGAAGAAGCGGAAGATCTGGGTCAGCAGGTTCTTCTCGCCCGGGGTCAGCGTCCGCTGCCAGTCCTTGACGTCGTCGGCCAAGGGCACCTCCTCGGGCAGCCAGTGGATGCGCTGCTGCGTCAGCCAGGCATCGTAGGCCCAAGGGTAACTGAACGGCTTGTAGACCGGGCTGGCGTCGAGCAGCGACATGGTCGGTCCTGGCTCTTCGTTCCGTCGTGTTTCCGCGTGAAATGGGGCCGCGCCCTACGTGGGCCGCGGCCCCCCGGCAAGCTCGCCTATTGACAGGCGAGGCATTCGTCGTAATCGGTCGGCCCGGCGCCGCTCGACTCGCCATTCGACTCGTCGTTTAACTCGCTGTTCGACTCGCCGTTCGGCCGCCTGGCGCCGTTGATCTTGCCCAGGTGCGGGATGCCGCCGGTCGGCGCCGCCGCATCGCCGGCCGCCTGGTTGGATTCTGCGCGCTGGATCGACTTGGAGCGGCAGTAGTAGAGGCTCTTCAGGCCCTTCTTCCAGGCCTGGTAGTGGATCTGGTGCAGGACGCGCTTGTGCACGTCGGCGGCCAGGAAGACGTTGACCGACTGCGACTGGCACACGAAAGGCGCGCGGTCCGCGGCCAATTCGATGATCCAGCGCTGGTCGAGCTCGAAGGCGGTCTTGAACACGTCCTTCTCGTCCGGGCTCAGGAAGTCGAGGTGCCGGACCGAGCCTTCGTTGATCGTGATCGACGACCAGGTGTCCTCGTCGTCGCGGCCCTTCTCGGCGAGCAGCGCGGCCAAGTGCTTGTTGCGCACGTTGAACGAGCCCGACAGCGTCTTGTGGGTGAAGCTGTTGGCGGCGATCGGCTCGATGCCCGGCGAGGCGCCGCCGCAGATGATCGAAATGGACGCCGTGGGCGCGATCGCCAGCTTGTTCGAGAAGCGCTCCATGATGCCGAACTCGGCGGCGTCGGGGCAGGCACCGCGCTCCTCGGCGAGCTTGCGCGAGGCGGCGTCGGCGGCGGCGCGGATCTGCTTGAAGATGCGCCGGTTCCAGACCTTGGCGATCGCGCTCTCGAAGGGGATGCGGTTCTTCTGCAGGAACGAGTGGAAGCCCATCACGCCCAGGCCGACCGAGCGCTCGCGCGCCGCCGCGTAGCGGGCGCGCGCCATGCAGTCGGGCGCGCGCGCGATGAAGTCGCTGAGCACGTTGTCGAGGAAGCGCATCACGTCCTCGATGAAGCCGGGATGGTCGCGCCAGTCCTCGTAGGTCTCGAGGTTGAGCGAGGACAGGCAGCAGACCGCGGTACGCTCCTGGCCGTGGTGGTCGCGGCCGGTGGGCAGCGTGATCTCGCTGCATAGATTCGACATCTTGACGTTGAGCCCGGCCAGCTTGTGGTGCTCCGGGATCGCCCGGTTGACGTGGTCGCCGAAGAGGATGTAGGGCTCGCCGGTCTCGATGCGCGCGGTCAGGATGCGGATCCAAAGGCTACGCGCCTTGATCTTGCGGATGATCGCGCCGTCCTTGGGACTGGTGAGCGGCCAGTCCGCGTCCTCCTCGACCGCGCGCATGAAGGCGTCGGGCACGACCACGCCGTGGTGCAAATTCGGCGCCTTGCGGTTGGGGTCGCCGCCGGTCGGGCGTCGGATCTCGATGAACTCCTCGATCTCGGGGTGTGAGACCGGCATGTAGCAGGCCGCCGAGCCGCGCCGGAGCGAGCCCTGGCTGATGGCGAGCGTCAGCGAATCCATGACCCGGATGAAGGGGATCACGCCCGAGGTCTTGCCGTTGTGGCCGACCCGCTCGCCGATCGAGCGCAAGTTCCCCCAATAGCTGCCGATGCCGCCGCCGCGCGCGGCCAGCCAGACGTTCTCGTTCCACAGGCCCAGGATGCCTTCGAGCGAATCGCTGGCCTCGTTGAGGAAACAGGAGATCGGTAGCCCGCGCGCGGTGCCGCCGTTGGACAAGACCGGGGTCGCCGGCATGAGCCAGAGCCGCGAGATGTAGTCGTAGAGCCGCTGGGCGTGGGCGGTGTCGTCGGCGAAGTGCGCCGCCACCCGCGCGAACAGGTCCTGGAAGCCCTCGCCGTTCATCAGGTAGCGGTCGGAGAGCGTCGCCTTGCCGAACACGGTGAGCAGGTCGTCCCGGCTGCGCTCGATATGGACCGCGACGCCGCGCTCGTTCTGGAACACGTCCCGGATCTGGCCGTTGCCCAGGACCTCTTCGGGCAGGTCCTCGCGCGCGTCGCCGGACGGGCGGACGTCGGGCGCGCGCTCGCCCATCGCCTTATCCACAAGAGCGCGCATTCGCCCAAGGCGCTCTAAATCCTGAAGACTTCCCGGACCTTCCATGCAACCCCCTCGCTTATCCACAGCTGTGGATCGAATTATTTGTGGAAAACCACAAGATGTTGGGATCTGGGACGCGCAACATACCACAAATTGTGGCCCTGTCGAGTCGGAACGAAAGAGGAACATCAACAGTTTAGCGGAGCCCGCGGATGCTGGCAACGGCTACCTGGTCGCCCTTGGAAGGCAGCCATGACTCGCAAATTGCTTGTTTTTTGGCTCATTTGAGCCTATTTTATAGATCAAATGAGGAGGCTCGCCATGATCACTGCTCAGAAGATAGCCGAAGCCATGGGTGGCCGAGCGGTTTTCCATAGGGAATTCCGCAGTATGCACGAACTCGATCAGTTGATCGCCAACGGCAAGATGCCCCGCCGGGCCCTGGACGTCCTCGCCCGCAAGCTGAGCGACGAAACGGCATTTAAGTACAGCATCATGCCGAAGGCCTCGTACACTCGGCACGAGTCCCTGCCCATGAAACATGCCCAGAGCACGGAGCGTCTGGCGCGGATCTTCGCGTTGGCCGTCGAGATATGGCAAGACGAACCGGACGCCAGGCGGTTCTTGGCCGCGCCACACCCGGAGCTTGGCGGCGATGCCCCGCTGACCCGCGCCAGGTCCGAGATCGGTGCGCGCGAGGTCGAGGAGGTGTTGGATCGGGCACGCTATGGATTCCCCGTATGAGTCTCGGTTCGACGGCGCTTTCGCGGCGTTTCGAATCGGAGTCTCGGAATTTCCGGTATTTGACGGCGGCGGGGCCGTGAGGCGGGCTGGGCGGTGGTCGACGCCGTCGCGCCGGATGATCAGCTGCGCGAGCGTTTACGCCCTGGCGGTGCTTGAAAACCTTGTTCATTGGAATATCGGCAAGCTGCCGCCGGGCGTGCGCTATGCACGTTGTGTGATTCCAGCCGATGTAAGCCGTGAGGTCGTGAGTTCTTCGGACCTGATCGGCTGGGACGAGCCGGGCTACCGGGCCAGCCAGGCGTTCGGTGATCGCTGGTACGACCAGCGGCGCTCCGCCGTACTGGTGGTGCCGTCGGTGCTCTCTCCTTTCGAGCCCAACGTGCTGATAAATCAGGATCACAACGAGTTTCCGCGCATTGCGATTGGCCCGGAATCGCCGGTGCTACTCGACCACAGGCTGGTTGCCCGATAACCTTTCGTCGAACCTGAAGGCGGTTGACCCGCACCTGCAAAGGCGCCGAACCAACCATTCAAATCCCCCTTTCCGCCGTGCCCAAGCGCCTGGCCATCGCCCGCGTGAGCCATGAGGGCAACTCATTCTCGCCGGTGCCGACCGGACTGGGGGCCTTCGGGCGCCGCCAGTGGGCCGCGGGCGAAGCGGCGCGCATCTTCTACGCGGGTACGCGCAGCGAACTGGTCGCGGCCGTCGACTTTCTCGAGCGCCATTCCGATTGGGACGGAACCTTGCTGCTCTGCGTCAAGGCGAAGAACCACTTCCGCGCCGCCTTCGCCGAGACCTTCGCCGCCATCCTCGACGTCGACACGCCGGGCCCGGCCGCCCCCGACCTGGCGCGGCTGCCGTTTCGGCGCGTGCCGCCCGAACGCTTGCCGCCGGGGTAACGTCAAACGCCGGTGCTTGAAACGGCGGGGCCGGCCGTGTTTCATGGCGTGTTTCATGACCGGCGAAGGAGGCGATATCGAGCATGTGCGGGCGCTATTCCCTGACCACGCCGGTGGAGGCGGTGCGCAAGGTGTTCGATTTCCCCGAGCGCCCGAACCTGGCGCCGCGCGCCAACATCGCGCCCAGCCAGGACGTCGCCGCCGTGCGCCTGGCGTCCGGCGAGTCGGGTGAGGCCGGGCGCCGTTTCGTCTGGCTGCGCTGGGGCCTGATCCCGGCCTGGGCCAAGGACCCCGCGATCGGCAACCGCACGATCAATGCCCGCGCCGAAACCCTGGCCGAGAAGCCGGCGTTCCGGGCGGCCTTCCGCGAACGCCGCTGCCTGATCGTCGCCGACGGCTTCTACGAATGGAAGACCGAGGCCGGCGGCAAGCAGCCCTACCGGATCACGCTGGTCGACGGCGGGCCCTTCGCCTTGGCCGGGCTGTGGGAGCGCTGGAGCGATCCGCACGGGGGCGCGGCGATCGAGAGCTGCACCATCGTCACCACCGAGGCCAACACCCTCATCAAGGAGATTCACCCGCGCATGCCGGTGATCCTGGCGCCCGATGCCTTCGACCCCTGGCTCGATCCGGAGACGCCGGGCGCCGAGGCGCAAGGGCTGCTCGTGCCCTACCCGTCCGAGGCGCTCACCCATTACCGGGTCTCGCCGCGGCTCAACAGCCCGGCCAACGACGACCCGGCGCTGATCGAGCCGCTCGACGCCGCGGGGCCGGCGCCGGGCGCGCAGCCGCGCCTGCTGTGAGTCGGCCGGTCAGGGCGCCGCTCGGGCTTCCGCGGCCGCGTCCCAACGGGCGCACGTAGTTGCCGAATATTTTACCCATTAACTATATTTATTAACCAAGACAATATGAATAGTTTGTAATTCAAGTGAACACAAACGCTATTTCTGTGATATTTTTGGGGCGGAGGGTTTTATTGGTTGCCGCGCGTTAATTTCCTGTTAATCTTGACCCGGATCAAAGCGTCGGGCCGCCGCCCCAGGGCGGCTCCGGCGCGGTTACGAAAGCGTTTGCGCACGAGGAGGAGGACTGACATGTCGGATCGAAGCTGGACGCGCAGGATCGCGCTCACCGCCGCGGCCGGCGGATTCGCGCTCGCCCTCGTGGCCGCGCCCTTGGCTCCGGGCGGGGAGTTCCCGGGCTTCACGCCCAGCGCGGCGCTCGCCAAGGGCGGCGGCAACAACGGCGCGGGCAACGGCGGCGGCAATGGCCGGGGCCATGGCAAGGGTGGCCTGGGCGGTTCGGCGCCGGGACAGGTGATCAGCAATTCCGCCGTCGGCGGCGAGGATGGCCCCGGCCACGGGCACGGCCTCGCCCTCGGCCACGACAAGGACGCGGTCAGCGGCGTGCTGAGCAGCCACAACGGCTCCCACATGGACAATCACGGCGCGCTGACCTCGATGCTCGGCAGCCTAAACGCCGCCCACGCCATCGCGAATGGGAATACCAACACCAACCCCAATTCCAGGGTCGGACAGATCAGGGAGTATATGGACGCGTTCAATGATTATACCGCGGATCCCTCAAATACGAACCTGGGTATTGTCGCGCAAGCCCTGATTGATGCGTCGAACAAGGACCTCGAGGTGATGGGTGCAAACACCGTCGAAGATGTGGTTGGCGGGGTAAACGACTTGCTCGGCGACAACATCGACGCCACTGATGACGCTCTCGATAACGCTGAGGCAGCCGTGGCCGAAGAGATTTCTCCCACACCCTAGGCTTGACCGTGTCTGACACGGCATAGGCGTTCTGGACGCAATCACACAGGCCGGCGGAAGCACTCGCTTCCGCCGGTTTTTCGCGTCGGCGGCGCGCCCGGCACCCCCCGGTCCCATTCGACAAAGGCGTCCCGGGGCATCACGTCCGGCCCGCGCCGCCCTTCACGCCGTCTCCCAGGCATCGGGTCCGGCGGCGTTCCCCGTGCCTCGAACGCGCCATCGGCGGCGGAAAGGTTTTCTTAACGACAAATAAAACGTCGAATTTTAGATAAAAAAACCAAGTAATGATTTGTCTTTTTTCTGGACAAATCTCGTATTTTCCTTCATAATACTCTCTGAAAGTCAGATAGTTACTGAAAAGTAAACGGTTTCGCCGCGGCGCCCAAAGTATTGGGTCCGGCGACCTTGCATCGAACATGGGAGTCTCATGATGTGCAATAGACGGATCATCCGGCGGAGCGGCCTGTTGACGGCGGCGAGCGTCCTGGCCCTCGCCTTGGTCGCCGTGCCGGCCGCGCCGGACTTCACCAGCCTGGACTTCAAGGGCCAGGTGGCCGCGGCCAAGGGTAATGGTGGCGGCGGTAACGGCGGCGGTAACGGCGGCGGCCACGGCGGCAATAGCGGCCACGGCGGCGCCGACATCGACAGCGACGATGACGACACCGCCTCGACCGATGGCTCCGGCAAGGGCCACGGCAAGGCCGGCGCGCCGGGCCAGAGCCAGCACGGCGCAAGCGGAGTCGCCGCGACCGGCGACCTCGAGGTCGACTCGACGAAACATGGCGCGACCGCGTCCATGCTGGGCAGCCTGAACTCCTGGGCCCACGCCTCGGCCAACGCGCGCGCCAATGCCAGTGCCAACTCGCAGGTCGGCCTGGCCGCTTCCTACGAGCAGGCGGTCCTGGACGGCGATATCACCGCGGCCGTCGAAAGCCTCCTCGAGGCGGCCAACAGGGAGGTGACCGACTTGACCCAGGCGCAGGCGGTGGTGCAGTCGATCAACGCCGCGCTCGATATCTCGGTCGCGGAGACCACCGAGGACCCGGAGCTCACCGGGACCACCGTGGAAACCGAGGTCACCGAGGTCACCGGGACCACCGAGGACCCGGAAACCACCGAAACGACGGAAACGGTCCAGAGCCGGACCATCAGCCAGGCGACCGAGGACGCCGTGGTCGCCGGCTTCTTGGCCGGAGATCCGACCTTCGGCGAGACCGAGAGTGATGGCACCACCGACGGTTCGGAAACCACCGCCGAGGGCGATGGCGACGACGGGACCGGAACCGACGACACGGCCGATGCCTCCGGCACGGACGGCGGCACGGACGGCGGGGCCGTGACGACACCGAGCAGCTAAGGTCGGATCGAATCCAGCCGTTATGCCGGCGGGGCCTCAGGGTCCCGCCGGGTTTTTTCGCCGAGGCCGGTGGCCGCCTCCGCCAT
>JACZWN010000092.1:0-1804 GCA_022572105.1 Pseudomonadota bacterium | reverse complement strand
CCATTGCGGAGTCCCCAACCCTTACTGAACAGGTGCGCCAAATCTGGGATCGGACACGAATGCGTCCACAGTACAATTCAACCTACAGCGTTTCTGCGCAGCGGTTTTTCAAGCGAAAGATTTTTCGTGATATTGAAGAATTTCCAAGTTATCCGACGGGTCAATTTATGGAAACGCTCAAGTTTTTGGAGCAACGTCTTTTCGCCGAAATAGCGTTGGCCGCAGGTTTGCTTGGCGCTCTCGTGGGCGCAGCAGTTGGCACTGTCCTGTCGAGAGTCCTTGCGTAGTCGGGCGCCGCTGCGCACAACGCGAGTGCTTGTCGAAGGCGAAGCGGTGCACGGTTACGCACGCTTGGCTTTAGTCGTGCGCCGCGCGGTGCGCTTCGCCTTCAGTCGCGGCGGCGACGCCGTCGACCGGCCCGGTGTCGAAGCCGAGGGTGTTCAGGCTCTGCTGCACGTACATCACTGTCGGCCGGTCGGCGAAGACCTCATTGGGCCCGGGGCGAAAGCCAGCGGCCTCCGACTCGGCCTTTCGGACCTGCTGCGGCGTCATCTTCTTGGCCAGCGCCGCGACCACCTCCTTGGCCTTGGCGTGGCCCTGGGCGGCGGCGAGCGACAGCCAGGCGTGGCCGGCCACCGGATTGCGCGGCAGGCCCAGCCCGGCGGCGTGCACCACGCCGTAGGCGAACTGGGCGCCCCCGTGCCCCTGGGCGGCGGCCTTGCCGTACCAGCGCGCCGCCCAGATCGGGTTCTTGGTCACGCCGCGCCCGTTGGAGAAACACTCGGCGAGCAGGAACTGGGCCTGGGGCAGGCCCCGAACCGCCGCGTCGGCGAGGTAGGCCGCCGCCCGCTGGTAGTCCCGCTCGACCCCGATACCGCCGTAGTAGGCGCTGCCCAACAGCAGCTGGGCGCGCGGTTCGCCGCGCTCGGCGGCGGCATCGATCCAATGGGCGCCCGCCTCCAGGTCCTGGGCCGTGCCGCGGCCGTCCTGGTAGGCCAGGCCGACTTCGTAGGCCGCCGGGCCGTGGCCCGCTTCCGCGGCCTCGAGCAGCCGCGCGAAGGCGTCTTGTTTGTTGCCGCTTTCGCGCGCGGCCAGTGCGTCACGGTAGAGTTGCTCTGCGTTCCGTGCCGAAACGGCGTCCGGCTGCCCTGCCATCCCCAAAGCGCGGTCGATGCGCTCGGCGGCTTCGGCGAGCTCCTGCTTGACGTCGATGTCACTGCATGCGGCGGTGACGAAGACGAGGGCGAGCGCCGCGAGCCTGAATGTTCCGTTAGACAGCAAAGGGCGATCTCTCCAATTCATCGGTCCCAGCGGCCGAAACAATGACCAGGGGCGGGAGCATAGCAAACACCCGTAACCTAAAGCTTGCGAAACGGTGCCTTCTCCGTGCCGTTCCCGTTGCGTTCCTCCCGGCGTTCGATAGGGCGGCCGTCAGACGAGAACGTGTGCTACCTTCTCGCGTCTCCCCGGCCTCGCGTCTCCCCGGCAATCGGTGACGAACCTTGTCTTTTGCGGCCGGCGGTCGCCAGATATACTTGGCGGGTAGGTCGCGCGCCGCGGTCTTTAGTGTGGCGGCCCGGCCTTGGACCCAACAAGGTGCCGCCTCGAACCCGGTGGCCCGAGGGAGAAAGAGTCGATCGTGTCATGACCCCTGGCGGCAACCGAGCACAGCCGGCCGGGTCGCTGGCCGCCGGGACGGAATTGGATGCCGCGTCGGGAGAGGTCCGGGCGGGGGTGGCCCTGGCGCCGCCGCCGCGGCCGGACTGGCGCGTCGTCGCCTCGGCGGGGCTGCTGCTCGGCGGCG
>JACZWN010000263.1 GCA_022572105.1 Pseudomonadota bacterium | reverse complement strand
GACTTGGTACTCGGCGACCTGGCCGCCCAGGAGCCGCGTCACCACCTTGTCGACTAGGTACTGGGTTGGGGAACTGGCGCTGCCGATACCCAGGATGCTGTTGACAAGGCCTATATTCAACCCGGGCGTGATCCCATCTTTGGTCGTCCGGAGGGTCAGGCGCTCGGCCTGGGCCCCCAAGGCGAGGCGCCGCTGGGCGCGCTGCTCGGCGCGTTCCCGGATGCCGACGCCGAGCGTCTGTCCGCCGCCGTCGACGCTTTGCGCGGCCAGGGTACCGAGTTCGAGTTGACGCTCGCGCGCAAGGACGGCGCGCGGGTGCTGGAGTTGCGCGGCGCCCGGGCGCGCGCCGCCGGTGGGAGCTCGGCGGCCGAGCTCATCTGGGTGCACGACGTGACCGAGTTCACGCGCGCCGTGGAACGGGCCGAGGCCGCGCGGGATTCCTTCGCCGGCCTGCTCGACGCCCTGCCGCTGCCGGTCTGGCGCCGGGACGAGGACCTGAAGCTGGTCTACTGCAACCGCGCCTACGGCCGTGCCGTCGACGAGGAACCGGCGGCGGCGCTGTCCAAGGCCGTCGAGCTGCTCGGCAAGGCCAAGTCGGAGGCCGGGCGCGCGATCGCCCGGCGCGCGCTCGATGCGGGCCAAGCCGAATCCGAATCGCACCACGTGGTGATCGAGGGCGCGCGGCGCCTGCTCGAGGTCGGCGAGCACCCGATTGGCGACGGCACGCTCGTCGGCGTCGCGCTCGACCGCACCGGCGCCGAGGAGCTGCAGGCCGAGCTGGCCCGCCACATCGGCGCCCACGCCGACGTGCTCGAGAACCTGGGCAGCGCGATCGCCATCTTCGGCCCCGACCTCAGGCTCAGGTTCTTCAACAGCTCCTACGCCCATCTCTGGCGCCTGGACGAGGCCTTCCTCAACACCGAGCCGGAGCTGGGCGACATCCTGGAGGCCCTGCGCGAGGCGCGCCGCCTGCCCGAGCAGGTCAACTTCCCCGAGTACAAGCGCGAGTGGCTGCGCGGGCTGCAGAGGCTGATCGAGCCGCTCGAGGAGCTGTTCCATCTGCCCGACGGCAGCACGCTGCGCAGCGTCGCCAGTCCGCACCCCATGGGCGGCGTGCTGCTCACCTACGAGGACGTGACCGACCGGCTGTCCCTGGAAAGCTCCTACCACACGCTGATCGAGGTCCAGCGCGAGACCCTGGACAATCTCTACGAAGGCGTCGCGGTCTACGGCGCCGACGGCCGGCTCAAGCTGTCCAATCCGGCCTTCGCCCGGATCTGGAACCTGCCGGAGGACCTGCTCGGCGGCGAGCCGCACGTGCGCGAGCTGGTCGCGCGGACGCGCGACTTCTTCGAGGTCTCCGACGAAGAGTGGGAGCGCGTCATGGAGACCCGGGTGGCGCGGACGACCGAGCCGGAGCCGCGCAGCGGCCGGCGCGAGCGCGCCGACGGTTCCATCGTCGACTGGGCGCTCCTGCCGCTGCCCGACGGGGCCTCGCTGTTCACCTTCCTGGACGTCACCGACTCGATCCGGGTCGAGCGCGCGCTGCGCGAGCGCGCCGAGGCGATGGAGACGGCGGACCGGCTGAAATCCGAGTTCATCGCCAACGTCTCCTACGAGCTACGCACGCCCTTGAACGCCATCGTCGGCTTCGCCGAGATCCTGGAGAACCAGTACTTCGGCGAGCTCAACGAGCGCCAGCTGGAGTACAGCCGCGGCATCGTGGTGTCCTCGGAGCGCCTGACCGCGCTGATCAACGATATCCTGGATCTGGCCTCCATCGAGGCCGGCTACCTGGAGCTCGAGGTCGCCCCGGTCGACCTGCGCGCGTTGCTCGACAGCGTCCAAACGCTCGCCCACGAGCGCGCGCACCATCAAAGCATCACGCTGAAGATCGACTGCCCCGAGGACATCGGCACCTTGGTGGCCGATGGCCGGCGCCTCAGGCAGGCGCTGTTCAACCTCCTGTCCAACGCGATCAAGTTCACGCCCGCGGGCGGCGTGGTGACCGCCTCGGTGGAGCGCGCCGATTCGGAGGTTCGCTTGATCGTGTCCGATACCGGCGTCGGCGTCCGCCAGGAGGATATCGAGCGCGTGTTCGGCAAGTTCGAGCGCGCCGGGAGCCAGAGCGGCCACAGCGGCGCCGGCCTCGGCCTGTCGCTGGTCAAGAGCCTGATCGAGTTGCACGGCGGCTGGGTCGAGCTGGACTCGGAACCGGGCTGCGGCACGCGCGTGACCTGCCACCTCCCGACCGAGCCGGCCACGCGCCCGGACGCCGGCAACCAGACCTCCCAAGCTAAGTGACTGATTCAGCATAGAAAACGAGGGACAAAAGGGGGGACGGTCCTTTCTTGGCCGATCAGTCGAGGCCGGGCACGCCCTTGGTGGTCGAGTATTCCCAGTGCAGCTCCTGGTCCGGATGGACCAGCTTGTAGATCGCGTGCGCGGCCAGGGCCGCCTCGGCGAAGCCCGACAGGATCAGCTTGAGCTTGCCCGGGTAGGCCGCGATGTCGCCGATGGCGAAAACGCCGGCCTTGTTGGTCTCGCAGGTCGCCGGATCGACGGCGATAAGCTGGCGATCGAGCTCGAGGCCCCAGTCCGCGATCGGCCCGAGCTTCATCGACAGCCCGAAAAAGGGCAGCAGCACCTCGGCCTCGAGCCGCCGGGTCTCGCCCTCGAGGCTCGCCACCACCACCGCCTCGAGCGCGCCGTCGCGGCCTTCGAGCGCGTGCAGCTGGTAGGGGACGACGATCTCGACCACCGCGCCCGCCTCGGCCAGGGCCTGCATGCGCGCCACGCTTTCCGGGGCGCCGCGGAACTTGGGCCGACGGTGGACCACGTAGACCTTGCGCGCGACCTCGGCCAGCGAGAGCACCCAGTCGAGCGCCGAATCCCCGCCGCCGGCGACGACCACGCGCTTGCCCCGGAAGTCTTCGCGGCGCGCGACCATGTAGAACACGCTCTTGCCTTCGTAGCGCTCGATACCCGCAAGCGGCGGCCGGTTCGGCCCGAACGCGCCGCCACCGGCGGCGACGATCACGGCGCGCGCGTCGATCCGGGCGCCGCTCGAGGTCTCGAGCCGCCAGCCCCCGTGCCCGCCCGCGACCGCGACCACCTGCTGCCCCAGGTGATAGACCGGCGCGAAGGGCGCGGCCTGCTCGGCCAGGCGCGCGACCAACTCGCCGGCCATGAGCATCGGACAAGCCGGAATGTCGTAGATCGGCTTGTCCGGATAGAGGGGCCCCGCCTGGC
>JACZWN010000091.1 GCA_022572105.1 Pseudomonadota bacterium | reverse complement strand
GATCTGCTGTACCAGCCCATCGCCCAGGCCGCGCTTGACGGCGGCGCGCCGGTCCTGGCCGCCAACCTGCCGCGCGAAACGATCCGCGCGCTGGCCAGGGAGGGCGTCGCGGCGCTGGGCGCCGGCCGGACCGCGGCGCTCGGGCTCGACCGGCCGCTGCCTGCGGAGCTGGCGGCGCTCCTGCGCCGGGAGATTATCGAGAGCCACTGCGGCCAGCTGCCCGACTCCATGATCGGTCCGATGGTCACCGTCATGACCGCGCGCGACGCCCACATGGCGGAGGTGCTCGTCCGCGCGGCGGCGACCGGGGACCGCGACGCGGCGGTGCTGATCGCCGGCACGGGCCACGCGCGCGCCGACCACGGGGTGCCGTTCCATTTGCGGCGGTTCGAGCCCGAGGCGCGCATCGTGAGCCTCGGCCTGGTCGAGGTGATCGAGGCGGCGAACCAGCCCGCCGCCTACGCCGAGCGCTTCGGGGTCGATGTCATCCCCTTCGACTTCGTCTGGTTCACCCCCGTGGCCGACCCGGAGGATCCTTGCGCCAAGTTCGCCGATCAACTGCGCCGCGCCCGGGAGCGCCACGAGAAGGAGACGCGGAGCACGGAGTGACGCCTGCCGCCGAAGCACATGACGCCGATCCGAGAACATTTCAACAACCCGGACAGTCGTTTCCGTGCTAGACTTTCCCGATGGAACGCCGCGCCCAGATTCCCAAGCCGCCGCCGGACCCGCCGCCCGAGCCGACGCGCAAGCCCAACGGCGAGCCACCCCAGGAGCCGGAAAAGATGCCGCCGGCGCCCCCGGAAAAGCCGCCTTACGAGATCCCGCCCGAGCCGCCGCCGCCACCCTACTGAGCGCAGCGCGGCCGCCGGGAGCGCCCGCGGACCGGATTCAGAGCGGCGGGTCCGGCGCGGTCTCTGCGGCTTGGCCTGGCGCCGCGACTTCTGATACAAGGTGCCGCGCCCTCGGGCGCAAAGCCCGAACTTCCCGACAACGCACGTGGATGAGGGAGCCGAGGCCGGTTGTTACATTCGATTAGCTTGGGTCTGCTGCTGTTCGGCGTCTGGCTTCTGCTCTCGGGCTTCTTCGAGCCGCTGTTGCTCGGCCTCGGCGTCGTTTCCTGCCTAGTGGTCGTCCTGATCGCGCACCGCATGGACATGATCGACCGCGAAGGCCACCCGATCCATCTCGGCTGGCGGATCGTCATCTACTGGTTCTGGCTGGCGCTCGAGATCGTCAAGTCCAACATCGACGTGGCCCGGCGCATCCTCGATCCCAAGCTGCCGATCCACCCGGTGCTGATCCGGCTCCAGGCGAGCCAGAAGAGCGAGCTCGGCCTCGTCATCTACGCCAATTCGATCACGCTGACGCCGGGCACGGTCTCGGTCCAGGTGGAGACAGGCGAGATTCTGGTTCACGCCATCGCTAAGGAACCGGCCGAGGCGTTGCAACAGGGCGACATGGACCGCCGCGTGAGCGCCGTCGAGGGCCCGGCGGAGGGCGGCGGCAAAGGCGAGGAGGCGGCCTGATGTTCATCGCGGTCACCGCGGCGATTCTGATCACCATGGCACTGGCGCTGACCCGCGCCCTGCTCGGCCCCACGGTCTACGACCGGGTGCTGGCGGTGAACATGTTCGGCACCAAGACGGTGCTCTTGATCGCGGTGCTCGGGTTCCTCACCGGGCGGCCCGATTTCCTCGACATCAGCCTGGTCTACGCGCTGATCAACTTCAT
The DNA here is from genome assembly GCA_022572105.1 of Pseudomonadota bacterium. GTDB lineage: Bacteria > Pseudomonadota > Alphaproteobacteria > Kiloniellales > J153 > JACZWN01. The sequence goes on along the minus strand of JACZWN010000091.1, from coordinate 11,245 downwards.
CGGCACCATCGCGGTGCTCAAGCTCCTCAAGTTCGGCGATCTCGGTACCGCGGGCGGGCGCGACGAGCCGGCGGAGGATTGATGGAGACCGCGCTCGACATCGTCAGCTGGGTCCTGCTCGTCACCGGTTCGGTCTTTGCCATGATCGGCGGGCTGGGCCTCATCCGTCTGCCCGACGTCTACACGCGCATGCATGGCGCCGGCATCACCGACACCATGGGCGCGGGCCTGATCCTGGCCGGCCTCATGGTCCAGGGCGGCTTCAGCCAAGTCACCGTCAAGCTGATCCTGATCCTGATATTCCTGCTCTACACCAGCCCGACCTCGACCTATGCGCTGGCGAATGCGGCCTTCCACCGGGGTCAGAAGCCCCTGCTCGGCAAGCCCGGGCACGGCAAAGAGGACGACCAGCCATCGAAGCCCTAGTCAACATCGTGCTGCTGTCGTTCCTGGCGGTCATGGCGCTTGCCATCCTGCGCCTCCGGAACCTCTTGGCCGTGGTCATGCTGAGCGGCATCTACAGCCTGCTTTCGGCCGGACTGTTCGTGACGCTGGATGCGGTCGACGTGGCCTTTACCGAGGCCGCGGTCGGCGGCGGCATCGCGACCTTGCTCATGCTGGCCACGCTGGCGCTGACCACGGACGAAGAAAAGCGGCCCGCGGAGCGCCTGCGCATCGCGCCCCTCCTCGTCGTCTTGGCGACCGGCGCGCTGTTGATCTACGGCACCCTCGACATGCCGAGCTACGGCGATCCGCAAGCGCCGATCCACCGCCACGTGGCGCCGCGCTATATCGCCGAGGCGCAGAGCGAGACCAGCGTGCCCAACGTGGTCACCGCGGTGCTGGCCAGCTACCGCGGCTACGACACCATGGGCGAGCTGGCCGTGATCTTCACCGCCGGCATCGGCGTCATGCTGCTGCTCGGCCGGGCGCGCAAGCGGCGCGACGATTGACGCGGCACCGGGGGGCTCGTCATGCATCGGCACTCGGTCCTGCGCGTCACCACCAAGCTGCTCATGCCCTTCATCCTGCTGTTTGCGCTCTACGTGCAGTTTCACGGCGACTTCGGGCCGGGCGGCGGGTTCCAGGCCGGCGTCATCTTCGGCGCCGGCTTTATCCTCTACACACTCATCTACGGCGTGGAGAACGCGCGCCGCGTCGCGCCCGAGCCGGTCGTGCGGGTGCTCATCGCCTTCGGCCTGCTGCTCTACATCGGCGTCGGCTACGCCGGCCTGCTTTTGGGCGGCAACTTCCTCGACTACTTCGTGCTCGCCCAGGAACCGGAAAAGGGCCAGCACCTGGGCATCTTCCTGATCGAACTCGGCGTCGGGACTACCGTCGCGGCGACCATGGTCACGGTCTTCTTCACCTTCGCCGGGCGCGGGCGGCCATAGGCCATGGAGGTGTTCGGCCTCTACAACTACTGGATCGTCATCGTGCTCATGATGACCGGGTTCTACGTGGTCATCTCGCGCGGCAACCTGATCAAGAAGATCGTCGGGCTGAACATCTTCCAGACCTCGATGTTCATCCTCTACATCTCCATGGGCAAGGTGAGGGGCGGCACCGCGCCGATCATCGTCGAGGGGCTCGCATGCCCCGAAGGGGCCGTATGCTACTCCAACCCCCTGCCCCACGTGCTGATCCTGACCGCGATCGTGGTCGGCGTCGCGACCACGGCGCTGGGCCTGGCGCTGATCGTGCGCATCAAGGAAGCCTACGGCACGGTCGAGGAGGACGAGATCCAGAGCCAGGAAGTCGAAACGTGATCGCCGCCCATCTGCCCGCCTTGCAGATCGTGCTGCCACTCGCCGCGGCGCCGCTTTGCCTGCTGCTGCGCCGCGGCACGCTCGCCTGGGCGCTGGCGCTGGCCGCGAGCTGGGCGGCGCTGGTCTGCGCGGCGCTGTTGCTGCGGCAGGTGCTGATCTCGGGCCCGATTTCCTACGAACTCGGCAGTTGGGCGGCGCCCTGGGGCATCGAGTACCGGGTCGATGCGGTCAACGGCTTCGTGCTTCTGATCGTGGCCGCGGTCGGCGCGGTGATCCTGCCCTACGCGCGCACCTCCGTGGCCCACGAGCTGCCCGAGGAACAGCACGCCACCTTCTACACCGCGTTCTTGCTGTGCCTGACCGGCCTGCTCGGCGTGACCATCACGGGGGATGCCTTCAACCTCTTCGTCTTCCTCGAGATCTCGTCGCTGTCGTCCTACGTGCTGATCGCGCTCGGCCGCGACCGCCGGGCGCTGACCGCCGCCTTTCAGTACCTGGTGATGGGCACCATCGGGGCGACCTTCATCGTCATCGGCGTCGGCCTGCTGTACATGGCGACCGGGACGCTGAACATGATGGATCTGGCCGAGCGGTTGCCGCCCTTGGCCGGCAACCGCACCGTGCTCGTCGCGTTCGCGTTCCTGACCGTGGGCACCGGGCTCAAGCTGGCGCTGTTTCCGCTCCATTTCTGGCTGCCCAACGCCTACGCCTACGCGCCCTCGGTGGTGACCGGCTTCCTGGCCGCGACCGCCACCAAGGTCTCGGTCTACGTCCTGCTGCGCTTCTTCTTCACCGTGTTCGGCGTCGGCTATTCCTTCGAGGTGCTGTCCGTCGGCAAGCTGCTCATCCCGCTCGCCGCGATCGCGATCTTGGTGTGCTCGACGGTGGCGATCTTCCAGAACGACGTGAAGCGCATGCTGGCCTACTCCAGCATCGCCCAGATCGGTTATATGATCATGGGCATCGGCTTCGCCACGACCACCGGCCTGACCGCCGGAATTTTGCACCTGTTCAACCACGCCATGATGAAGGGCGGCCTGTTCCTGGCGCTGGGCTGCGTGTTCCTGCGCGTCGGCTCGGTCCGGCTCGAGGCGCTGCACGGCCTGGGCAAGCGCATGCCGCTCACCATGTTCAGCTTCGTGCTCGGCGGCTTGAGCCTCGTTGGCGTGCCGCTCACGGTCGGTTTCATCAGCAAGTGGTACCTGGTCCAGGCCGCGCTCGAGCGCGACGACTGGATCCTGGCCGTGGTCGTGCTGGTCGGCTCCCTGCTGGCGCTGGTCTATGTCTGGCGGGTGGTGGAAGCCGCCTATTTCAAGCCGGCGCCGGAGGGCGCGGCCAAGGTCGAGGAGGCGCCGCTATCCATGCTGATCCCGACCTGGGTGCTGATCGGGGCCAGCATCTACTTCGGCATCGACACCTCGTTGACCGTCGGCGTCGCGCGCCAAGCCGCGGCGCAGCTGATCGGGGGCGCCTCGTGAGTCCGCCGGACGCGATCCTGCTGAGCCTGGCAATCCCGCTCGCCGGCGCGGCGCTGATCGCGCTGGCGCACCGCAGGCCCAACCTGCGCGAGGCGGTGACGCTCGTGACCTCGGGTCTGATGTTCCTGACCGTGGCCTCGCTGGTGCCCGAGGTGATGGCCGGCGGGCGGCCCGAGGCGACGCTGATCGAGATGCTGCCGGGCCTGCCGCTCCGCTTCGAGGTCGAGCCGCTGGGCATGATGTTCGGCCTTCTCGCCTCGGGCCTGTGGATCGTCACCTCGGTCTATTCGATCGGCTACATGCGCGCCAACGACGAGGCGCACCAGACGCGTTACTACGTCTGCTTCGCCGTCGCGCTGGCCAGCACCATCGGCGTGGCCTTCGCCGGCAACATGATGACGCTGTTCGTGTTCTACGAGGCGCTGACGCTCAGCACCTATCCGCTGGTCGCCCACAAGGGCACGGACGAGGCGATGCGCGGCGGGCGCACCTACCTGGGCCTGCTGCTGTTCACCTCGATCGGGCTGCAGCTCCTGGGCATCCTGTGGACCTGGCGGATCGCCGGCACCCTCGACTTCACGGTCGGCGGCATCCTGGCCGGCAAGGCCTCGGGGCCGGTCGTGGGCATCCTCCTGTTGCTCTACGTCTACGGCATCGGCAAGGCGGCGCTGATGCCGTTCCACCGCTGGCTGCCCGCGGCCATGGTCGCGCCGACGCCGGTGAGCGCGCTCCTGCACGCGGTCGCGGTGGTCAAGGTCGGCGTGTTCACGGTCATGAAGGTGGTGGTCTACATCTTCGGCATCGACCTGCTGGCGGCAACGGGGCACGGGGTCTGGCTCACCTATATCGCCGCGGCGACCCTGCTCTCGGCCTCGTTGGTGGCGCTCACCCAGGACAACCTGAAGGCCCGGCTGGCCTACTCGACGATCAGCCAGCTCGCCTACGTGGTGCTCGGCGCGGCGCTCGCCAACCCCTGGGGCGTGATCGGCGGCTCGATGCACATCGCCATGCACGCCATGGGCAAGATCACCCTGTTCTTCTGCGCCGGCGCCATCTACACCGCGACCCACAAGACCGAGGTGAGTCAGATGACCGGGCTGGGCCGGATCATGCCCTTTACCTTCGGCGCCTTCCTGATCGGTTCGCTCAGCATCATCGGCCTGCCGCCCTTGGGCGGCGCCTGGGGCAAGTGGTACCTCATGCTGGGCGCCGCAGAAGGCGAGCAGCTGATCATGATCGCCGTGCTCATGATCTCTTCGCTGCTCAACGTGGCCTACCTGATCCCGATCGTGGCACGCGGTTTCTTCCTGCCGTCACCTGAGCCGCAGCCGGCCTCGGCGGGCGCGGCGGCCGCGCCCCGCGGGGGCATCCGGGAAGCACCCATGTTCTGCGTCGTGCCGCTCTGCCTGACCGCGCTCGGCTGCCTGGCGTTGTTCTTCTTCGCCGACCCGATCTACCGGCTGCTCGAACCCATCGCGGCGCCCTGAGGGAGACCCCAATGGACAACGGACTCGAGACCGAAGACACAGGCGGCCCCAAGGGTGAGCCACACTGGCTGGACCGTAAGCGCACGGGCAAACGCGTGTTCTGGGGCCTGATCGCGCTCTGCGCCGGGCTCGGGCTCGCCGATTTCCTCTATCGCCGCCACGGCATCTTCGACTTCGAGGAATTCCCGCTCGCCTACGCGATCTTCGGCTTCGTCTGCTTCTTCGGCATCGTGCTCTCGGGCTATCCGCTGCGCAAGCTCGTGATGCGCGACGAGGACTACTATGATCGCTGACCTGCCGCCCGGGCTGATCCTGATCCTCGGCGCCATCCTGGTGCCGTTCCTGCCGGGGCGGCTGCGCCAGCTCTACCTGCTGGCGCTGCCGGTGCTCGGTGGTTTGCAGCTCTATGGCCTGGAACACGGCAGCTTCGCCCAGACGCAAATCTTCGGGTATCAGCTCACGCTACTGCGCGTCGACGCGCTCAGCGTGGTCTTCGGCACGATCTTCCTGATCACGGCCTTCCTGAATGTCATCTACGGCCTGCACCAGCGGGATGCCGTGCAGGAGGCTGCCGCCCTCGTCTATTCGGGCGCCGCAATCGGCGCGGTCTTCGTCGGCGATCTGATCTCGCTGTTCGTGTTCTGGGAACTGACCGCGATCTCCTCGGTGTTCCTGATCTGGGCGAGCCGCAATGAACGCGCGTACCGCGCCGGCATGCGCTACCTCATCATCCAGGTCGGCTCCGGGGTCATCCTGCTCGCCGGCGTCATCCTGCACGCCCAGGCGACCGGATCCATTGCCTTCGACCGGCTCGGCTTGACCAACCTCGCGACGGCCCTGATCTTCATCGCCTTCGGTATCAAGTGTGCCTTCCCGTTCCTGCACAACTGGATGCAGGACGCCTATCCCGAGGCGACCGTGGTCGGCACGGTGGTGCTCTCGGCCTTCACCACCAAGCTCGCGATCTATGCCCTGGCGCGCGCCTTCCCGGGCACCGAGATCCTGATCTACATCGGCGCCATCATGACCGTCTTCCCGGTCTTCTTCGCGGTGATCGAGAACGACCTGCGCCGGGTGCTCGCCTTCTCGCTCAACAACCAGCTCGGCTTCATGGTGGTGGGCATCGGCGTCGGCACACCGGTCGCGCTCAACGGCGCGATCTCGCACGCCTTCGTGCACATCATCTACAAGGCGCTCCTGTTCATGAGCATGGGCGCGGTGCTGCATCGCGTCGGCACGGTCAAGGCCTCGGAGCTGGGCGGGCTGTTCAGGTCCATGCCTCTGACCGCGGTGTTCTGCATGGTCGGCGCCGCATCGATTTCGGCCTTTCCGCTGTTCAGCGGCTTCGTCACCAAGTCGCTCACGCTCACCGGCGTCGCCGAGGCCGGCTACGTGATCACCTGGCTGGTCCTGGTCTTCGCCTCGGCCGGGGTGCTCGAGCACTCCGGGATCAAGATCCCCTACTTCGCCTTCTTCGCTCACGACAGCGGCCTCAGGTGCCGGGAGGCGCCGGCCAACATGTTGATCGCCATGGGCCTGGCCGCCTTCCTGTGCATCTTTCTCGGCGTCTACCCCGAGCCGCTCTACGCCATGCTACCCTACCAGGTCGACTACGAGCCCTACACGACGAGCCACGTGCTCTCGCAGTTGCAGCTCCTGTTCTTCGCCATGCTGGCCTTCGCGGTCCTCATCCGTACCGGGCTCTACCCGGCCGAGCGGCCGTCCACCAACCTCAACACCGACTGGATCTACCGCAAGGCGCTGCCGGCGCTGGTGCGCTGGGCCATGACGGTGGGTGCGGCGGTGCGCGACGGCGTCCTGGCGCGCGGCCGGCGCCGGCTCGAGCGCGCCCTGGTCCAGATCACCCGCCACCACGGCCCCGAGGGCATCCTGGCGCGCACCGTGACGACCGGCAACACCGTCCTCTGGGTCGCCCTCCTGCTCGCGGTCATGCTGCTGCTGAATTTCGTGTAGAGGCGGGGGCAACCGGCGCTCGCCGCCCGGCGGTCAATTGGAGAGGACGTAGCCGCCGCCTATGCCAAGGTGATGGCCGGCTGACGGCCGGTTCTATCGCGCCGGCTTCAGGCAGGCGAGCAGATCGTCGGCGAGCGCGCGCATGAGCGTGAAATAGGCCTCCGGGCCGGGCGCAAGATCCGCGCCCAGGGGGTCGAGCGTGCCGGCCCGCGCGCCCGTGCCTTCGATCACCGCCGCCACCAGCGCCGGCCGGAACCGGGGCTCGGCGAAGAGGCAGGCCGCGCCGGTTTCGACCATGCGCCGGCGCAGCGCGGCGAGGCGGCGGGCGCCCGGTGGCACCGCCGGGTTGACCGTGACGGCGCCCATGGCGCGCAAGCCGTAGCGCGCCTCGAGGTACGCGGTGGCGTCGTGGAACACGACGTAGGGGACATGGGCCACCGGCGCGAGGCGGTCGCGCAGCGCCCGGTCGAGGTCGTCCAGCCTGGCCTCCAGGCGCGCGGCGTTGGCGCCGTAGGCGGCCGCGTTCGCCGGGTCCAGCTCGCTCAAGGCCTGGGCGGCAATGCGCACGATGCGCGCCGCGTTTTCGGGATCCAGCCAGAGGTGCGGGTTGACCGCCTCGTGCCCGGCATCTGCCGCCACGCTGGGTTCCGCCACGCTGGGTTCCGCCCCGTGCGGCTCGAAGGCGCCGCCCGCGCGGCGCCTGAGCCGGCGCATGCCCGGCGCCGCGCCGAGCGCGATCGTACGCGCCTCCCCGGCCAAGGCGGCCAGCGACTTTTCCAGGAAGGTCTCGAGGCCGGGGCCGACCCAGATCACCAGCTCCGCCGCGCTCAAGGCCCGGGCGTCGGAGGGCCGCAGGCTGGCGTCGTGCGGCGAGGCGCCGCCCCGGATCAGCAGGTGCGGCGCGCCCAGCCCCGCCATCACGGCCGCGACCAGGCTATGCACCGGCAGGATGCTGACCACGACACGCGGGGTCTCAGCGGCCGCCGCCTGGGGGCGCGCGAGGACCGCCACGGCCAACAACGCGAGCGCAAGGACCGCCGCCGGCCGGCGGCCAAACCGGCGCCAAGGGGTGATCGCGTCTCGCTTCGCCATGACTTCCGCCCAGTGACCTCCGCTTAGTAAATTCCGCCCGATGACCGCCGCCCGCGATCGGTCCGCGGGGGACCCGGCCAAAATGTTACCTTGTAACAACGATATGTTATGCTATAACATTTCATATTTCGTCAAGCCCTGGATCGCCCCTACTCGGGAGCCCGCGCCATGCCCGCGTTCAACAATGCCGCCGCCTCCTTCGCCGGCGACCGGCACGACCACCGCGCCTGCGTGGAGGTTGCGCTGGCGACGGCGGCACGCCTCTGCCTCGAGCGCCGGGCGCGGCTCACGCCGCTGCGCCGGCGCGTGCTCGAGCTGGTCTGGCGCAGCCACGCGCCGGTCGGCGCCTACGACATCCTGGGGCGGCTGTCCGCCGAGCCAGGCGCGGCCAAAGAAAAAAGTACGGCCACCGAACAGGGCACGGCCCAAGAAATAAGCACGGCCCAAGGCACGGCCACAGAACAAAGCACGGCCGCCGAGCAGGGTACAAGACGCCGGAGCGCGCCGCCGACCGTCTACCGGGCGCTCGAGTTCCTGCTCGCCCAGGGCCTGATCCACCGCATCGAGAGCCTGAACGCCTACGTCGGCTGCGTGCATCCGGACGGCGATCACGGCGGCCAGTTCCTGATCTGCACCGGCTGCGGCGCGACCGCCGAGGTCCACGACCCCCGTGTCGATGCCGCCGTGGCGCGGCGCGCCCAGGAGCTGGGCTTCGCGGTCGCGCGCAAGACCATCGAGGTCGCCGGCCTGTGCCCGCCCTGCCAGCGCCGCCGGGAAGAGGCCGATGCCCGCTGAGGCCGCGCGCGATAGCGAGACCCTGGTCGCGGCCGAGCACCTCGAGGCGCGCTACGGCGCCACCCTCGCGCTCACCCACGTCGACCTGACGGTCAGCGCCGGCGAGATCGTCACCCTGATCGGGCCCAACGGGGCCGGCAAGTCGACGCTGGTGCGGATCATCCTCGGCCTCATGGAGCCGAGCGCGGGCCGGGTCTGGCGCCGGCCGGGCCTGCGCATCGGCTACCTGCCCCAGCGCGTCGCCATCGACCCGGTGCTGCCGCTCACCGTGCGCCGCTTCCTGGGCCTCGCGCGGCCGGGGGTGGCGGAGGCGGAAATACGCGACGCGTTGAACGAAGTCGCGGCCGCCGAGCTCATCGACCATTCGGTCCACGACCTCTCGGGCGGCGAGTTCCAGCGCGTGCTGCTGGCGCGCGCGCTCATGCGCCGGCCCCAACTGCTGGTGCTCGACGAGCCGGTCCAGGGCGTCGACTTCGGCGGCCAGATCGCGCTTTACGACCTGATCGGGCGACTGCGGAGGCGCCACGGCCTGGGCGTGCTCATGGTCTCCCACGACCTGCACGTGGTCATGGCGGCGACCGACCGCGTAGTCTGCCTGAACCGCCACGTCTGCTGCTCCGGCGCGCCCGAGGCGGTCAGCCGCAACCCGGCCTATACCGAGCTGTTCGGCGCCGCCGCCGCGCGCGGGCTGGCCATCTACAGCCACGACCACGACCACGAGCACGACCTCAAGGGCGCGGTGGTGCACCCCGTAGAAGGTCACGGCGGGGCGCCGGGCGGCAAAGTGGAGCCGCGGCCGTGACCGAGGCCTTCTTCCTGCGCGCGCTGTTGGCCGGCATCGGCGTGGCGCTGGTTTCCGCGCCCTTGGGCTGCTTCGTGGTCTGGCGGCGCATGGCCTACTTCGGCGCGACACTCGCGCATTCGGCGCTGCTCGGCATCGCGCTCGGCATCTTGGCTGGGATCAACCCGAGCCTGGGCATCGCCGCCTCCTCGGTCGCGGTCGCCCTGGTCGTCGTCACCTTCGAGCGCCAGCGCCTGATCGGCCGCGACACCCTGCTCGGCATCCTGGCCCACGCCGGCCTGGCCATCGGCCTGGTCGCGCTCTCCTTCATCGAGGGCGCGCGGATCGACCTGATGGCCTACCTGTTCGGCGACATCCTCGCGGTGACCCCACGCGACCTCGCCTGGATCGCCGGCGGCGGGCTTGCGGTGCTGGCGACGCTCGCGCTCATCTGGCGCCCGCTGCTGGCCATCACCCTGCACGAGGAGATGGCGCGCGCCGAGGGCGTGCGCGTCGTGCCCGTGCAACTGGCCTTCATGCTGAGCCTGGCGGTCACCATCGCCATCGCCATGAAGGTGGTCGGCATCCTGCTCATCGTCTCGCTCTTGATCATCCCGGCCGCCGCCGCGCGCCCCTTCGCCCGCACGCCCGAGCAGATGGCGCTTGGCGCCGCCGCCATCGGCGCCCTCTCCGCCACCGGCGGCCTCGCGGCCTCGCTCGCCTGGGACACCCCGGCGGGGCCGTCCATCGTGGTGGTCGCGACGGTGTTGTTCGCGGTGGCGCGGTGGGGGCGTTGGTGCAGGGGCGCGTGGGGTGAGGTGTTCAAGTTAGGGCGGACGCTCGTAAGGAGCGTTAGGGTTGGAACTAAATCCTGGCGCATATAGCCAGGAAGACCCGGGACAACTATAATGAGAGACGACTCCAAGCACTGCTCCCGAACGAAGAAATTATTTGATGCTATCCCTAGTTTTTTGTCTAGCAGCGATCCAGATTAGAGATTTAGGGGAATAACCATGTCCTATCGCTACTTAACGCTAAATTCTCTGATCGTAAATCGTGCAAATGACCGCCATGGTGAACTCGAAAATGAAACCGCAGCAATAGCGTGGCTGTTTAACAACCGTGAAAAACACATGCGCAACTTGGCGAAAGATATTGTCGATAATCATGGAATATTTGAAGCTCCAATGGTGTCGCCAGACGGAGACAACTTTGTTGTCTTCGATGGCAACCGACGGGTCGCCTGTCTGAAGCTTCTCAACAATCCGCGCAGAGCACCGTCGATTGAACTGCAGCACTTCTTCGAAGATCTTCAGACTAAATGGCCAACTGGCACTCCTGAGAAGATTCAGTGCCAAGTCGAAAATGATCGCGACCGCGTCGACGATATTCTGTTTCGCCGACATACTGGGAGCCAGGGCGGTATTGGCCAGAGCAACTGGGACGATCGGATGAAGGGTAACTTCGTCAATCGAACCGGCATGGCCAGTGGGTTCAACGTGGCGGAGGAAATTGAGACACGGTTGTCAGCAGTAGGAATGCTGCCCACGCGCAGAAAAATTCCTCGTTCAACTATGAACCGCCTTTTGTCGGCCGAGGCGTTCCGCAATCGGGTTGGCTTTAGCGTTGTAAAACGGCGTTTTAAACTCACGCATCAGGAGCCAGTTGTCCTCACTGCGTTAGCCCGGATTGCCGATGACCTTGCGCACAGGCGCATTGTCCTTGGTCATATTTGGGATGTGGATGGTAAGCGAGCTTACCTCGATCGCCTTGAAACCGAGGGTATTCTCCCTTCTGTAGTGCACGCATTGGCTAAACCGGAAGTCGGTTCGGACCAACCGCATCCGGAAAAGCCGCCAGGAACACCTA
>JACZWN010000090.1:3132-12987 GCA_022572105.1 Pseudomonadota bacterium | reverse complement strand
TGTCCTGAACCGTGAACGCGGCGACGACATGGGTGGTTTTATTCTTGCCCCGGGCGACGTCGATGTTGACGATGCCCTGGCCGCCGCGCCCGGCGATCCGGTATTCATAGGCCGAGGTCCGCTTGCCCAAGCCGTCGGCGGCGATGGTCAAAAGAAACTCTTCGTTTTCCGCCATTTCGACGAACTTGTCCTGGTTGAGCTTCGCCGCCAGCCCCTCGTCGCGGGCCTTGTCCTCGGCGCGGCCGATCTGGCGCCCCTGGCCAAGCACCGCGCCACCCACGACCCGCAGGCCGGCCTCCGACAAGCGCGCCGCCAGGGTGCCGCGCCGCGCCGCGTCGGTCTGGAACGCCCGCCCGGATACCCCGATCACCGCCTCGGCGAGCATCAGGTCGCCGGCCTCGAGCGCCGGGTCCAGTCCGGCGCAGAGGCCGAAGCTCACCAGCACCCGCGCGCCCTCGGCGACCAGCCGCGCCGCCACGGCCCAGGCGCGCTCGGGGCCCGGTCCGGCGCAAGCGACTTCCGGTGCCCGTTGCCATTCGCGGGCGAAGGCTTTCTCGATCAGCCTGGCTTCGAAGGCGAGTCCGGTGACGACGCCGAAGTCGGTCACATGCCGAAACGCACGCGCCGGTCGTCGCCGCGGCGCAGGTTGCGATAGCGGGCCAGCGCCCAGAGCGGGAAGTAGGCGCTGTAGCCGTGGTAGTTCAGGTAGAAGACGCGCGGGAAGCCGATCCCGGTGTAATAGGGCTCGCGCCACTTGGCGCCGTCGCGCGGGGCCGATTCCAGGTAGGCCACGCCGCGCCGGACCGCCGCGCTATCGGTTTCGCCCGCGGCCATCAGCCCGAGCAGTGCCCAGGCGGTCTGCGAGGCCGTGGACTCCTTCATGGCGTGGCGCTGGTCCGGCCAGTAGGTGGCGCAATCCTCGGCCCAGCCGCCGTCGACGCGCTGGCGCGCCCGGAGCCAGTCGACGGCCTTGCGGATGTGCGGCGCCGAGAGGTCGTCGCCGCAGGCGTTGAACGCCGAAAGCGCCGACCAGGTGCCGTAGATGTAGTTGACACCCCAGCGCCCGTACCAGGAACCGTCCGGTTCCTGCTCGCGCTTCAGAAACTCGATCCCGCGGCGCACCGCGGGGTCGTCCCGGCCGTAGCCGAGTTGCGCCAGCATGGAAATGCAGCGCGCGGTCACGTCCACGGTCGGCGGGTCCAAGAGCGCCCCGTGATCGGCGAAGGGAATGGCATTCAAGTAATAGTACTCGTTCTCGGCGTCGTAGGCGCCCCAGCCGCCGTTGCTGCTCTGCATGCCGAGGATCCATTCGGTGGCCCGCTCGATGGCGGGACGGCAGCGCGGGTCGCCGGCGCGGTCGAGCGCCATGACCACGACCGCCGTGTCGTCCACGTCGGGATAGTAGTCGTTCCAGTACTGGAACGCCCAGCCGCCCGGTTTCAGGCCCGGCCGGCGCCAGGACCAGTCGCCGCAAGTGTCGGTGATTTCGCGCTCCAGCAGCCAGTCGATGGCCTTCCGCAGGACCGCGCCGTCCGGATCCTCGCCCGCCTCCAGCAACGCGTGGGCCGCCAGGCAGGTGTCCCAGATCGGCGACAGGCAGGGCTGGCAGTAGGTGATCTCGGGGCCGCGGTCGAACAGCAGCTTGTCGACCGCCTTGCGGGCGGTAACGAACTCGGTGTCGTCGCGCGGCCGGCCGAGCGCCTCGAAGGCCATGACCGCGTTGGCCATGGCCGGGAAGATGCCGCCCAGCCCGTCCTCGCCGTTGAGGCGCGGGGTGATGAATTCGACCGCCTTGTCGATCGCCCATTGCCGGCTGCCCAGCGGGAAACGCCGGCCGGCGGTCTTGAGCAGCGAGTCGAGCCCGGCGAAAAACACGCTCAACGCATCGCCCGAACCGTTCGTGGGATAGCGCGTGTGCTCCGGGTGGTGCAGGAACAGCTCGCCGATGCGCACGCCGCGCGGGTTGCGGGCCCGGGGCTTCAAGGTCGTGAGGATGAGCAGCGGCACGATCACCGTGCGCGACCAGTAGGACACCTTGGAGAGGTGGAATGGGAACCAGCGCGGCAGCAACATGATCTCCACCGGCATCTCCGGCACCGCACGCCAGGGCACCTGGCCGAACAGGGCGAGCGAGATCCGGGTGAAGACGTTGCACCGCGCCGCCCCGCCCCGCTCGAGGATCGCGTTGCGGGCGCGCGTCATATGGGGCGCCGCCGGGTCGTCGCCGACGAGCTTGAGCGCGAAGTAGGCCTTGACGGTCGCGCTCAGGTCGACCTCGCCGCGGTAGAACAGCGGCCAGCCGCCGGACTCCATTTGGATTTGGCGCAGGTAGTTGGCGATCCGCCGCTCGCGCCCGGTGTCGATCTCGCCCAGGAAATGCTGGAGCATGATGTATTCGGCCGGGATCGTGGCGTCCGCTTCGAACTCGAACGCCCAATGGCCGTCGCTGCGCTGCAGGTTGTTGAGGGCCCGATGTGTGTCGTGGATCAGCCGCCCGAGCGCGTCGTCGTCGAGATCCAGCGTCGGGCCGCCCGCGGGCGGCGCGTGGTTGCCGCGGTCCGTCTCCTTGGCCCGCTCCGAGCCAGGATGTCCCGGCCTCGGCGCGCGCGCGGGTTCGGAAAAACGGTCTAGAAGACTCATACCAAAGGCCCTTGCCCCACCGGTCCCCAAGACCCGGGAACTAAACAGAAAAAATAGTGTAGCGCTCGGCTTCGCGCAAGCGGTGACGGGCTCTCGGCAGGGCGAATTTCGTCAAATTTCCGTGACGATGCCGGCCGCCGCCCGGCCCGAGCGCACGGCGCTCTCGATGGTCGCCGGAAAACCGGTGTCGGTCCAGTCCCCGGCAAGGACGAGATTGCGCCACTTGGTGCGCGCCGGCGCGCGCCGGCGCAGCGCTTGGGGGGTCTGGGCGAAGGTCGCGCGGCGCTCCTTGACGATCCGGATCGGCGGCCGTTGGTCCGGGTCCAGATCGAGCGCGACCGCGGTATCGGCCCAGAACCGCTCGGCGATCTCCTCGCTGGGGCGCTCGGCCAGCTCCGCGGCGGCGCTGACCGTCAGGCTGACCACGTCGCCGCGCAGGAACAGCCACTGGGCCGCGCCCCCGACCAGGCCCAGGAACGGCCGGTCCTCGGACATGCCGGGCGCCAGGCGCGGGGGCGCGGGCAAGCGGATGTGGCCGTTGACGATGGGCCGGCTGTCCGCCGGCGCCTCGAGGCCCGGCAGCAGGGCGGCGGCGACGGCCGGTGGCAGGGCGATCACGACCTGCTCGCCGGGTTCCACGGCAACCGAGCGTTCGGCGAAGTGGAGCCCGGCGGCGCGCTCGGCCTCGAAATCGATCGCGCGCAGGCGCTGGTTGAAGCAGACCTCGGCGCCGGCCGCGCCGAGCAGCTCGAGCGCCGGCTCGACGAAGCTGGCGCCCAGCCCGCCGCGGGCGATGAACGGCCGGCAGGCGGCCTCGCCGCGCCCGAAGGTCTCCTTGACCACCTGCCACAGCAGGCGCGCCGAGGCCTCGCGCGGCGCGGTGTTGAGCGCCGCCACGGTGAGCGGCTCCCAGAACCGCTCCCAGAGCGGGTCGGCCGGGTCCAGCAAATCCGCCACGGTCTGGTCCGGGCCGGCGAAGGCCAGGCGCAGGCCGGCCAGATAGGAGCCGGCCCTGGTCCCCGGGGCGCGCCGCCCGGGCGCGAAAATCCACCACGGCACCGGCCCGGCGTTGGGCCGCATGCACCAGCGCTCGCCGCTACGCACGTCGACGAAGGGGAAGACCGCGCGCGGCGGCACGCAGAGGGTATGGCGCGCGCCGATCTCGTCGAGGTAGGAGAGCGCCGCCTCGTTGGCCGACAGCAGAATGTGATTGCCGTTGTCGATGGTGCGCCCGATTTTCGCGTCGAAGTAGGAGCGGCAGCGGCCGCCGGCCTGGGCCGCGGCCTCGTAGAGCGTGACCGCGCGGCCTCGGCCCGCGAGGCGCACCGCGCAGGACAAACCGGCGATCCCGGCGCCGACGATATGGACCCGTGTCATCGCCGTGGCGCTCCGCTAGAGGAGGCAGTGGCGCAGCGCGATCCAGAGCTTCTCCAGGCGCGACAGGCGGACCGGCACCTCGGGCCGGTCCCAGCCGCGCGCCTCGAGACGCGTCAGGATGCGGTCGTAGGATTCGAGCATCAGAATGGCCGGACGGACGCGGCCGCGGTCGCAGTCGGCGAGCAAGGAGCGGGCGCGGACGAACAGGCCGCGCGCGCGTCCGGCCAGCTCCGCGCAAGCGGGGCTCAGCCCCGGGGCGGTCAGGACCGCGGCCGGGTCGCGCGCGGTAACGCCGTGCTTGTCCAGCAGCGCGCCCGGCAGGTAGAGCCGGCCATGCCCGGCGTCCTCGGCGAGATCGCGCAGGATGTTCGTGGTCTGCAGCGCCTCGCCCAGGACCACCGCCAGCTCCCGGCCCGCCGCGCCGGTCTCGCCGAAGACGTGGACCGACAGCATGCCGACCGCGCCGGCCACGCGCCGGCAGTAGAGCCCGAAGTCGTCCAGGCTCGGCGCCTGAATGGTGTCGCGGACGTCCATCTCCATGCCGTCGATGAGCGCCAGGAACTCGGCCTTCGGCAGGGCGTACTCGCGCAGCGGGCCGGCCAGCGCCCGGGCGATCGGGTGGTCCGGCCGGCCTCCATAAAGGCGCTCGATCTCGCGCCGCCACGCATCGAGCCCGGCGAGCTTGGCCTGGCGCTCGCCCGGCTCGTCGGCGATGTCGTCGACCGCGCGGCAGAAGGCGTAAATCGCGTACATGGCCTCGCGCCGCGGCTTCGGAAGCATCCGCATGCCCAGTAGGAACGAGGTGCCGGAACGCGCCACCACCTCGCGCACGTGGGCCACGGCCTCCGGATCGCGCGCCGGCGCGGGCGCCCCCGCCCCGGCAGGCGACTCGCTCATGGGCTCTCGTTTCGCTTCGCTCATGGCCCCTGCCGGGCGGGTCGTTCGGCGCGCCCGCCGCCGAAGGCGCGCTGTACGAGCACGCCGCCGGCGCCGCGCAGGCCGCAGGCGAGGAAATCGAGCCGGCTGAGCGCGACCCGCCCGGCCAGGGGATCGCCCCCGCGCAGCCGCACCGTCAAGCGCTCGGCCAGGCGTCCGATGACCGCCGATTCCATGGCCAGACGCGGACTTCGCAGTTTGGCCGGTAGCTCCCGCGCCGCGCGCATCAGCTCGGCGACGCCGTCCAGGCAACGGTCCAGCACCCGGCGCAGGCCCGGGCCGCTCCGCGCCTCGTCCAGCGCGCTCACCTCGAGGCCCTGCGCCCCCATCCAGTCGAGCGGCAGGTAGACCCGGTCGAGAGCCCGGTAGTCATCCTGGCAGTCCTGCAAATGGTTGAGCACCTGGAGCGCGCTGCACAGGGCGTCGGAGAAGGCATAGCCGGACACCCGTTCGCCGTGCAGGTCGAGCAGGTAGCGCCCGACCGGGTTGGCCGAATTCTCGCAGTAGCCCATGAGGTCGGCCCAGTCGTCGTAACGCCGTTTCACCGCGTCTTGCTTGAAGGCGGTGACCAGATCCACGCAGTGCTTGGCGGTCACGCCGGTTTCGGCCAGGCTCGCGCGCATGCGCTGCGCGGTGGCGAGCGCCGGATCGCCGGTCTCGCGGCCCAGGACCGCGTCCTCGAAGCGCGTCAGCCGCGCGATCTTTTCGTCGGGCACGAGCTCCGGGTTGTCGGCGATGTCGTCGATGGCGCGGGCGAAGCGGTAGTAGGCCGCGACGTGGGGCCGCAGGCGCGCCGGCAGCAACCAGGAGCCGACCGGGAAGTTTTCATCCCCGGCGCCCTTGCCCGACGGTGTCTCGACGGCTTCGCTCATTCCAAAAGCTTAGTTTGGCTCATTCGAAAAGCTTACAGGTCGCGAGGTTTTTGTGCCACCTCGCGGGCGCCCGGCTCGACCCGGCCTTTCCAGCCGCCGCCCGCCCCGCGCCAGTGCCTGAGCGCCGACTCCAGCGTCATGGCCGAGTAGAAGGCGGCGGCGAGCGGCAGGAACGCGGCCAGCCAGACCGGCTGCCGGTACAGGCGATAGGTCGGCACGGCCGAAAGCGCCATCAGCGACCAGGCGGAAAAGCCGAGGATCGCCGCGACCTTGTCGCCGTGGAGCTCCGCGCTCAAACCGACGAGCGGCGGCGCCAGGAAGGTGAGCGCCAGGCCGATGAGCGTGCCCAGGAGCAGGAGCGGCGAGTGCCGGAGCTGGGTGTAGGCGTTGCGCGCCACCATGCGCCGGATCTCGCCCAGGCCCCGGTACGGGCGGATGCTGCGCGAGGTCGTGGTCAACCCGAGCCAGACTCCGCGCGCGCCGCCGCCTCCGGCCCCTTCGGTTTCGGTGGGCGGCAGGTCCTTGATTCGCCGCGCCAGCGCGCAATCGTCGATCAATTCCCCCCGGATCGCTTCGAAGCCGCCGGCGCGCGCCAGCGCATCACGGCGCAGCAGCACGCAACCCCCCGCCGCCGCCGCGGTGCCTTTGCGCGGGTCGTTGACCCAGGCGAAAGGGTAGAGCATCTGGAAGAAATAGATGAACGGCGGGATCAGCAGACGCTCCCAGAAACCCCGGCACGACAGCGCCACCATGAGCGAGACCAGGTTGAGACGCTGGTCCTCGGCCTTGGCGACCAGGCGCCGGAGCGTCGCGGTGCCGTGCTCGATATCGGCGTCGCTCAGCCAGAGGTACGCCGTCTCGGCCTCGTCTAACCCGGCAAGCTGGACCGCCTCGGCCTCGGCCAGGCCTTCGCGCAGCGCCCAGAGCTTGCCCGACCACCCGGGGGGTAGCGCGCGCGCCGCGACCACGCTCAGGCGCTCAGGCGTTCCCTCGCTCCCGGCGGTCCCGGCGGCGTGCCGGGCGGCCTCGGCCGTGCCGTCGCGGCTGTGATCGTCGACGAGCACGATCCGGAACCGGCCGGGGTAGTCCTGGGCGAGCAGCGCGGCAACCGCGCGGCCGATCACCTCGGCCTCGTCGCGCGCCGGCACGAGAACCACCACCGCGGGCCAGGCGGGCGGCGCGGCCAAGTCCTCGTCGAGACGCCGGTCGGCGCGCCAGAAGCCGCCGCGCAGCGCCACGAGATAGAGCCAGATCGCCAGCGAGAAGCCCGCTATCGCGGTGACGCTCCAGATCATGAGGCGGCGCCTCCATTGGGACGCGGAGCAAAGGGCGCCGGGAACAGGGTTGTCTCCGAAGTCGTGACCGGCTGTTGGGCCGGCGCTCTCCATGCCCGGCAATCTGGTCCGGCGCGCGCGGCGCCGCAAGTCACAATCGGATTTACGGCCGGGTTAACGGGTTTCGATAGCGCCCTTATCGGCGAGCGCCAAGGGTAAGCGTCTTGAAGCGCTCGAGGTAGCGCGCCTTGGCCGCGTCCGGCGGCAGGGCTTCGAGGTGCGGGCGCTCCGGCCGATCGAGCCCGCGCGGCCGGCCGAAGAACTTGTGCGCCTCGGCATCGGAGAACCCGGCGAGCTGGGTCGCCTCGATATAGGCGGCGGCGCGGTCGGCGCGCTTGATCAGCTTTCGGGCCGCGGCCGGCGCCTCGGCGGGCAGGCCGAAGCGCAGGTGGATGGCGCCCATGAGGCGGTCCTCGAGCGCCTTGTAGTCGAGCCCGACCGCGGCCTTGAACGGCGTGATCAGGTCGCCGATCACGTATTCCGGCGCGTCGTGCAGCAAGGCGGCGAGGCGCCAGGGCCGCGCGGTCCCGGGCTTGAAGCTGCCGACCAGATCCTCGACCAGCAGGCAGTGCTGGGCGACGCTGAACGACCACTTGCCCGAGGTCTGGCCGTTCCAGCGCGCGACCCGGGACAGGCCGTGGGCGATGTCCTCGATCTCGACGTCGAGCGGCGAAGGGTCGAGCAGATCGAGCCGGCGCCCGCTCAGCATGCGCTGCCAGGCGCGCGCTTCCCGCTTGGTCCGCATCGCGCCCGCCTCCCTGCGCGCTCAGCGGCGCATGGTGGGCAGGACCAGGAAGTCGATCCAGTTGCGCACCTCGGCGCGGCGGATGTCCTCGTTCATCACGTCCTCGTCGATGCCGAGCAGCCAGGCGATGTCCTTGCGGCCCGGGTCCTGGTGCAGCGCCTCCAGGCGGTCGACGAAGTCTTGCGCCGCGTCCAGGTCGCGGAAGAAGCCCCGGTCGACCAGCTTCTGCTTGCGGCAGTAGCACAGGCGCGCCAACTCGTGCAGGTCGTACTCCGGATGGTACTGCAGGCCCCAGAACACGCCGCCCTTGTGGATGACCGAGACCGCCTGCACGCGGGTGTGGCCGTTGCAGGCGAGCAGGCTGGCGCTCGCCGGCAGGTGCGTGACCTCGTCGTCGTGGCTGATGAAGGCGTCGAAGACGCTCTTCTTGCCGGTGTAGAGCGGGTGCGCGCGGCCCTCGGGGGTCAGCGCGATCTTGCGCGCGATGCCCATCTCGCGCCCCCTGGGATTGACATCGCAGCGCCCGCCGGCGGCCACGACCGCGATCTGCGCCGCCCAGCAGCTGCCGAAGCTGGGCACCTTGGCCTCGAAAGCGGCCTTGGCGAAGTCGATCTGCGTGGTGACCTTGGGGTCGTCGGCGAAGACGGTCAGGCTCGAGCCGGTCCAGGCGATGCCGTCGTATTGATCGATGGCCGCGCCCTTGGGCAGCGCCGCGTCCGGGTCGGCCGGGCAGACGATGTCGACCTCGGCGCGGTTCGGCGCGCAGTCTTTCAGCATTTGCGCGTAGAGCTCGCCCGCCGTGGTCGCGCCGCCGGCCCGCAGATCCTCCCGGCCCTCCCTGGCATAACCGTCGACGACGAGGAAGCGTGGGTCGTTGGCCATGGCGGAGCTCCTAATTATCCCGCGCTTCAGGCGGCCGACAGCCGGTCGATGATGGCCGGCAGGTCGGCGTGCCGGGCGCAGATCGCGTCGGCGCTGGTCGTGTCCTTGTCTTGGGCGCGCGTGGCGATGAACAGCACCGCCTTCATGCCGAGCGCCTGCGGCCCCTTGACGTCGTTGTGGTCGCGGTCGCCGATGTGGACCATCTCCTCGATCTCGACGCCCAACTGTCCGGCCGCAGCCTCGAACATGGCGCGGTGCGGCTTGGAATGCCCGACCTCGTCGGAGAAGGCGAAGCCGGTGAAGTACCGCTTGAGGCCGTGGACCTCCAACAAATCGCGCAGGCGCGCGCCCGGGGTCACGATGCTGTCGGAGACGACGCAGAGCTTGTAGCGCGTGGCGAGCTCGGCCAGCGCGCCCGCGATGCCGTCCACCGCGTCCGGGGGAACGTCCACCTCCATCGCCTCGTGCGCCTTGACGACCCGCGCGAAGGCGTCGTCGGCGAGCTCACGGCCGAGCCCCTCGAGCGCGACCCGGAGCCGCTCGGCGATGGTCCAGGTGATAAACTGATCGTGCCAGACCTTGTTGAAGGCCGCGTCCGCGACATCGTAGGCGAGCGCGACCCTGTCGGCTTCGATCGGCTCGGCCTCGCGCAGCGCTTCCCAGAGCAGATGCCGGCGCTCCGCCTTCTTCGACCGAAGACCTTGCGCCTTGCGCTTGGCCTCGTCGGAATCGTCGTGGATTATGGTGTCCCAAAGGTCGAAGGTCACCGCCTTGATGGTCCCGCTCACCGCCAACTCCGTTGCTCCATCGCCAACGTTGAAAGGCCGCCAACCTACAGCCGGGCGCGGGCCCGGGCAATAGCGGGGTGCGCCCCGCCAAAGGGCTTTCGGCGTTTCCGGCCGGGTGCGCGACGGCATGGCTCGCGGCGCCTATCGGTGCTACGATCCTCTTCGCTCTTGTTCGCAAAAATCGTAAGGATATTAATGGCTTGATGAGCGGCGACCAGCGAAGGCCGGCCGCGACCGGGGGCCGAAACCGGCGATGACCGATCGCGGAAATCCGATCGACG
>JACZWN010000090.1:0-3123 GCA_022572105.1 Pseudomonadota bacterium | reverse complement strand
TCGTAAGGATATTAATGGCTTGATGAGCGGCGACCAGCGAAGGCCGGCCGCGACCGGGATCCGGCGATGACCGATCGCGGAAACCCGATCGACGAGCGGGCCCTCGATCGACTGATCGAGGACGTCGGCGACGAAAGGGCCCACCGGCTCCTGCGCGCCTTCACGCGCGAGACGCCGAGGCGCATGGCGCACATTCTCGCGCGTGCGGGGGAGCGGAACCTGACCGCCTTGCGCGACGAATGCCACACGCTCAAGGGCTCGGCGGGCTCGTTCGGGGCGGTCGCGGTGGAGCGGCAGGCAAACGCAATCGTGGCGGCCTGCCTGGCCGGCGATAGCGCCGACGCCCTGGCCCGGGTCGACGACCTGCGGGGCTTGGTGGATGCGGCGCTCGGCGCGCTCGACGCGCGGCTCTCGAGCGGGACCGGGCGGAGTTGAGCCCCCCGCGCCGCCGGACCTGGACCGCGCAGGCCGGACCACCGCTCAGCGGCGCCAGGCGGACCGTTTCCGATAAATCGTCGCGGGGCTGATTTCGAGCCGCTTGGCCGCCTCCACGACGTTGCCGCCGCAACCCGCGATGGCGTCCTCGATCAGCTCTTTCTCCATCAGCCGGAGCGGCCGGATAGCGCCCTTGCCACAGGGCGTGCGCAGGGCGCCGTCCGCTTCGAAACGCCGTCGCGGCGGCACGACCGGATAGAGCGCGGCGGGGAGCATTCCCGGCGTTACGATTTCCCCGTCGTGCAGTACCGTTACGCTCCGCACCACGTTCTGGAGCTGGCGCACGTTGCCGGGCCAATCGTGGGCCTCGAGCATATCCTCGACCACGGGGGCGAACGCCACGAAGCCCGTGCCCTCCTGGCGCGCGAAGCGGGCGAGGAAATGCAGGGCGATCGGAAGGATATCCTGGCGGCGTTCGCGCAGCGGCGACAGGTGCACGGGAATCACATGGACCCGGTAATACAGATCCTCGCGGCAGCGCCCGGCCGCGATCTCCGCCAAGGGGTCCCTGTTGGTCGCGCAAACCAGCCGCGCGTCGACCGTCTCGGTCCGGTCGCTGCCCAAGGGCTTGAAGGTTCCGGACTGAAGGAAACGCAGCAGCTTGGCCTGGAGAGACGGATCCATTTCGCAGATCTCGTCCAGGAAGAGCGTTCCGCCGTCGGCGAGCTTGGCCGCCCCGGCGCGCGCGCCGGTGGCGCCGGTGTAGGCCCCCTTAATGTGGCCGAAGATCTCGCTCTCCATGAGATCCTTCTGGATGGCGCCGCAGTCGAGCGCGATGAAGGGCTTGCTCCGGCGCGGGCCGCGGCGGTGAATGGCCCGGGCGCAGAGCTCCTTGCCGGTGCCGGTTTCCCCGCTGATGAACGCGGGCGCCTGGCTGCGCGCCGCGCATTCGATGGATCGATAGAGGTCCCGCATGGCCGGCGAGCGGCCCACGAAGTCCTCGAAATCCGGTTTACCCGAACCGTTGCGCCGCGCCCCGGGGCGGCGCGAGCCGTTGTGCCGCCGCAGCACCTCGCGCAACGTGCCCCTCAGCCGCTCCGCCCCGAACGGCTTGGTCAGGAAGTCGCTGGCGCCCGCGCGCATCGTCTGGACGGCGACGTCGACGTCGCCGTAGGCGGTCATGACCAGGACGTCGGTCGGAAGGTTGGTCTGGATCACGCGATCGAGCACATCGCGCCCGTCCATGTCCGGTAGCCTGAGATCCAGCAGCATGGCCTGCGGCGGCGCCGTTTCGATCTTGGCCATCGCGGCCCGGCCCGTGTCGACGTGCTCCAGGTCGATCGGCTCGTCCCGGAGATAGTCCTGGTACAGCAGGGCCAGCTCGGGGGCGTCCTCGACCAGAAGCACGTTGGGAATCCGGGGCAATTCCATGGTGATTTGGGAATGACTTCCTGTTTACCGATGAATTCGATCGATATTGGCCCGTCGAGTGACTTCAGCCAAGGGAAATCCCTTCCCATGTCCCCTGGGCCCATGTCCCCTGGGTGTTTCCCTAAGTTTAGGAATTCGGGTCGCCATGTAAATCCGGGTTTTTGCGGATCACCGGCATGGCCGGGCCGTCCCGGCGCCCGCGTTCGGCCCTTGTTGCCACAACACCCCCCGTTTTTATGCTAGTCTTGCGCTTGGCAAGGCTCGGGGCCGGGATCACCTGCCGCTATTCGGGTCAAGACATGGTCGAGCTGCTGGAACGAATGGGCGACCGCGTCGCGGCGCCGCGCCAGCCCGCGGCGTCGCCCAAGCGGGGCGCCGTCGTCGAGGCGGCCACGGCGTTGTTCCTGGACGCCGGATACGGCGCGGTCAGCATGGACGCCATCGCCCGGCGCGCCGGGGTTTCGAAGCGCACGGTGTACAAGTATTTCCCGGGCAAGGAGGCGCTCTTCGGCGCGGTCATGGAGAACGTCTGCGCCAGAGTCATCGGCACCCAGACGCCGGCCGAGCTGACCAGCGGTCCACTGGACCGGGTTCTGAGCGAATATGGCCGCAGGTTTCTGACGCTCATCACCTCGCCACAGGCGCTGGCCGTGTTCCGGGTGGTGACGGCCGAGGCGGTCCGGTTTCCCGAGCTGGGCCAAGTGTTCTACCGGCTCGGGCCGCAGCGCTGCACCTCCGCCCTGGCGGCTTATTTGGGCGAACAGGACCGGGACGGGAAATTGCGGATCCCGGATCCCCAGGCCGCCGCCGCCCAGTTCCTGGCGATGGTCAAGGGTCCGGTCCATATGCGCCTGAGCCTGGGCGTCGGGCCGCGTCCCGGCAAAGCCGGGATCGAGGCCGTGGTCGAATCGGCCGTCGCCGTCTTCCTCCGCGGCTACGCCCCGAGGCCGGCCGAGACGACGTATACCAAGGAGCGTTGATAACGACCCATAGAGATCGCGCGGGCGATCCGCCGGGCCACCGGGTGGGCCACCGGGCGGGTAGCAGGGAAGCCGCGGGCGATGCGGGGCACCCACCCTCCGCAGCGGCAGCGCCGCTGCTGCGGAGGACGGGCCGTCAAGGCTTTCCGACGCCCGCACCGATTCGCCCGCTGCCGGTTCGCCCGCCCGACCGGAACGGCGGTTTCCCCAAGTCTTGTGGGCCGGGGCTTTCGGACGGCCCAATGCATTTGGACGGGGCGCAGGGCTGGCGATGCCC
>JACZWN010000262.1 GCA_022572105.1 Pseudomonadota bacterium | reverse complement strand
TCGGCGACCTGGGCGATGACTCCGACCATAAGCACCACGCCGCCGAACAGGTGGATCATCGCGTAGCGCATGCTGGCGCGAAAGGCGGCGTTCGTGCCGGTCGACCAGATCACCAGGGTCGAGCCGATCGCCATCACCTCCCAGAATACGAACAGGGTGATGAGATCGCCGGCGAAGGCGACGCCGATGGCGCTGCCGGCATAGACGAACGCCGCCGACAGCTCGACGACGCGCAAATATGGCGGAACGGGGCTGGGCCTCGCAATCAGCAAGCGGCTGGTCGAGCTGATGGGCGGCGAGATCGCGGCCCGGAGCACCCCGGGCGTCGGCTCCACCTTCCTGGTGGACGTGCCGATCGCCGTGATTCGCGAGGAGGCCGCGGAACCCGAGGCGCCGGAGGCCGAGGTCCTGGCGCTCGACGACTTCGCCCCCGGCCCGGGCGCGGCGTACGCGGCCTGGGGAGCCGGCTGGTGAGCGCCTTCGCCCGGCTGGTCGCGCGCGACCTGCGCCTGGCGCTGCGCCAGCGCGCCGACGCCGGCATGGTGGTGCTGTTCTTCGTGCTGACCGCGGCGCTCTTTCCCCTCGCGGTCGGACCGGAGCCCAACCTCTTGGCGCGCATGGCGCCCGGCATCATCTGGGTGACCGCGCTCTTGGCCGTGCTGCTGTCGCTGGAGCGCCTGTTCCTGGCCGACTACGAGGACGGCTCGCTGGAGTTGTTGGCGCTGGCGCCGCTGCCGCTCGAGGCGACCGTCCTCGCCAAGGCCCTGGCGCACTGGCTGACCACCGGCCTGCCCTTGGTGGTCGCCGGGCCGCTGCTCGCGCTGCTCTACAACATGGATGCCGCCGGCCTGCCCATGCTGGTGCTCGCCATGGCGCTCGGCAGCCCGAGCCTGAGCCTGATCGGCGCGTTCGGGGCGGCACTGACGCTGGGCGCGCGGCGCGGCGGCGTGCTCATCCCGCTGCTCGTCCTGCCGCTCAACATCCCCGTGCTCATTTTCGGCGTCGCCGCCATCGACGCCGCGCTCGCCGGCCTGAGCCCCCGCCCGCACCTCCTGTTCCTGGGCGCGCTGTTCCTGGTCACCCTGGTGACCGCGCCGCTCGCAGGCGCCGCGGCCTTGCGGCAGGCGCTCGAATGACTAGGTTACTGCATAGGGCTGGCGGTTTCCGATCTCGGGCGCCGGCCGCGTAATTTCGACCCTGAGACCATGCACCGTTTCGCCAACCCCGGCCGTTTCCTGAGGCTCGCCAACACGCTCCTGCCCTGGTGCGCGGGCTTGGCCGCGGTCTCGATCGCGCTCGGGCTCTACCTTGCGCTCTTCGTCGCGCCGCCCGACTATCAGCAGGGCGAGAGCGTGCGCATCATGTACGTGCACGTGCCCGCGGCCTGGATGGCGCTGTTCGTCTACACCGCGGTCGCGGCGGCCAGCGCCGTGGCGCTGATCTGGCGCCATCCCTTGGCCGACCTCGTCGCCAAGGCGTCCTCGCCGGTGGGCGCCAGCTTCACCTTCCTGGCGCTCGTCACCGGCTCGCTCTGGGGCAAGCCCATGTGGGGCACCTGGTGGGTCTGGGACGCGCGCCTGACCTCGATGCTGGTGCTGTTTTTCCTCTATCTCGGCCACATGGCGATCATGAACGCCTTCGAGGACCCGGCCCGGGGCTTCCGGGCGGCCGCGGTCTTGGCGCTTGTCGGCTTCGTCAACGTGCCGATCATCCATTTCTCGGTCGAGTGGTGGTCGACCCTGCACCAGCCGTCGAGCGTGCTGCGCCTCGGCGGGCCGGCGATCCACGCTTCCATGCTGTGGCCGCTTTTGGTCATGATGCTGGGCTTCAAGCTCTACTACGTGAGCCTGCTGCTGGTGCGGGTCAAAGCCGAGCTCCTGGCCGCGCGCCTGCGGGCGCGTGCCTATGCGGCGCTGGACGCGAGTTGAGAGCGGGGCCGAGCACCCTCGATCGGACTTGACTTAATGTCACTGTTCAATGCGCCGCCGAGACCCTAAATAGGGAGGAACGCGCGCGCCACAGAGGATCCGGGAGACGACATGGAGCAGGTTCGGAGCTTTCTCGCC
This sequence comes from Pseudomonadota bacterium, assembly GCA_022572105.1. Classification (GTDB taxonomy): domain Bacteria; phylum Pseudomonadota; class Alphaproteobacteria; order Kiloniellales; family J153; genus JACZWN01. Next base: position 1,231 of record JACZWN010000262.1, on the reverse strand, counting down.
ATGGGCGGCTACGGCGCCTTCGTCTGGCCCGCCTTCGGCGTGACCGCGCTGGTTATGGGCTGGCTGCTGGCGACCAGCCTGCGCCGCCTGCGCGGCCTCGAGCGCGCGCTGGCCGAGCACGGGCTGATCCCGCCCGGCGGCGGCGGCGCGCGGCGCGGCGGCACGCAAGGTGGCGGTGCAAAGGAGGCCGCTTCGTGACCCGCAAGCGGCGGCGCCTGATCGTCGTGCTGGCCGGGATGGCGTTGCTGTCCGGGGCGGTGGCCTTGGTGCTGAGCGCCCTCGACGAGAACCTGAGCTACTTCTATCAACCGAGCGAACTGAGCGCCGCCCCGCGGGGCCGCGCGATCCGCCTGGGCGGCCTGGTCGAGGAGGGCTCGCTCGAGCGCCAGGCGGACGGCGTGACCGTCACCTTCCGGATCACCGACTTGGCCGAGAGCGTGCCGGTCGTCTACCAGGGCCTGCTGCCCGACCTGTTCCGCGAGGGCCAGAGCGTGATAACCCAGGGCACCCTCGGGCCCGACGGCACCTTCGTCGCGCGCGAGGTGCTGGCCAAGCACGACGAGACCTACATGCCGCGCGAGGTCGTCGACGCGCTCAAGAAGGCCGGCCAATGGCGCGGCGGCCAAGAGGGCGGTGGGAAGGGCACCCAATGATCCCCGAGATCGGCCATTTCGCGCTCATCCTGGCGCTCGCGGTCGCCGTGGTGCAGGGCGTCGTGCCGTTCCTCGGCGCGAATCGCGGCAATCCGGCCTGGATGGAACTGGCACGGCCTGGGGCCTATCTGCAGCTGCTCCTGGTGGCGACCGCCTTCTTCGCGCTGATGTACGCCTACGTGGTCTCGGACTTCACCGTGCTCAACGTGGTGCTCAACTCCCATTCGGCCCAGCCCATGCTCTACAAGGTGACCAGCGTCTGGGGCAACCATGAGGGCTCAATGGTGCTCTGGGTTCTGATCCTGGCCGTCTTCGGCGCCGCGGTCGCGGCCTTCGGGCGCAACCTGCCGCCCTCCTTGCGCGCCCGCGTGCTCGCGATTCAGGCCTGGATCGCGGTCGGCTTCCTGAGTTTCACGCTGTTCACCTCGAACCCCTTCGCACGGGTGTTCCCGCCGCCCGCCGACGGGCGCGAGCTCAACCCCCTGCTCCAGGACCCGGGCCTCGCCTTCCATCCGCCCATGCTCTACATGGGCTACGTCGGCTTCTCCATCGCCTTCTCGTTCGCCATCGCCGCGCTC
>JACZWN010000089.1 GCA_022572105.1 Pseudomonadota bacterium | reverse complement strand
AAGGGAATCAACGCCTGCATGCGGCCCCTGATGCGCGCCTGGGCGCTGGTTGGAATGGAGCGCGTCGACGAGGGCCTGGAGGCCCTGCGCCCGCTCACCGGGAAAAGCGGCTATAAGGCCATGTACGACCTTCACGCCGCCCTCATCAACGAGCGCGCCGGCCGCCTGCGCCCGATGGCGTACCGCGGTCTTCAAACCGGAAAAGGAAAAGTCCAGGTTGTCGCGCCCGAGCATGGGCCGCGGCAGGTCGAAGCGCGCCGGGTCGCCGTCCAATGCGGCGCGCTCGACCTCGGGCCCGCCGGGATAGCCGAGGCCGAGCATCTTGGCGGTCTTGTCGAAGCACTCGCCGATGGCGTCGTCGATGGTGCCGCCCAGGTGCCGGTAGCGGCCGACGCCCGCCACCGCGACCAGTTGGCAATGGCCGCCCGAGACCAGGAGCAACAAATAGGGAAACGCGAGATCGTGGGTCAGGCGCACGGTGAGGGCGTGGCCTTCCAGGTGGTTGACCGCCAGGAACGGCAGGCCGCGCGCGGCCGCGATCGCCTTGCCGGTCATGACGCCGACGAAGACGCCGCCGATGAGGCCCGGCCCGGCGGTCGCCGCGACGCCCGATAAATCGGCGAAGCCCACGCCCGCCTCGTCCAGCGCGCGGCCCACCAGGCCATCGATGTGGTCCAGGTGGCTGCGCGCGGCGATCTCCGGGACCACGCCGCCATAGGGCCGGTGCTCGTCGATCTGGGAGAGCACCAGGTCGGCCAGGATCTCGCGCCCGCCCGTCACCACGGCGGCGGCGGTCTCGTCGCAAGAGGTCTCGATTCCCAGCAGGTTCATGGGCAGCTTCAGGGGGGGGGCGACAGTACCGCCAATCCACAAGCCCCGCCACGCGTGATTGCCCGCCATTCGTGATTGAAGGTCGGCTCACGGAGGCGACGGCAACACAGCTAACCCTCTACGCCGACGAATGGCGGGAAAGGTTTCAGGAAAGCACGAACTCCGACTTGCGGAACCCCTGGATGTACAAAAGGGCCGTCAGGTCGCCATGATCGATGCGGGCATTTGCCCGTTTTTTCAGGCTGTCGGAACCGTGGAAGGCGACGCCGAGTCCGGCCGCTTCGATCATTTTGATATCGTTGGCCCCGTCGCCGACCGCGAGCACGTCGGAAGGCGCCAAGCCTTTTTCCTCGCACAGGCTCCTCAAGGTATTCAGTTTCGCGGATCGCCCGAGGATCGGCCCCAGAATCTCCCCCGTCAGTTTCCCGTCCTCAAACGCCAACTCGTTTCCCTGATGGTCGTGAAAGCCGATGCGTTCGGCGATGCGGCGGGTGAAAAAGGTGAAACCGCCGGACACCAGGATGCAGAACGCCCCGTGATGGCGCATGGTTTGAACGAGCGTCCGCCCGCCCGCTTTCAGCGAGATGCGTTCCTGATAGACGCTTTTCAGCAAGCGGCGGTCCATTCCTATCATCAATGCCAGGCGTTTGCGCAGGGCATCGGAAAAGCTTATGTCGCCGCCGATGACGGCCGCCGTGATCTCCCTGATCTGCGATCCAACGCCGATAGCATCGCCCAATTCGTCAATGCACTCCTGGTCGATGACCGTGGAGTCCATGTCGGAAATGAGAAGTTTCCTTCGCCGCCCCTCGATGGACGTACACACCGTGTCGATCGCCGTCCCGGACAAGGCATCGCGGGCCCGTTCGGCGATGTCGACGGCGGGAAGGAGGGAGTCGATGAAAAGATCGCAAGCCTCCCTTTCCGCCAGCCAGCGCGTTTCGCCTGCCGTCGCCAGGCGCTGATAAACCCGTTCAATATGAACGGGTTCCAGGGGCACTGATTCCATACCGCCGATCAGGGTGAGCACATAGGACGCCATTTAATTTGTCACCGGTTTCATTTTCATCGTCGTCAGGTTCTTCGAACGAGATTGCCCACCTTGCCACATTGACATACGACGCCGCAAAACATAGGGTTCGGCCATGAATAAGATAGGGAATATACCACAGACCATCTATTGGTCTATACCAGAGAAAACGCGAAAATCATGGGACCGCAGGATTCCGTACTATGTGCGTTTCCGGGACCATTTTGCGGCCATGATTGAAGCGGGGACGCTGGCTTCGGGCACCAAGCTTCCGCCGGAACGGGCTTTGGCCGAAGAATTTTCCATCACCAGGGTTACGGTGCGCCAAGCACTGATACGGATGGAGGCCGAAGGCCTGATCTTTCGCGAGGAACGGCGCGGATGGTTCGTCTCCCCGCCCCGGGTCCGCTATGATCCGACCGCCAATACCAGCTTTACCGAAAGTATTACGGAGCAGGGCCGGGTGGCCGGCACGACTGTCCTGTCCCAACAACAGGTTGCTGCTTCCCAGTGGGAAAGCGCCCATCTGGGGTGTGCTGTCGGTGACCCCGTCTTTTTCATCAGCCGCCTGCGGACGGTCGATGGGCGGGCGGTCATGGTCGAACAAATTCATGTCAAGGCGGCGCGTTGCCCCGGTCTTCTGGATTACCCGCTCGATCAATCGATGACCGGTCTGATGTCGGAGAAATTCGGCATTATCGTGCATCGGGCACAGATCAATATGCGCCCGACGGCGCTATCGGGTTTCCCGGCCAAAGCGCTTGGAGTCGCCGTCGGAACGCCAAGCCTTTACCTGTCGCGGACCATTCTCGATCAGTTCAACGAGGTGGTTGAGTGCGATCAGGAATTCTGGCGTCACGACGCAATCGAAATCTGCGTCTCGGCGGTGGGAAGGCCGGCGGGAAGGATTGAAGAAAAGGCAACCGCCTAGCGGGATAATAGCGGCATAGGGCAAGGGGAACGCGGCATGCCCAGCGAAACGCCGATCGTCGTGGTCAACGATATCTGCAAGACTTTCAGGATCCGAGGGCGCCCGCCCGTGCAGGCGCTCCGACACGTCACCAACCACGTGGACAAGGGCGAAGTTCTTGTCGTCATCGGGCCGAGCGGCTCGGGCAAGAGCACGTTTCTGCGGGCGCTTAACGGATTGGAGCCGATCGACAGCGGCTCCATCGTCATCGACGGCGTCGACCTGACCGATCCCAAGACCGACCTCAACCGGTTGCGCCGGGGAGTCGGCATGGTCTTCCAGCACTTCAATCTGTTCGAGCATAAAACGGCACTGGAGAACATCACCATGCCGCAAACGGTCGTCCTCAAGCGCAAAGGGAGCGAGGCCTACGAGATCGGCCATCGACTGCTCGATCGCGTCGGCATCGGCGACAAGGCGGACAACTACCCGAGCGAGCTTTCCGGCGGACAGCAGCAACGCGTCGCCATCGCCCGCTCGCTGGCCATGACGCCCAAGGTCATGCTGTTCGATGAGGTGACATCGGCGCTCGACCCGGAAACGGTCGGCGGCGTTCTCGAATTGATGAAGGAGTTGGCCACCGAGGGCACGACGATGGTCGTCGTTACCCACGAGATGGGTTTCGCACGCGAGGCCGCCGACCGGGTTACGTTCATGGACGATGGCGCGATCATCGAGGAAGGCACGCCCGAGGCGGTCTTCGACAATCCCCAGCATGAACGCACGAAATTGTTCCTCAGCCAGATCATTTAGGGACTGCCGATTATTGGTATAGATCACAAAACCGTATTGGTATATACCATTTGGGCTGGGACGTCGGACACCCCCTGGCGAAGGCGGGCGAAACGCCGTCGACCGCTAGAACAAACAACCAATAGGGAGACCGGAGAGATGAAGAAAATCGCTAAATTGTTGGTATTGGGCCTGTGCGCGCTTGGGCTGAGCGCGTTTGCCCAATCGGCCTCGGCCGACGTCGTAAACGACATCGTCAAGCGCGGCGAACTGCGCGTCGCCGTTCAGACCCAGGGGCCGCCGGTGAGTTACGTCGACACGAAGGGCAACCGCACCGGCTTTGCGGTCGAACTCGTCCAGATGATGGCTGATGACATAGGCGTGAAGCTCAAGCTTCTCGATTACGACTGGAAGGGACTGATCCCTGCCGTCACGTCGGGCAAGGCTGACTTCCTGGCCGCCGACATGACGCCGAAGGCAACGCGTGCGTTGGTTCTGAATTTCACACGGCCGTATATGTACAGCCGGAACGTCATTTACTCGAAGAAGTCTGCGTCGTTCGTGAACTGGCAGGACGCCTGCGTCAAGGGTGTCTCGATCGCCGTGGTTCAGGGCAGCAGCAACGTTGGCGTGCTCAAGGCGAAGTGCCCGCAGGCAAACATCAAGGAATTCGCCGGCGGCGGTCCCGCCGTCGCTCAGGCGGTTGCGGCCGGCCGGGCCGATGCCGGGATCAATGATGAAGCTTCGGCGAAAGGCTATATGGTCGAGTATCCGGAATTCAAGATTCTCCAAGGCGCGCCCGATAGAGGGCCGCTCAGTTTCGCCACCCGGCCCGAAGAAACTCACCTGCTCACCTGGATGAACAACTACATCATGTTGATCGAGGCCGACGGGCGTTTGGACAAGCTCAAGAACTACTGGATGTTCAGCACCGCCTGGAAGACAGAACAGACGCCAGTGCCGAAATAATAGGCGAAGATCAAGCGTTTTCGATTAAACGCCGGGGCTCCATCGATAGGGTGGAGCCCCCTTTTTGTCGTCACGGTTCGGATATGAGATAGCCGCGGACATGGACTGGATTCTCGATTTCTACAACTACCGGGTCGCCGTCCAGTATGTACCGGAATTCACGCGGGGCATGTTGGCGACCATCTGGATTTCGCTGGTATCCCTGGTTTTGTCCCTGACCATCGGCACGGTTGCCGCGATCATGCGGATGTCCGCCAACCCGGTTTTGTGGCGCATCTCCGCCGGCTACGTGCAGGCGATCCGTTCGACGCCGCTGCTGATCCAGATCTATGTGATCTATTTCAGCCTACCGGCGCTGCCCCTGCTCGGCCGTCGCCTTGACGAGCTCGAAGGGGGCATCATCGCACTCGGCCTCAACGCCGGCGCTTACATGAGCGAAATCATCCGCGCCGGCATCGAGTCCATCTCACGCGGTCAGATCGAAGGCGCCCAGTCCGTCGGCATGACCTATCTGCAACGCATGCGTTACGTCGTCCTGCCGCAGGCTTTCGCCAACGTCCTGCCGCCGCTGCTGGGGCAGACGGCGGTTCTCATCAAGGACTCTTCGCTGGTCAGTTTCATCGGCGTGTTCGAGCTTTTCGGCGCCGGCTTGACGGTTCTCAGCGAGCGGCTCATGCCGAACGAGGCGTTCCTGACGGTCGCCGTCGGCTACCTGGCGATTTACGGGGTCATGCTGTTTTTCTCCAATTATGCTCAGCGCCGGCTGGGTGGGGTTCGGGGCTGATACCATGGTCGATGTGATCTGGATCACCATGCCCTTCCTTCTGGCTGGATTGTGGATGACCTTCAAAATTTCGCTCGTTACAATCCTTTGCGGAAGTATCCTGGGCTTTGCCGTCGGGATGCTGCGAACGGTGGGCGGCTGGCTCGTTTCCGCGACGTTGGGGATTTACATCCATGCGTTGCGGGGGACGCCGTTCCTGGTGCATCTCTATGTCATTTACTTCATGCTGCCGGCGTTGAAGATCCCGTGGCTGCAGTTCGAAGCCTTCCCGGCGGCTGTCATCGCGCTCAGCCTTTACACCTCGACCTATGTGGCGGAGATCGTGCGCGCCGCCATCCAAGCGGTGCCGCGCGGCCAGTCCGAAGCCGCACGCTCCGTCGGCATGACCGCGGCGCAGTGCATGTGGCACGTGGTTTTGCCCCAGGCCCTGAAGTTGATGATCCCACCCATGGGGGGGGTTTACGTCATCATCATCAAAGGTACGTCCATCGTCTCGGTCATCGGCATCTCCGAACTGGTCCGGGCCGGCGAGCACGCCACCCAGCGCCATCCCAGGGAACTGATGTTGATCTACGGCATGACCGCGCTTATGTACTTCGCCTACTGCTACCCGGTTCTGCGTATCGCCCGCTGGGCCGAGACCAAATTCGGCAGCGTTCGGTTGCCGTCGTGAGTCCTTGGCAGGAGGCGTAAGGCTTTGGTAACGGTCCGCCTTCACCTTGGAGCATGACGCGTAAGGCTTTGGTAACGGTCCGCCTTCATCCTGACGGAGCAGCGCAGAGTGCTCTGCGTCTCGACGGATAAGAGGCCGACCGCGAGGCTTATTCAGCAACCTGCCAAGCCTTCCGTGGCGAAGGAATTTAGCGAGCCAATTCAATGAAAATCGTCACCTACAACATCCAGTTCGGGCTCGGCAAGGACGGTCGTTTCGATCCGGAAAGGATCGCCAGCGATGTCGACGGCGCCGATATCATCGCCCTGCAGGAAGTCGAACGCTATTGGAAACGTAGCGGTAACGTCGATCAACCGGCGCGGCTCGGGCAAATTCTGGATCGATACTATTGGGCGTATGGCCCTTACTTCGATGTCGATGCGAGCACGCCTCAGCTCGACGGCACGATCAAGAACGTTCGCAGGCAGTTCGGCAATATGATCTTGTCGAAAACACCGATCCTGTCGACCCGCCTTTTCCCGCTGCCGAAATCGGCCTTGCGCCAGCGTCATAACATGGTCGTCGGGGTTTTCGAGGGGGTCGTCAAATTGCAGAACGATGGCGCCATGCGAATTTATAACGCCCATTTGGGGGCACGCTCGCAGCATGACCGTATCGTGCAAATCAACGCCATTCGCGACACCATTCGCCGTGCGCCGGCCGAGGGCGGCGCGTGGACCGGCGATCTTGCGCATTCCTTATGGGAACATCATGGGCATACCTTATGGGAAGAGGATGCCACCCCGCCCCCGATGCCCGAATCATTCGTTTTACTGGGGGATTTCAACCTGGAGCCCAAAGACCCCGAGTACGATCATCTGGTCGGTCCCAAGGATGGCGATCTTGGCCGACTTTCCTCCACAGAGGAATTTGTCGATACCTGGGTCGCGGCTGGACATGATGAAGATGAGGGGGTTACCTTTTTCGCCGATCCTTCCGAAAGCGATGCAAAGGGCATGCGCCTCGATTATGCCTTCGTCGACCAATCGATGGAAAAGCGGGTCCTCGGGGCGTGGATTGATGAGGCGGCTCAGGGGTCGGACCATCAACCCTATTGGCTCGACCTCGATTATGCCCCGTACGATTAGGCGCGATGATTAGGCGCGGCCCGGACTGATTAAGTGGAAGCGACAGCGAAGCAGGCGTCGACCTGGGCGACCAGGTCTTGCGGCAGCGGCCCGGCCTCGGCGGCGGCCAGGCAGTCGGCGAGCTCGGCGCGGTTCTTAACGCCGAGGACTACGGTGTCGATGCCGGACATGGCCAGCGCGTAGCGGTGTCCGAGGGCCGCCGCGGACATGCCGAGATCCGCGGCCAGCGCCCGATAGGACGTTGCTTTCGCGTAGTCCAGGACCTCCGGATGATCGTCCGGCAGCGGCCGGTCGATGGCGTCGGTGAGGGCGCCGGCCTGGACCACGCGAATGCCCATGACGCCGATGCCGCCCGCCGCCGCGGCCGCGATCACGTCGCGCGGGCGCGCCGGCCCGTCGAAGAACTTGAGGCTGCCGGGCGAGTCCAGGGGGTTGGCGATGCACTGCACCACGGCCGGCGCGGGGTCCTCGCCCAAGAGCGTCACGATCGTGTCCGGATAGCCGATGCCGGTCAGGCCCCAGGCGCCGATCAGGCCCTCCCGGACGAAGGTCTCGAAGGCCGGGCGCACGGTCTCGACGAAATGGGAATAGGGGGTCATGCGGGTCGCCGAGTCGGGATGGGCGCGCATGGGATGGGTGTCCGGCACCACGTTGGAATGCAGGAAGAAGACGTCGAGGCGCTCGAGCCGCATGCGGCCTAGGCTATCCGTGATCGATTCGCGCAGGCGCGCCTCGATCCGCTCGGGCGGGGTATCGCCCAAGAGGCACTTGCTGGTCACGCGCAGGCCCTCGGGCAGGCGGCCGTCGAAGGCCTCGCCCAGCACCTCCTCGGCCTCGCCCTCGCCGTAGCGCGGCGCCAGATCGATCAGATCGATGCCGGCATCCGCAGCCGCGCGCAGGGTGGCCACGCATTCCCCGCGGCTGGTCTCGCCCCAAAGCTGGCCGAGACCGCCGCCGCCCAAGGTCAGCCGGCCGACCGGTCCGATCGGGCCCAGATTGCCCCGCTCCATGGTTCCTCCGATCCATCGCAAACGCCCACGCCGATTATGCGAGGGGCCAGGGGCTTTGTCACGAGGCCCCCCGATGGCCGGCACCCCGACGGCCGGCCCAAGGCTCGCGCACGCGCCATTCAGCCGCTACCATCACCCTTTCCGCTCCGCTAAACTCGGGGTCGTCCCCAAGGATGCGGCCGCGCCGAGGAGACCCGCGCCGAGGAGACCCGCGCCGAGGAGACCCGCGCCGAGGAGAAAGGACCGCCATGCCGTTCGCCGAGACCGACGACGGAGTGAAGCTCTATTACGAGGAGACCGGGCGCGGCTATCCGGTGATCTTCGTCCACGAGTTCGCCGGCGACTGCCGAAGCTGGGAGCCGCAGCTGCGCTATTTCTCGCGCCGCTACCGCTGCATCGCCTTCAACGCCCGCGGTTTCCCGCCCTCCGATGTGCCCGAGGACCCGGCCCGGTATTCCCAGAAACGCGCCTGCGACGACATCAAGGCCGTACTGGCGCATTTGGATCTTGCCCAGGCGCATATCGTCGGCCTGTCCATGGGCGGCTACGCGACGCTCCATTTCGGCCTCGATTACCCGGGCTCGGCGCGCTCGCTGCTGGTCGGCGGCTGCGGCTACGGCGCCGAGCGCGACCGGGCCGAGCAGTTCCGCGGCGAGGCCGAGGCCTGCGCCGAACGCCTGGAGAGCGAGGGCATGGCGGCCTTCGCCAAGACCTACGCCCTCGGCCCGACGCGGGTGCAGTTTCAGAACAAGGACCCGCGCGGCTGGCGCGAGTTCGCCGACATGCTGGGCGAGCATTCGGCCACGGGCTCGGCGCTGACCCAGCGCGGCGTGCAGCGGGAGCGGCCCTCGCTGTGGGACCTCGAGGACGCCATGAGGAAGCTGACCGTGCCGACGCTGATCGTGACCGGCGACGAGGACGAGCCCTGCCTGGTGCCGGGGATTTTCATGAAGCGCACGATCCCGTCGTCCGGGCTCGCGGTCATCCCCAAGACCGGACACGCGGTCAACCTGGAGGAGCCGGACGCCTTCAACCGCATCCTCGCCGGGTTCCTGGATCTGGTCGAGGCGGGCCGCTGGGACCAGCGCGACCCGCGCTCGGTGACCGAGACCATCCTTGGGGCACGCTAGGCCGATGGACAAGGAATTGAGAAGGACCCCGTGATGGTGGCAACCGCGTTTTGGCCGGCGCGCCGGCTGGTCTCGGCGATCCGGCGGCGCAAGATCAGCGCGGTCGAGCTGCTCGAGCTCTATCTGGAGCGGGTCGCGAACCACAACCCGGCGCTCAACGCCATCGTGGTCACCGACCTCGAGGGCGCGCGTGGGCGGGCCAAGGCGGCCGACGCGGCGCTGGCGCGCGGCGAAACCTGGGGGCCGCTCCACGGCCTGCCCATGACCGTCAAGGAGTCCTACGACATGGTCGGGACGCCGACCACCTGGGGCATCCCGCGGCTCCACGACAACTACCCCAAGCGCAACGCACTCGCGGTCGAGCGCTTCCTTGGCGCCGGCGCCATCATCTTCGGCAAGACCAACGTGCCCATCTACCTTGCCGACTGGCAGAGCTTCAACACGATCTACGGCACGACCAACAATCCCTGGGACCTGTCGCGCGCGCCCGGCGGCTCCTCGGGCGGCGCCGCGGCGGCGCTCGCCGCCGGCCTGACCGCGCTCGAGGCCGGCAGCGACATCGGCGCCTCGATCCGCAACCCGGCGCATTACTGCGGCGTCTACGGCCACAAGCCGACCTACGGCGTGGTCTCGCCGCGCGGTCAGGCGCTGCCGGGCAATGTCGCGCCGAGCGACATCTCGGTGGTCGGCCCGATGGCGCGCAGCGCCGCCGACCTGGACTTGGCGCTCGGCATCATGGCCGGCCCGGACGATATCGACGCCAGGGGCTGGCGCCTGCGCCTGCCGCCGGCGCGCAAAAAGGCACTCGCCGAGTTCAAGGTCGCGCTCATGCTCGACGAACCGAGCGCCCGGGTGGACCGGGCGGTCCAGGACCGCCTGCAGGCGCTCGCGGATTTTCTCGCCCGGCGCGGGGCCAAGGTCGACGACAGGGCGCGCCCCGACGTCGATACGGCCGAGGCGCATGCGCTCTACATCAAGCTCCTGCGCGCGGCCACCTCGCCCAGGCAGACGGATGCGGACTTCGCCCGCAATCAAGAACGCGTGCAAGCCCTGTCGCCCGGCGACGAGAGCTATCTGGCGCGCATGACCCGGGCCAACGTGCTGGCGCACCGGGACTGGCTCGCGGCCAACCAGGCGCGCCACCGCATGCGGCTCGAGTGGGCGGCCTTCTTCGAGGATTACGATCTGCTGCTGTGCCCGGCGGCGGCGTCGGCGGCCTTCCCGCACGATCAGGCGGGCGAGCGCCACCAGCGCACGATCCTGGTCGACGGCGAGCCGGTGCCGACCACGGACCAGCTGTTCTGGGCCGGGTTCAGCGGCCTGGTCTATCTGCCCTCGACCGTGGCGCCCATCGGCTTGACCGCGGAGGGGCTGCCCGTCGGCGTTCAGATCGTCGGGCCGCAATACGGCGACCGCCTGTGCATCCAGTTCGCGCGCCTGATCGAGCGCGACTACCAGGGCTTCGTGCCGCCGCCCGATTTCGCCTGAGCGGCTCATACCGATACCGGAACCGAATCCGACAGGGACCAAGACCATGATCGACCTTTATTCCGCGGCCACCCCGAACGGTCAGAAAATCCACATCATGCTCGAGGAGGTCGGCCTGCCGTACCGGGTGACCTGGATCAGCATCGGCAAGGGCGAGCAGTTCGAGCCCGGGTTCCTGGACATCAGTCCGAACAACAAGGTCCCGGTCATCGTCGACCACGACGGCCCGGACGCAGAGCCGATCTCGGTCTTCGAGTCGGGCGCGATCCTGCTCTATCTGGCGGAGAAAACCGGCCGGTTCCTGCCGAGCGCGCCGCGCGCGCGCCTGGAGGTGCTGCAGTGGCTGTTCTGGCAGATCGGCGGCTTCGGGCCCATGCTCGGCCAGGCGCATCACTTCAACGCCTACGCGCCGGAGCGCATCCGCTACGCCATGGACCGCTACACCAACGAGGCCGGGCGGCTCTATAGCGTCCTGGACCGGCGGCTGGCGGGGCGCGACTACGTGGCCGGCGACTACTCCATCGCGGACATGGCCATCTTCCCCTGGTGCCGGCTGTACGAGCGCCAGGGACTGCGCATCGAGGACTTCCCCCACGTCAAGCGCTGGTTCGAGACCGTCGCCGCGCGCCCGGCGGTGGCCGAGGACATGGCGCGCCTCGAGGACAAGGCCGGCGAGTTCACCGAGGAAAGCTGGTCGAACCTGTTCGGCGCCGAGCAGTACAAGCACCGCTGAGAGGGCGGCGGGTGATTTTGCCGCCGCTTCGCCCTATGGTGAGCGCCGAGGCCGGAAAACCACGCGCCCAGGAGGGCGGAGATGGGTGAGGACGTAGATGGGGGGAGGGCGGAGATGAGCCGCGGAAACGCCAAGCCGGATCTCGTGATCCGCAACGCATGGATCGTCGACGGGACCGGCGCGCCGAGGCGCAAGGGCGGCGTCGCGGTTGCCGACGACCGCATCGTCGCCGCCGGCGAGCTTGGCGAGATGACCGGCGCCACCGAGATCGACGCCGGCGGCCGGGTGCTCGCGCCCGGCTTCATCGACGCCCACACCCACGACGACCGGGCGCTTCTCGTCGATCCCCTGATGACCTGCAAGGTCAGCCAGGGGGTGACCACCGTGGTCGCCGGCAATTGCGGGGTCAGCCTGGCGCCCCTGACGACGCACGCGCGCCCGCCCGCGCCCTTGGACCTGGTGTGCGCCGATCCGGCCGGTTTCTATCCCGACTTCGGCGCCTACCTCGACGCCCTCGACGCCGATCCCCCGGCCACCAACGCGCTCGCCCAGGTCGGCCATGCGACGCTGCGCCTGGGCGCCATGGACCGCCTCGACCGCGCCGCCACCGGCGCCGAGGTCCGGGCCATGCGCGCACGACTGGAAGCCGCGCTCGAGGCCGGCGCGTCGGGCCTCTCCACGGGTCTCTTCTACCCGCCCGCCGCGGCCGCCCCGACCGAGGAGGTGATCGAGATCGCCAAGGGCCTGCACGCCTTCGGCGCGCGCCACTCGACCCACATGCGCGACGAGTCGGACCACGTGACCGAGTCGCTGGAGGAGACCTTCCGCATCGGCCGCGAGGCGGCGGTCCCCGTGATCATCTCGCACCACAAGTGCTCCGGGCGCGCCAACCACGGCCGCTCGGTCGAGACCCTGGCGCTGATCGACAAGGCGCGGGCGGAGCAGCCGATCGGGCTCGACTGCTACCCCTACGTGGCCGGCTCCACCACGCTCAGCCGGGACATGCTGTCGGACGCCAGCGAGGTCCTGGTCACCTGGTCGGAGCCGAAGCCCGAGGCGGCGGGACGCAAGCTCTCGGAGCTGGCCCGCGAGATGGGCGTTTCCGAGGCCGAGGCGGTGGGGGCGCTGATGCCCGCGGGCGGCATCTTCTTCATGATGGACGAGGCGGACGTGCGCCGCATCCTGGCCTATCCGCACACCATGATCGGCTCCGACGGCCTGCCCCACGACGCCCACCCCCATCCCCGGCTGTGGGGCACCTTCGCCCGCGTGCTCGGCCATTACGCGCGCGATGTCGGGCTGTTCAGCCTCGAGGAGGCGGTGCGCAAGATGACCTCGCTCACCGCGGCGCAGTTCGGGCTCGGCGGCCGCGGCGTCATCCGCGAGGGCGCCTACGCCGATCTCGTGCTCTTCGACCCGGACCAGATTCGCGATGCCGCGACCTTCGAGCGGCCGAAGGTGCCGGCCATCGGGGTCGCGCTGGTCGTGGTCAACGGCCGCGTGGTCTGGCGCGACGGCGCCCACACCGGCGCGCGCCCGGGGCGGGCGCTGCGCCTGCAAGACCTCGAGCGCCCGGCCGCCGCCGCGTCGTGAGCCTGCCGCCATGCGTCTCCTGATCGCCATGATGAAGCACGAAACCAACACCTTCTCGCCGGTGCCGACCGACTGGCGGCGCTTCGAGGATTGGGGCCTGCACCGGGGCGCGGCGGTGCCCGCGGCGCTTGCGGGCACCAACACCCCGACCGG
>JACZWN010000088.1 GCA_022572105.1 Pseudomonadota bacterium | reverse complement strand
CCCAAACGGCGGTCACTGTACTCTCTCAGCGTGGCCATGGGTAGGCCTCATGCCGCGCTGAAGGAGATCACCGGTAGGTGACGGCTAACCCATGCCTGAGCAAGTTATCAACGTCCGCTCAGGGTCAACCTGAGACATTCCCAGGCTTGTCCAGAATGTCGGCTGTTGGAGGTAGACCGGACGAAATCGGCACGAAAGCGGACATCGGCCGTCGAATGTCGCCGGTTGGGGGATACCCATCATGCTGGATATCACACAACCTCCACGGCCGCGCGCTTCATCTCATCGTTCACGGAGATGTATCGCTGCGTCGTGCTGAGGTGCTTGTGCCCGGCAAGCTCCATGATGACCTCGGACGAGGTGCCGCTGTGGGCCAGCCGGCCGGCGCGCGCGCCTAGCGCGTGGGCACCGGCTCGTCGCCGGAATAGTCGTAGAAGCCGCGGCCGGCCTTGCGGCCGAGCCAACCGGCCTCGACGTATTTCACCAGCAAAGGGCAGGGCCGGTACTTGGAATCGGCCAGGCCCTCGTAGAGCACCTGCATGACCGCCAGGCAGGTGTCCAAGCCGATGAAGTCGGCCAGCTCCAAGGGTCCCATGGGGTGGTTGGCGCCCAGCTTCATGGCGGTGTCGATGGATTGCACCGAGCCGACGCCCTCGTAGAGCGTATAGACCGCCTCGTTGATCATCGGCAGCAGGATGCGGTTGACGATGAAGGCCGGGAAGTCCTCGGCCATGGCCGGGGTCTTGTCGAGCTTGACCGTGAGCTCGCGGATGATCCGGTAGGTGTCCTCCTCGGTGGCGATGCCGCGGATCAGCTCGACCAGCTTCATCAGCGGCACCGGGTTCATGAAGTGCATGCCCATGAAGCGGCCCGGGCGGTCGGTGACCGCGGCCAGGCGGGTGATCGAGATCGACGAGGTGTTGGTGCAGATGATCGCCTCGGGCTTGAGCGCCGGACACAGTGCCTTGAGGATGTCGCGCTTGACCTCCTCGTTCTCGGTCGCCGATTCGATGATCACGTCGCAGCCCGAAAACAGCGAATAGTCGGTTCCCGTGGCGATGCGCGCGAGCGCCGCCGCCTTGTCCGCGGCGGTGATGCGGTCGTGCTTGACCTGGCGCTCCATGTTTTGGTCGATGGTGTCGCGGGCCTTGGCGAGCTGATCCTCGCTGACGTCCGAGAGCTTGACGTCGAAGCCGGCGATGGCGCAGACGTGGGCGATGCCGCCGCCCATCTGCCCGGCGCCGATGATGCCGATGCAGTTGATATCGAGGTCGCCGCCGTCTTCCGTGGTATCCGACATGGGTCTCGTCCGGGTCTTTTTCTGATGCGAGGGGCAGCTTTCTGATGCGAGGGGTTGCGCCTAGTCGAGCGCCTTCTCCAATTCGGGCACCGCCTGGAACAGGTCGGCGACCAGGCCGTAGTCGGCGACCTGGAAGATCGGCGCCTCCGCGTCCTTGTTGATCGCGACGATGACCTTGGAATCCTTCATGCCCGCCAGGTGCTGGATGGCGCCCGAGATGCCGACCGCGATGTAGAGGTCGGGCGCCACCACCTTGCCGGTCTGGCCGACCTGATAGTCGTTGGGCACGTAGCCGGCGTCGACCGCCGCGCGGCTGGCCCCGACCGCGGCGCCCAGCTTGTCGGCGATGCGCTCGAGCATGGCGAAATTCTCGCCGCTCTGCATGCCGCGGCCGCCGGAAATCACGATCCCCGCCGTGGTCAGCTCGGGGCGCTCCGACTTGGTCAGCGCCTGACCGACGAAGCTGGACAGCCCGGCGTCGCCGGTGCCCTCGACCGCCTCGCTCGGCGCCGAGCCGCCGTCCTCGGGCGCGGCCTCGAAGGCGGTCGCGCGCACGGTGATCACCTTGATCGGGTCCGACGACTTGACCGTGGCCATGGCGTTGCCGGCGTAGATCGGGCGCACGAAGGTGTCGGGGCCCTCGATCGCGCTGATTTCGGAGATCTGCTGCACGTCCAAGAGCGCGGCCGCGCGCGGCATGACGTTCTTGCCGAAGGTCGTGGCCGGCGCCAGCACGTGCGTGTAGTCGGCCGCCAGCTTGGCGATCAGCGGCGCCAGGTTCTCGGCCAGGTCGTGGCCGTATTCCGGCGCGTCGGCGACCAGCACCTTGGCGACCCCGGGCAGCTTGGCGGCGGCGCCCGCCGCGCCGGCGCAGTCCGCGCCCGCGACCAGCATATCGACCTCGCCGCCCAATTCGCCGGCGGCGGTCAGGGTGTTGAGCGTGGCCGGCTTCAGGCCCGCGTTATCGTGTTCGGCGACGACCAGGACGCCCATCAGATCACCTTCGCCTCGTTCCTCAGCTTGTCGACCAGCGCCGCGACGCTGTCGACCATGACCCCGGCCTTACGCGGCGGCGGCGCGACCACCTTGATCGTCTCCAGGCGCGGGCTCACGTCAACCCCCAGGTCCTCGGGGCTAAACGTGTCGATCGTCTTCTTCTTGGCTTTCATGATGTTGGGCAGCGAGGCGTAGCGCGGCTCGTTGAGGCGCAAATCCACCGTGAGCACTGCCGGCATCTTGAGGTCCAGGATCTCCAGGCCGCCGTCGACCTCGCGCGTGACCTTGATCCCGCTGTCGTTCTTCTCCAGCTTGGAAATGAAGGTGCCCTGGGGCCAGCCGAGCAGCGCCGCCAGCATCTGGCCGGTCTGGTTGTTGTCGCCGTCGATCGCCTGCTTGCCCATGAGCACGAGATCGGCGCCCTCCTTCTCGACCACCGCCTTGAGCAGCTTGGCGACGGCAAGCGGCTCGAGCGCCGCCTCGCTCTGGATCAGCACGCCGCGGTCGGCGCCCATGGCGAGCCCGGTGCGGATCGTCTCCTGGGCCTGGGCGGCGCCGGCCGAGACGATCACAACTTCGCTGGCCGTCCCCGCCTCCTTCATGCGCACCGCCTCTTCCACGGCGATCTCGCAGAAGGGGTTCATGGCCATCTTGACGTTGGCCGTCTCGACCCCCGTCTGATCCGCCTTGACCCGGATCTTCACGTTGGCGTCGATGACGCGCTTGACCGGAACCAGGACCTTCATCGCGAGCCTATTGAGATTTGACCGGTGATATTCCCGTGCGCCGGAGATTACGGGCCGCCGCGTCCCTTTTCGCGGGCGCACAATAAGAGTATGGCGCGGGCCGTGTCAACGATACGTAATACGCGGGATTGCAGGGATTTGGAGATGGATTTGAGGATATTGTGCGCTGCATTCTCAGCGGTTCGCGCCGGGCTCCCAGAGCACGTCCTGGGCGCCGCCGTCGTTGGCGTGGCGAGCCAGCACGAAGAGCAGATCGGAGAGCCGGTTGATGTAGCGCACGGCCTGCGGGTTGACCGTCTCGGCCTCGGCGAGCGCGGTGATCTCGCGCTCGGCGCGGCGCGCCACGGTGCGCGCCAGGTGGAGGGCGGCCGCCGCCGGGGTGCCGCCGGGCAGGAGGAAGGACTCGAGCGGTTCGAGGCCGGCGTTGATCTCGTCGATCTCGGCCTCCAGGCGCAGCACCTGGGCCTCGCTCACGCGCAGCGGCGCGCGGCCCCCGTCGCCGCCCTCCGGCCGGCACAGGTCGGCGCCCAGGTCGAACAGGTCGTTCTGCGTCCGCGCCAGGATTTCATCGAGCTCGCCCTGGGTGTGCAGGCGCGCCAGGCCGATGGTGGCGTTGGCCTCGTCGACCGTGCCGTAGGCCGCGACCCGCGGGTCGTGCTTGGCGACGCGCGCGCCGTCGCCGAGCGAGGTCTCGCCCTTGTCGCCGCCTCGGGTGTAGATGCGCGTCAGCTTGACCATGGAGCTGTCCTCTCGTTCGCGCCAGCCGGCCGCACTATGCGCCGGCCTCGGAATGGAGCGCCGGCAGCCAGGGGATGTCGGTGATGCCCGGATCGACGCCCAGTTGCTTGAGCAGCGTGGTCGCCTGGCCACGGTGGTGGGTCTGGTGGTTGAACATCTGGGTCAGCATGACCCAGCGCGGCAAGCTACGGGTCTTGCCGTCGACCACGCTGGTGAAGGTCAGCGTTTCGCCCAGCCCGGACCGGTCGAGGCCTGCGATCCAGTCGAGAATGCGCGCGTCGGTGGCCTCGCGCTCGGCCCGCAGGGCGCCGAAGTCGTCGTGGAGCTCCTCGTCGAGGCCGGTCGAGGGCAAGGGCTGTTCCGCGAACCGCGCCAATACCATGAGATCGATCAGCAGGATGTGGTTGAGCGTGCCGTGCAGCGACTTGAAGAAGGCGCCCAGGTCGCGCTTGCGCTCTGCGTCCGGCAGCCCGGCCGCGGCCTCGTAGAGCTTGCGGTTCATCCAGACGTTGTAGTCCGCCATCAGGGAATAATTGTCACCCTCGTACATGCCGTGCCCCCGGTTCAACCTCAATCGCCCCAGTCCCGGTTGAGCAGGAACAGCGCGAACATAAGCATGACCGCCAGCGCCTGCATGGCGACCCGCGCGCGCATCAGCTTGTTGCCCCATTTGCGGTCGAACGCGCCGCCCTTGGCCATGGTGACGACGCCGGCCAGCAGCACGGCGAGCGTGGCGACCAGCGCGACGACGACGAGTGCGGTCAGGACGTCGTTCATGGCCGCCGGTATAGCGCCCCGGCCGCGCCCGGGCCAGCGGCATCTCGCGCGCGGCCTAAGCGGGCGCGCCTCGCTCACCCCGCTCTCCCACTCGCGATCTTGGCCACCAGATCGGCGGCTTCGGCGATCTCGTCCTCGGTGTTGTAGTAGTGCGGCGAGGCGCGGACCACGACCGGCAGGCCGCGGGCCGTGGCGTCCAGGAGCGTGCCGGCGCGCGAGGAGGTGCTGACGTTGACCCGGCGCGCGCGCAAGGCCGCCTCGATGGCCTCGCTCTCGATGCCCGCGACGGCGAAGCTGACGATGGCGCAGGGCCGCTTGCCCAGGTCGTGGACGGTCAGGCCCGGGATTTCCCGGAGCGCGGCGCGCAGGGCATCGGCGAGCGCGAAGGCGCGCGCCTGGATGGTCTCCAGGCCGATCGCCATGGCGTAGTCGGCGGCCACGCCCAGGCCCAAGCGCGTGGCGGTGTTGTTCTCCCAGGTCTCGAAGCGGCGCGCGTCGTCGCGCAGCGCGTAGGTCTCCGGGCCGGTCCAGGTGGCGCCGAAGAGGTCGAGCATGGGCGGCTCGAGCCCGGCGAGGGTGGCGCGGCGCACATAAAGGAACCCGGTGGCGCGCGGGCCGCGCAGGAACTTGCGCCCCGTGGCCGCGAGCATGTCGCAGCCGAGCGCGGCCACGTCGATGGGGAACTGGCCGACCGCCTGGCAGGCGTCGAGCAGATAGGGGATGCCGTGGGCGCGCGCCACCCGCCCCACTTCGGCGGCCGGGTTCAGGAGCCCGCCGTTGGTCGGGATCCAGGTGATCGAAACGAGTTTCACGCGCGCGTCGATCATCGCCTCCAGCGCCGCCGGGTCGAGCACGCCGTCGCCGTCGTCGGGGATCACCTCGATGACCGCGCCGGTGCGCTTGGCGACCTGGAGGTAGGCGATGTAGTTGGCCGCGTACTCGGCCCGGGCGGTCAGGATGCGGTCGCCGGGCGCGAAGCCAAGCGCATAGAACGCCGAGTCCCAGGCCACCGTCGCGTTCTGGGTAAGCGCGATCTCGTCGCGCCGCGCCCCGATCAGACGGGCGATGGAATCGTAGACGCCCTCGAGGCGCGCCGCCTCCCGCTCCTCGGCCTCGTAGCCGCCGATCGCCGCCTCCAGGTCGATGTGGTCCTTGATCGCCGCGATCACCGGCGCGGGCATGAGCCCGGCGCCGGCGTTGTTCAGGTGGATGCGGTTGGCCACGCCCGGCGTCTCCGCGCGCAGCCGGTCGAGATCGAGTGTCATGGCGGGGTTCGTCCCTGGCGCCCCTCATCACGCAGATCCTTCCGCGACAGGCCGTCCAGCCGGCGTCCCTTACGGAAGGCCTTGAGACGCGAGATCGCACGGCGCGCCCGTTCGCCGTCCGGCTTGGCGAAGGGTACGAGGCGCGCCACCGGCGTGCCGTGCCTGGTGATCACGATCCGCTCGCCCTTGGCGACCCGCTCCAGCAGACGGGCGAAATGGGTCTTGGCCTCGGAGGCGCCGATGGTTTTCATACGCGTCTTCAACTCGTCTAATTGTGCCCTGAACGCAAGACGGCCCGGCGAGTCAAAGCCAAGGCTCCACAGGAACGGCCGGAGGAGGGAGACGCGGAGAGGCCATCCCTCCCCTAATTGCGCCCGCTCAACAGCCCCCTTGCGATGATGTTGGCCTGGATTTCGGCGGCGCCTTCGAAGATGTTGAGGATGCGCGCGTCGCAGAGTACCCGCGAGATCTTGAACTCCAGGGCGTAGCCGTTGCCGCCGTGGATTTGCAGCGCGTTGTCGGCGTTGGCCCAGGCCACGCGCGCGCCCAAGAGCTTGGCCATGCCGGCCTCGATGTCGCAGCGGCGCCCCGAATCCTTGGCGCGCGCGGCGGCAAGCGTCAGTTGGCGCACGATCATGGTCTCGACCGCCATCCAGGCGAGCTTGCCGGCGACGCGCGGGAAGGCGATGATGGCTTTGCCGAACTGGACCCGCGCCACGGCGTAGGCGAGACCCAGCTCGAGCGCGTTCTGGGCGACGCCGACGGCGCGCGCGGCGGTCTGGATGCGCGCCGATTCGAAGGTCGCCATGAGCTGCTTGAAGCCCTGGCCCTCGACCTCGCCGAGCAGATGCGCGGCCGGCACCTCGAAGCCGTCGAAGGCGATCTCGTACTCCTTCATGCCGCGGTAGCCGAGCACCTGGATCTCGCCGCCCGACATGCCGGGCGCCGGGAACGGCTCGGCCTCGGTGCCGCGCGGCTTCTCGGCGATGAACATGGACAGGCCCTTGTAGCCGGGCTGGTCCGGGTCGGTGCGCGCCATCAGCGTCATCAGGTCGGAGCGCGCGCCGTGGGTGATCCAGGTCTTGTTGCCGGTGATGCGGTAGACGTCGCCCCCATCCGCCCCCTTGGCCTTTACCGCGCGGGTCGCAATCGCGCCCAGGTCCGAGCCGACGCCGGGCTCGGTGAAGACGGCGGTGACCTGGAGCGCGCCCGAGGCGATGCCGGGCAGCCACCTTCGCTTCTGGGCCTCGGTGCCGCTCCGGCCGATCAGCTCGGCGGCGATCTCGGAGCGCGTGCCGAGCGAGCCCAGGCCGATGTAGCCGCGCGCCAATTCCTCGGTGACCACGCACATGGCGGTCTTGCCCAAGCCCGCGCCGCCCCAGTCCTCGGGCAGGGTCAGCCCGAAGACGCCGAGTTCGCCGAGCCGTTCGATCACCGGCAGGGGGATCAGTTCGTCGCGCAGGTGCCAGCCGTGGGCCGCCTCCATGTGGTCGTTGGCGAACTTGCGGAACTGGTCGCGGATCATGTCGAGGGTCTCGTCGCCCAGGCCCGCCGCGCCGAAAACGCCCGAATCGAGACCCCCCGAATCCAAACCTTGGGCGATGAGCTCCGCGATGCGCAAGCGCGGCGCGGCGCCCGCGATCAGCGCCGCGGCCGCGGGGTCGTCGCGCAGCGCCGCGACGGTGGCTTCGTCGAGGCCCATGTCGGCGGGGCGCAGGATCTCGACCTGGCTGAGCGCGATGCCGCCCAGCAATTGCCGCAGGTACTCGCCAAAGGCCGCCTGGAGCAGAAGCCGCTCGAGCTCGCGCAAGGCGCCCTCCCCCTCCAGGCGCTCGGCCCAGTGCAGCATGGCCTCGAGCGCGGCCACGTAGGTAGCCAGCCAGGCGAAGCCATGGGCGGCATACTGCTCGCGCTCCAACAGCGCCGGGTCGACCTTGCCCGCGGGCGCGACCAAGTCCGCGACGGCTTGGCGCGCGGCGTCGCGGAACGCCTGGGCGGCCGCAAGCGCCCGGGCGCAGGTGGCGAGCAGGTCGGGGAGCGCAAGCCCGTCCCGGTCTGCGTGTTCGTTGACAGCGGTTTGGCTCATCGGCCGGGAGCTACCCCTCGATCGCGTCGTCGAGGGTGCGCAAGCCCGGGCGGGCGGCCTGGACCAGGACCGCCATGTTGCCGGGCTTGTGCTGGTTCTGCTGCATCTTGGTGTGGGCGCGCGGGATGTCGTGCCAGGAGAAGACCTCGGACATGCACGGGTCGATGCGCCGGTCGACGACCAGGCCGTTGGCCTGGCTGGCCTGCTTCAGGTTGGCGAAATGGCTGCCCTGGATGCGCTTCTGACGCATCCATACGAAGCGCGCGTCGAACGAGATGTTGTACCCCGTGGTGCCGGCGCAGAACACCACCATGCCGCCGCGCTTGACCACGAAGCACGACACCGGGAAGGTCTGCTCGCCCGGGTGCTCGAAGACGAAATCCACGTCTTTGCCCTTGCCGGTGATCTCCCAGATCGCCTTGCCGAACTTGCGCGCCTCCTTCATGTAGGCGCCGTAGCCGCCCCGGTCGTTGATCTCGGGCAGGCGGCCCCAGCAGTCGAAGTTCTTGCGATTGATCACCCCGCGCGCGCCCAGCTGCATGACGAAGTCGCGCTTGGCCTCGTCGGAGATGACGCCGATGGCATTGGCGCCGGCGGTCGCGATCAACTGGGTCGCCATGGAGCCCAGGCCGCCCGAGGCGCCCCAGACCAGCACGTTGTGCCCGGGCCTGAGGATATGGGGCCGGTGGCCGAACAGCATGCGGTAGGCGGTGGCCAGGGTCAGGATATAGCAGCCGCTCTCCTCCCAGGTCAGGTGGCGCGGCCGGGCCATGACCTGCTGCGCCTGCACGCGGGTGAACTGGGCGAAGGAGCCGTCCGGGGTCTCGTAGCCCCAGATGCGCTGGCTGGGCGAGAACATGGGGTCGCCGCCGTTGCACTCCTCGTCGTCGCCGTCATCCTGATTGCAGTGCACCACGACCTCGTCGCCGACCTGCCAGCGGGTCACCTTGGAGCCCACCGCCCAGACGATGCCGGCCGCATCCGAGCCGGCGACGTGGTAGTCCGCCTTGTGCACGTCGAAGACCGAGATCGGCGTGCCGAGCGCGGCCCAGACGCCGTTGTAGTTGACGCCGGCGGCCATCACCATGACCAGGACCTCGTGGCTGTCGATCGCCGGCACGTCCACGACCTCGACCTGCATGGCGGTCTCCGGATCGCCGTGGCGCTCGCGCCGGATGGTCCAGGCGTGCATCTTCCCGGGCACGTGGCCCAAGGGCGGGATCTCGCCGACCTCGTAGAGGTCTTTCCTGGTCTGTCCCGGGTGGTCTTGCGCCACCGCCGCCGCTTCCGTCATGCCCCAGGCCCTCCTAAACCGACACGCCGACATCTTGGCCCCCGCCCGGCGCGCCCGAGGGCGTCGGCCGTGACGCGCGCGGGCGGGTTCCGACTTGACTTTTACCCAGGGGTCGGGTTTTTGCAACGCACAAATGGTCTGTTTTTTGCGCCGGACGGTCAAAATACGTAAGAAAATTTCGTGTCGCGATCGTAGAAAGACATAAAATGCCAGATTCGGGGGACAAGGAACCCACGAACCGGTCGCGCCAAGCAGGCGGGACGGGCGGGTCTCCCGCGCCGCAGCGAGACAAGCCGTGGCTGTTTCGGACCTACGCCGGCCATTCCACCGCGGCGGCCTCCAACGAACTGTTCCGCAACAACCTGGCGCTCGGCCAGACCGGCTTGTCCGTCGCCTTCGACCTGCCGACCCAGATGGGCTACGACTCCGACCACGCGCTGGCCCGCGGCGAGGTCGGCAAGGTCGGCGTGCCGGTCTGTCATCTCGGCGACCTGCGGGCGCTGTTCGAGGCCATCCCGCTCGAGCGCATGAACACCTCCATGACCATCAACGCGACCGCGCCCTGGCTGCTAGCGCTCTACATCGCGCTCGCCGAGGAGCGCGGCCTGGCGCGCGCCGAGCTCGCCGGCACGACCCAGAACGACATCTTGAAGGAGTACCTGGCGCGCGGCACCTACATCTTCCCGCCCGCGCCGTCGCTCAAGCTGACCGGCGACGTGATCGCTTTCACCTGCCGCGAGGCGCCCAAGTGGAACCCGATCAACGTCTGCTCCTATCACCTGCAGGAGGCCGGCGCCACGCCGGTCCAGGAGCTCGCTTTCGCGCTCGCCAACGCGATCGCGGTCCTGGACGCGGTCAAGGCGGGCGGCCAGGTGCCGGAGGCCGAGTTCCCCAAGGTGGTCGGACGCGTGAGCTTCTTCGTCAACGCCGGGCTTCGCTTCGTCACCGAGCTGTGCAAGATGCGCGCCTTCGTCCTGCTCTGGGACGAGATCTGCCGGACCCGCTACGGCGTCGAAGAAGAGAAATACCGGCGCTTCCGTTACGGCGTCCAGGTCAACTCCCTGGGGCTCACCGAGCAGCAGCCCGAAAACAACGTCTACCGCATCCTGCTCGAAATGCTGGCGGTGGTGCTCAGCAAGGACGCGCGCGCGCGCGCCGTGCAGCTGCCGGCCTGGAACGAGGCCCTCGGCCTGCCCCGGCCCTGGGACCAGCAGTGGTCGCTGCGCCTGCAGCAGATCGTCGCCTACGAGACCGACCTCCTGGAATTCGAGGACATCTTCACCGGCTCGCCGGTGATCGAGGCCAAGGTGGCGGAGCTCGCCACCGAGGCGCGCGCCGAGCTCGAGACCATCGAGGGGCTCGGCGGCGCGGTCGCCGCGATCGAGAGCGCCTACATGAAGGAGCGCCTGGTCGAGAGCAACACCAAGCGCCTGGCCGCGATCGAGGCCGGCGAGCGCACCGTGGTCGGCGTCAACGCCTATACCGAGTCCGAGCCCTCGCCGCTGACCGCCGGGGTGGGCGGCGGATACTTGACCGTCGGCGAGGGCGCCGAGGCGGATCAGGTCGCCCGACTCCACGCCTGGCGCGAGGGCCGCGACCGGGCCGCGGTCGAGGCCGCACTGGCGGCGTTGACGCGCGCCGCCACGCAAGGGTCGAACGTCATGGAACCCTCGATCGCCTGCGCCCACGCCGGCGTCACCACCGGCGAGTGGGCTGGGGCCTTGCGCGAAATCTTCGGCGCCTACCGCGCGCCGACCGGGGTCGCGGCCGCGGCCGGGCCGCGTAACGACGTGCACGGCCTCGATGAGCTGCGCGCGCGGGTCCAGGCGGTTTCGCGAGTCCTCGGCCGCCGGCCCAAGCTGCTGGTCGCCAAGCCGGGCCTGGACGGCCATTCCTCGGGCGCCGAGCAGATCGCGGTGCGCGCCCGGGACGCCGGGCTCGAGGTGGTCTACCAGGGCATCCGCCTGACCCCCGAGCACATCGTCGCGGCGGCCCGGGAAGAGGACGTGCACCTGGTCGGTTTGTCGGTGCTCTCGGGCTCGCACCTGGCGCTGGTGACGGAAATCCTGGAGCGCATGAAGGCGGCGGGCCTCGGCGACGTGCCCGTGGTCGTCGGCGGCATCATCCCGCCCGAGGACGCCGAGGACTTGAAAAAGGCCGGCGTCGCCGCCGTCTACACCCCCAAGGACTACGACCTGACCGCCACCCTCGCCGACCTGGTCGAGATCGTGGCGAAGGCGGCGGAGAGGGCGGCGTGAGTTATGGTTAATGCCTCCCGCCTTGATTTCCGCCGCGGCCCCGCGTAACATTCTTTCGTTATGAGAACCGAGCCCCTGTACGAGCGACTTAGTCGAATTAGCCACCCGGCGCTCTAGCTGAGCGACCGGGCCCTAGCTGTTCGTCTTCGTCGTTGCTTCTCGTACAGGAGTTCCGCGTGCCATGTCCGCCCAGAGTCCGGCTTCCAATCCATTACCATCACGAACGCCCGCGGCGCCCGCGCGTACGCCAACTGGGGCGCCGCAGCCCGTATTCTGCTTCTCGGTCTTGGCCGAGGCCGAGCCCGGGGTCATGCCCCGGGTGCTCGAGCTCTTCGCCAAGCGCGGCCTGGTGCCGTGGCGCTGGGTGAGCGACGTCTCCGGCCCCGGCGGGCGCGACCTGTCGATCGACGTCCAGGTCGCCGGCCTGACCCCCGAGACGCACGCCTACCTGGCCCGCTGCCTGCGCCAGATCTGGGGTGTGCACAGGGTGCTCACCTCGGAGAAGGGCGGCCTTCGTTAGGTCCGCCACCTCAGTCGTGTCACCCTCGCGCGCGACGCGAGGGTCCAGGGGATGCGGCCATGACAGGCTGGGGAATGCAGGCTAAGAGCTAAGCCATGAGCTATCTCGACCGCATCGCCGTCTGCCGGCACTGGGACCCGGAGGCCTACCGGCCGTTCGCGATCGACGGCGCGACCCTGGGCCGGGTGGCGCACGGTTTCGCCCGCCGGCTCGAGGCCTATCCCGAGGTCTTCGCGGTCAGCGACCGGGCGGTGACGCTGGCGCCCGAGCTCGGAGACTTCGAGACGCGTAGCGCCGCGGTGCGCGAGGTCCTGCTGGAGCTGAAGGCGCAGGGCGAGATCCCCTTGTGGCGCGACGAGGACTACCCGGTGCTCCGGCGCTGGGGCGACCCGCCGGTGCTCAAGATGGAGCGCGCCGCGGTGCCGCACTTCGGCGTGCGCAGCTTCGGCGTGCATCTGAACGGCCTGGTGCGGGGCGCGGACGGTCTCAAGCTCTGGGTCGCCAAGCGCGCGCGCGACAAGCAGACCGCGCCGGGCAAGCTCGACCACATCGTCGCCGGCGGCCAGCCTTACGGCCTGGGCGTCGCGGAGAACCTGATCAAGGAGGCCCGGGAGGAGGCGGGCATCCCAGCCGCGCTCGCCGCCACGGCCGTGCCCGTCGGCGCCGTCTCCTACCGCTGCGAGCGCCCCGAGGGGCTGCGCGACGACGTGCTGTTCTGCTACGACCTGGACCTGCCCGAGGACTTCACGCCGGTCAACGAGGACGGCGAGGTCGAGTCCTTCGCGCTCTGGCCGATCACCGAGGTCTTGGCGCGCATCCGCGACACCGACGACTTCAAGTTCAACGTCAACCTGGTGGTCCTGGACCTGGCCCTGCGCCTCGGCCTGATTGCGCCCGACGATCCCGGCTACCAGGAAATCCTGGAGGGCCTGCGGCTCGCCGAGTAACCACGAAACCGATACGCACCACGAAGACACCAAGGCACGAAGGGTCACGAAGAGATTTTAAAAAAATCCTTTGTGGCGATTCTTCGTGGCTTCGTGACTTCGTGGTTTGCCTTCGTCCGGAATGCCGCCCGGCCCGACGCCGCCGCGGGCGTGCCTCAACGCAGCCGGTCGAGGACCCGGAACAGCCGGTCCACGTCGTCCGCCGTGTTGAACAGGTGCGGGCTGATGCGCAGGGTGCCGGCGCGCAGGCTGACGTAAATCCGTTCGGCGGCGAGCGCCTGGACCAGCCCCTCGGGCCAGCCCGCG
>JACZWN010000087.1 GCA_022572105.1 Pseudomonadota bacterium | reverse complement strand
GAGGTGCCTCCCGCCGCAAAAGCCCTTGCGGCCGCGAGACCTATGCCCTTCGAGCCACCGGTTATGAGAGCCGACTTTCCTTTCAATTCCAGTTCCATTGAGCCTGTCCTAATCTAAGGTTTTCCAGGCGCCTGGTGGGCATCCTCGGTGATGAACACGGCCCCGGTGAAGACCGCCATGATCTTGCCGTCCGCGCGCGCGGCCAGCGCGTGCAGCAACTCGGCTGGCTCAGTCACGCCCTTGGACGTCCTTCAGCAGGCGCTCGGCGGCGCTCTTGATGTCGAGCTCGCCGCGGCGCACGGCGTCGACCAGGGGATCGAGGGCGGCAGGATCGAGCTTGGCCACGCGCTCGGCGGCCAGGCGCCCCGCCGTTTGCGCGAGCAGCGCGCGCAGGCGCGGCCCCGAACCGCTCTTGCGGCCCGAAGCGCCCAGGTAATCGTCGTGGCGCTGAATCGCGTCGGCCAGGGCGGCGACGCCGGCGCCGGTGGTCGCCGTGGTGGCGAGCACCTCCGGCGTCCAGCCCCCAGGGACGTTCGGGCGGCGCCTGAGCGCCAGCATGGCGCCGAGCCGTTTCATGGTCGGCTCGGCGTCGGGCAGGTCGGCCTTGTTGACCACCAGGACGTCGCCGATTTCGATGATGCCCGCCTTGAGCGCCTGCACGTCGTCGCCGGCGCCCGGCGCGCAGACCACGACCTTGGTGTCGGCGACCTGGGCGACCTCGACCTCGGACTGCCCGGTGCCGACGGTCTCGACGATCACCACGTCCTTGCCGGCGGCGTCCAGGACGTCGACGACGAAGGCCGCCGTGGCCGACAGGCCGCCCAGATGGCCGCGCGCGGCGATCGAGCGCACGAAGACCCGCGGATCGACGCCGTGGGAGGTCATGCGCACCCGGTCGCCCAGGATCGCGCCGCCCGAGACCGGGCTCGAGGGATCGACCGCGATCACGCCGACGCTCAAATCGCGCTTGCGCAGCTCGGTGATATAGGCGTCCACCAGGGTCGATTTGCCGACCCCCGGCGGGCCGGTGAAGCCGTGCACCCGGGCGTGGCCCAGGTGCGGTTGGATGGCGCGCAGAATCCCGGCCGCGTCCTCGGTCTCGTTCTCCACCGCCGTGATCGCGCGCGCCAGCGCGAGCGGCTCGCCCGAGCGCAGGCGCGCGATGATATCCCCGGCCCCGGCCATGACTGGGGTCCCGGCCATGGTTCAGGCGACCACCAGCGGCTGGCCGAAGCCCATCTCCCGGCGCAGACAGGCGCAGATCTCGCCGTGGGTGACCTCGGCGATGGCGGCGTCCACGACCTTCTCGAAGACGTTCTCGGCCTCGCTGTTGGCGGCGCTGGCCAGCGCATCGAGGGCGCGCCCGACCTCGGCCTGGTTGCGCTCCGCCTTGAAGGCCTTGAACTTGGCGATCTGGGCCTCGATGCGCGCCTGGTCCGGGCGTTCCAGCGGCGCGGCTGCGAAGGCCTCGGTCTCGGCTTGGTGGGCGGTGACCCCGACGATGGTTTCCTCGCCGCGATCGAGGCGCCCCTGGAACGCCAGCGCCGACTCGCCCAGCAAGGCCTGGACCAGGCCGGATTCGACGGCCGCGTACATGCCGCCGGCCTCGTCGATCCTGGCGAGCGTGGCCTCGATCCGCTCTTCCATCTGGTCGGTCAGGGTCTCGACGTAGAACGAGCCGCCCAAGGGGTCGATGACGTCGGTCAGGTGGGCCTCGTCGCGCAGGATGTTCTGGGTCGCGACGGCGACGCGCGCGGCCGCCTCGGTCGGCACCGAGAGCACCTCGTCGTAGGCGTCGGAGTGCAGCGATTGCAGGCCGCCGAAAATGCCGGCCATGGCCTGGACCGCAACGCGCGCGATGTTGTTGAGCGGCTGCTGGCGGGTGAGATCGACGCCCGAGGTCTGGGCGTGGGACTTGAAGCGCCAGGCCTTGGGGTTGCGCACGCCGAAGCGCTCGCGCACGAGGCGCGCCCAGATGCGCCGGCCGGCGCGGAACTTGGCGATCTCCTCGAAGAAGCTGATGGAGATGTCGAAGAAGAAGGTGAAGCGCGGCAGGAAGACCTCCGGGTCCAGGCCGCGAGCGATGCAGTCGTGCGCGTACTGGACCGCGGTCGAGAGCGTGAGCCCCATGGCCTCGGCCGGGGTCGCGCCGGCCTGCTGCATGTGCTGGCCGACCACGGAGAGCGGGTTCCATCCGGGCACGCGCGCCTGGCAGAAGGCGATGTGGTCGGTGAGCACCCGGCGCGAGCCCGGCAGCGCCAGGCGGAAGAACATGTGGTTGGCGACGAAGTGGGAGATGTAGTCGCTCTGGTTCGAGGTGCCGGTGACCTTGGTCCAGGGCACGCCGCGGCGCCGGGCGACGGCGAGCAGGAGCGCCATCAGGGTGAACGGCAGCGGGTCGTTCATGGCGGTCGAGACGCGTCCGATGTCGACGGCGCGTAGCGCCGTGTCCATGTCGTCGACCGTGTTGATGGTGGCGCCGCAGGTCCCCAGCAGCACCGGATCGACCTGGTCCACGTCGTAGCCGCGGTAGACCGAGTTGCAGGGGATCAGGCTGATCGCGCTGGCACCGGCCGCCATGATTTTCTCCAGGCGCCCGGCGTAGTCCTCGGGCGTGCCGAAGCCGATCAGCTGGCGCTGGCTCCAGGTCCGGCCCCGGTGCATGCTCGCATAGATGCCGCGGGTCATGGGCGCTTCGCCGGGGAAGCCCAGGTCCTCCATGTAGCGCCCGGCGCTCCAGTCCTCGGGCGTGTACAGCGGCTCGACCTCGATGCCGGAGCGGTTGCGGATGGTCTTCTCGGCGCCCGTCCGCTCCGCGTAGGCCTGGCGCCACTCGGCGCGCGCCCGGTCGAAGCCGGGCAGCGGCAGTTGCACCGGTTGCTCGCTCATGACGTCCTCCTTCAAGCCCCGATCCTTCATGTTTTATACCAAGGAGCGCGCGTCCTCGGCGAGCCGGCGCACGGTCTCGACGATGTCCTCGCGCGCGCTGCCCGGATGGAACACGCGCGCGACCCCGGCCTCGAGCAGCTCCGCCGCCTCGTCGTCGGGCACGATGCCGCCGACCACCACCTTGACGTGGCCGAGCCCGGCTTCCTCGAGCGCCGCCATGACCTGGGGCAGGAGCAGGTGGTCGGTGGCCAGCGAGGAGATGCCGATCACGTCCACGTCCTCTTCCAGCGCCAGCTTGACCACCGCCGCGATCTCCTGCCACGGCGCGGTGTAGACCACCTCCATGCCGGCGTCGCGCAGGTAGGCGGCGACCAGGCGGCTGCCGCGGTCGTGGCCGTCCAGGCCGACCTTGGTAACCAGCACCTTGGGCGGGCGTTGACTGAGCGAGGGGGCGGTCACGGCGCTTGCTCGCCGCCCGGGCCGCGCGGGTTGCAGGCCAGCAGCGCCAGGAAGCGCCGGGCGATGGCGGCGGGCGAATCGCCGCCCGGCCGGTACCAGGTCTGGGACCAGTTGAGCGCGCCCAGCAGCATCAGCCTGAGCGCCTGGCGGTCCGCGCCCGCGGGCAGGTCGAGGGCGGCGACCAGGGCCTTGAAGCGGTCCTCGTGGGCGTCGCGGAGCGCGGTCAGGCGCGCCTCCATGGCCGCGCAATCCTCGGGCCGCACGCGGATCACCACCTGGGCGTAGTCGCCGCCGTCGAGCAGCATCTCGCCGTGGGCGACGCAGGCGGCCTCCAGGCGCGCCCAGGGCGTGGCCGCGCTTGCGACGGCGGCGTCGACCCGCTCGGCGATGCGCCGCACCCCTTCGGCGTAGACCGCCAGCAAGAGCGCGTCCTTGGAGGCGAAATGATAGTAGAGCGAGCCCGGCAGCATGCCGACCGCGCGCGCGATGTCGCGCATGGAAGCGGCGTGAAAGCCCTGGCGCGAGAACAGCCGCGCCGCGGCGTCGAGCAAGTCCTGGCGCCGGTTGGCCGGGCGCGGGCCGGCCTGGCGGGCGTTGGACCGGACGGGGTTGGACCGGACGGGGCTGGGCTGGCCGGGGCTGGGCTGAGGGACGTTGGGATGCAGGGGATCGCCAAGCATAAAAAAATTTCGCCAAACAAACGACCGTTTGCTAATAACATCCGACACCGGAGACGTCAAAGGGAGAGCGCGCTGCCGCCAGCGAGCCTGAGCGGCCCCGCCGGCGCCCGGGCCGATTAAACGATAATGCAAGCCCGACCCCGCCGTGATCCCGCCGTGACCCTTGACGCGCCGCCGCCGCGTGGGCGCGCCATCGCCCCCTTGTCAATTTCTCGCCGGATTCGCTAACGTCGTCTGATAGTCTCGGTGGCGCCCGGGAAAAAATTGCCCAAGCGGCACCGGGCGCCCGTGGGAAGGCGACGGCTTCTAGGGATGGGTGGCGATGTCGACGTCAGCAACCGTCAACAGGATCGAGCGCTTTATCGACCGTTTGGGGTCGATCGAAACGCCGTTTTGCATCGAGCTTCCCAACGGGTCGCGCCGGCACGTGGGCCAGGGCGAGCCGCAATTCGAGCTGATCCTGCGCAACGATCGCGGCGTGCGCGCCATCGGCTCCCTCGACGAAGGCAACATCGCCGAGGCCTACCTCAGGGGCGACCTCGATCTCGAGGGCGACATGATCCGCCCCTTCGCGACGCGGGCCTCGCTGGACGACCGTCATCCCATCGTGGCCGCCTGGCGCTTCCTGCAGCCGCTCGTGTTCGGCCAGGTCTACGCCAACAAGGCGGCCATCGCCTCGCACTACAACGCGGATCCGAAGCTGTTCCTGAGCTTCCTCGACCGCGAGTTGCCGGCCTACAGCCAGGGCGTCTACGAGAACGACGAGGAAACGCTGGCCGCCGCGACCCGGCGCAAGTTCGAGTACTGCATGGAGAAATGCGAGCTGGACGGGACCAAGCGGGTCCTGGAGATCGGCCCGGGCTGGGGCGCCTTCGCCGACCACGCCTTGAAATCGGGGGTCAGGTTCACGGGGCTCACGAATTCAGAGGTCTCGCGGTCGTTCCTGGCGTCGAAATTCCGCGCGCACGGGGATCGGTTCGACATCGTCCTGGACGACATCTTCGATTACCAGACGGACGAGCCCTACGACGCGATCGTGATCATGGGCGTCATCGAGCACCTGCCGAACTACGCGCGGGTCCTCAAGAAGTTCGCCAGCCTGCTCAAACCGGGCGGCTTCGTGTTCCTGGACGCCAGCGCCGCGCGCAAGAAGTACGAGCTCTCCACCTTCATGGTGCGCCACATCTATCCGGCCAACCACTCGTTCCTGGTGCTCCGCGATTTCCTCGACAAGATGGATTCGACGCCGTTCGAGTTGCTGGAAGTCCACAACGACCGCTACAGCTATTTCCTGACCTTCCGCCAGTGGGCCATGAACCTCGAAAGCAGCCAGGCGTTCATCCGGCGCGAGTTCGGCGACTTCGAGTACCGCAAATTCCGCCTCTATCTCTGGGGCGCCGCCTACGAGTTCCTGTCGCGGAACCTGGAATGCTACCGCATGGTGTTCCACTTGCCGAAGAATTCGGCGTAGCGGATATCCGCCGAGCCGCGCTCGGCGCGCTTACACCTCCTCCTCCGCCGCCCACGCGCGCAGCTCGGTCTTCAGCACCTTGCCGGTGTCGTTCTTGGGCAGGGCGTCCACAAAGCGGTAGGCCCGCGGCCGCTTGAAGCGGGCGATCCGGGCCAGGCACAGCGCGTCCAGCGCCGCCGTCTCGAGCGCCGCGCCCGGGCGCGCGACGACGAAGGCGACCACCTCCTCGCCCCACTCGGCGTGCGGCCGGCCCACCACCGCGCACTCCAAGACCGCCGGATGGCGCTGCAGGATCTCCTCGATCTCGCGCGGGTAGATGTTGGCGCCGCCGCTGATGATCACGTCCTTGGAGCGGTCCTTGAGGGTCAGGAAGCCGTCTTCGTCCATGACCCCCAGGTCGCCGCTGTGCAGCCAGCCGCCGTGAAGCGTGACCCTCGTGGCTTCCGGGTCGTTCCAGTAACCGAGCATGACCGAATCGCCGCGCAGCAGCACCTCGCCCAGCTCGCCGGGCGGCAGGGAGCGGTCCTCCCGGTCCGCGACCCGGACCTCGACCACGGTCTGGGCGCGCCCGACCGAGGCGAGCCTGGCCTCGTAGCGCGGATGGTCCCGGTTCATGTGCTCGGCACGCGAGAGCGCCGTGATGGTCATGGGGCTCTCGCCCTGGCCGTAGATCTGCACGAAGCGGTTCCCCAGGCGCGCCATGGCCTGCTTCAGGTCCTCCACGTACATGGGGCCGCCGCCGTAAACCACGGTCTTGAGGTTGCCGGTCCCGGCGCGCGCCGCCGCCGGGTGCTCCACCAAACGCTTGACCATGGTCGGCGCGGCGAACATGGCGGCGCCCGGGTAGTGCGCGATGAGCGCGAAGACCTCCGGCGGGTCGAACTGCCCGCTCTCGGGCACGACCTGGAGCGCGCCCATGGCGATGTGGGGCAGGTTGTAGAGGCCCGAGCCGTGGGACATGGGGGCCGCGTGCACGATGCAGTCGCCGGGCGCGACGCGGTCCACGTCGGCGAAGTAGCTGAGCGTCATGGCGAGCAGGTTACGGTGCGAGAGCATGGCGCCCTTGGGCCGCCCGGTAGTGCCGCTGGTGTAGAACAGCCAGGCCAGATCGTCCGGGCCGCGTTCGACCATGTCGACGCCGTCGCCGTCGAGGAGCGCCCGGTACTCGGGCGACGGCTGGCCCGCCTTGCCGATGTCGATGAGCGCGTCGAGCGTGGCAAGGTCCGCGGTCTCGGGTGCGATGGCCTCGGCCAGCCTGTCGGTGGCGAAGCACAGGCGCGCGCCGCTGTGCTCCAGGATGTAGCGGAACTCGGCCGGGTGCAACTTGGCGTTGATCGGGACCGCCGCAAGCCCGGCGTGCCAGCAGGCGTAGAGCACCTCGATGAACGCCGGGCCGTTGACCATGGCCAGCGCCACCCGCTCGCCGGGGCCGAGGCCGAAGCGCTCGCGCAGGTTCCCGGCCAGGGCCGCGCTCCGGCGCGCGAGCTCGCCGTAGGAGCACCAGGGCGCCGTGCCCAGGGCGAGCGCCGGCCGGTCCCGGTCGCTGGCCGCGCTTCGGTGCAGGAGAGTGGCGAGGTTCATGGTCGCACCCGGAATCGGCTTTGGCATCCGCTTTTTGTTTCAGTTTCGGGTTCCGCGGTCAATTCCCCGCGACCCGGGCTGGCGCGGCGCCGGCCGCGCTGCTATATCATAAGGACGGTCCCCGCCAGCTTCGCGATCGGCGGGACAGCCTGAAAGGAGCGACCAGAGGCAGCGCGCCAAGACGGCCGGACGGCATCTCCCCGCCATCCGTCCGGCGTTGCGCGCGCCGCTAGCGGTGCTGGTCTGCGCGCTCGCCGTGCTTGTACCGCTGTTGTCTTCCGCGCAGGAGGTCCGCTACTTCCGCATCGGGACCGGCTCGACCGCCGGGACCTACTTTCCCATCGGCGGCATCATCGCCAGCGCCATCAGCAAGCCGCCCGGCAGCCGCGACTGCGCGGCGGGGGGAAGCTGCGGCGTGCCCGGCCTGATCGCGGTCGCGCAGTCGACCGAGGGCTCGGTCGCCAACGTCATGGGCATCGCCGGGGGCACGCTCGAGTCGGGCTTGAGCCAGGCCGACATCTCGTACTGGGCATACAACGGGCAGGGCATCTTCGCGGACCGCGGCCCGATCCAGAACCTGCGCACGATCGCCAACTTCTTCCCCGAGGCGGTTCACGTGGTGGTGCGCCGGGATTCCGGGATCACCAAGGTCGCCGACCTGCGCGGCAAGCGGGTGTCGCTCGACCGGGAGGGTTCGGGCACGCGGGTCGACGCGCTGCTCATCCTCGAAGCCTACGGAATCGGCCTCGACGACTTGGATGAACGGGCGCTCGCCGCCGGCGACGCGGCCGATCGCCTGCGCGCCGGCGAGCTCGACGCCTTCTTCATGGTGGTCGGCACGCCGGCGACCGCGGTGGTCAACTTGGCCGAGGACTCGCTCATCACCCTGATCCCGATCGCCGGCGACGCGGCCGACAAGCTGCACGAGAAGTACCCCTTCTTCGCCAAGGACCGGATCGACTCGGGCACCTACTTCAACATTCCCTCGACCGAGACCCTTTCGGTGGGCGCCCAGTGGCTGGTTTCGGCGGACCTGCCCGAGGACCTGGTCTACGAGATTACCCGGGCGCTGTGGCACGAGAACACGCGGCGCCTGCTCGACAACGGACACCCCAAGGGCAAATTGATCCGCAAAGTCTCGGCGCTCGACGGCCTGGTCGTGCCCCTGCACGCCGGCGCCCGGCGCTACTACGGCGAGGCCGATACCCCGTTCCCGGGCCTGACCCTCGACAAGACGGAATAACGGCCGTACCACGGCCTACCCTCAGGGCTCCTCGATGACCCAGGGCTCGGCCTTGGCGGCCGCGATCCACTGGCGCAAGTCCGGCCGGGTCACGAGCGCGTCCCGATAGTCCGCGGCCGCGCTCTCGAGCGCGACGCCGTAGGTGACGAAACGCGTCGCCACCGGCGCGTAGAAGGCATCGGCCGCGCCGAAGCGCCCGAACAGGAAATCGCCGGTGCCGCCGAAGCGGGCGCGGCAATCGCTCCAGATCGCCACGATGCGGGCGATCTCGCCGGCCACGGTCCGGTCCACCGCGATACCCCCGCCCGGCCCGGGCGGTTCGCGCTTCAAGTCCATGGGCAGGCGCGCGCGCAGGGCCGGAAAGCCGGCGTGCATCTCGGCCGCGACCGAGCGGGCGCGGGCGCGCGCGGCCGGGTCCTCGGGCCAGAGCCCGGCTTCGGGAAACCGCTCGTGCAGGTACTCGGCGATCGCCAGGGTATCCCAGACCGCGAGCCCCTCGGCCTTTAGCGTCGGAACCCGTCCGCTCGGGCTGTGCGCGCGGATCGCCGCCTTGGTCTCGGGACGGTTCAGGGGAACGACCACCTCGTCGAAGGGCGCGCCGGTCAGCTTCAGCATGAGCCAGCCGCGCAGCGACCAGGACGAGTAGGCCTTGTTGCCGAGGACGATGGTGAACTGCGCCATGCCACCCTCTCATGTCACCCTTTGCGGCCGGAAGAGCGCCGGCAGCGCGCAGCATAGCCGGGCCGGGCCCTGTACGCTATCGGCGCCGGGGTACGCCATCGACGCCGGGCGGCGATGACCGGGCCTTCGCCCCCGGGGGCGGGGGCGCGCCGCCCGCCGTGCGATCCATCCGCCGGCCACCGGTCCGCGCGGCGCGGATCGCCCGGAAAGCCCCGGATTTCCAGGGTGTTATTGTATAAAATCTTCGATATTATTAACGATAAACAATAATGATAAATAATAATGATTAAAAGGACGTTTTTTATTTGACTTTATGAAAATTCATGTTAATATCCTCTTAATGAATTCTGGGGATGGGTTAGAAGAGATTTTGGGTGAGGAGGGGTTAGCAGGATGTTGAGCGCTTTTGTCAAGGACCAGTCCGGGGGTGTCGCGATCGCTTACGGCATGGTGGTCTTGACCGCGGCGATTGTCAGCCTGGCAGGCATGGTGGGTTCGGTCATGGATCATTCGTACAGCGCAATCCCGTATGAGGCCATTGAGGCGGTCCCCTCCATGGAGGGTCTTTCCCTGGTCGCCGGTTACCTCGACGGCTTCAAGCTGGGAGAGATGATTCGCCTCGCCCTAGGCGGTGTGTGAGTATTCGGGGCCGGTGAGGTCCCGATCCCGCCTTCCGATCCGGGACCGACGGCGCCGGGCGGCCCCCGCCCAAGGGGAGAGCCATCAGGTCCAATCCCTTCGTCAAAACTTCCCTGTTGTCTTGACGAAAACTCGCCGCGGGCCTCGGTTCGCGGCGTTTTTTTTCGGCCGGCGGGCGGAATACACTATGCTCCGCGTGCCGTGACCCGCCCCCCAGGCCGAAAGGAGACCCGATGCCCCCGTTTCTAACCGCCCGCGCCGGCGCCCGCCTGGTGCCGATCACGCCCCTGGCCAAGGATCGGCTCGAGGGCTGGCTCGAGGGCCGGCCCGGGGCGGAGGCCGCCTGGGTCCGCGCCACCGGCTTCAAGGCCGAGCCCGGTGCGATCTGCCTGCTGGCGGGCGAGGGCGGCACGCTCGCGCGCGTCCTGGCCGGCGTCGACCCCGAGGACGATCTCTGGTCCTATGCCGGACTGCCGGCCAAGCTGCCGGCCCGGGAGTCGGGCGGGACGCCCGGCGGGCGCTACACGATCGACGCCGAGCTCGGCGCCGAGGCGGCGACGCGCGCGGCCTTGGGCTGGGCGCTCGGGACCTACGCCTTCACGCGCTACCGCAAGGCGGAGCGGGGCTTCGCCGCGCTCGCCTGGCCCAAGGGGGCGGACAAGGGGGCGGTGCGCCGGGCCGCCGAGGCGATCTTCCTGGTCCGCGACCTGATCAACACCCCGGCCGGCGACATGGGCCCGGCCGAGCTGGCGGCCGCCGCCACGGCGCTTGCCCGCCGGCACAAGGCCAAGTGCGCGG
Organism: Pseudomonadota bacterium; assembly: GCA_022572105.1. Taxonomy (GTDB): domain Bacteria; phylum Pseudomonadota; class Alphaproteobacteria; order Kiloniellales; family J153; genus JACZWN01. Next base: position 2,850 of record JACZWN010000087.1, on the reverse strand, counting down.
TCATCGTCGGCGACGCGCTCCTGAAGAGGAACTATCCGGCGATCCACGCGGTCGGCCGGGCCAGCACCCGGGCGCCGCGGCTGATCGATCTGCGCTGGGGCGGGACCGGGCCGCGGGTGACCCTCGTCGGCAAGGGCGTGTGCTTCGATTCGGGCGGGCTCGACCTCAAGTCGGCCGCGGGCATGAAGCTGATGAAGAAGGACATGGGCGGGGCCGCGCACGTCCTCGGCCTGGCCGCCATGATCATGGGCGCGCGCCTGCGCCTGCGCCTGCGCGTTCTGGTCCCGGCCGTGGAGAACAGCGTCTCGGGCGCGGCCTTCCGGCCGCTCGACGTGCTCGAAACGCGCAAGGGCCTGAGCGTCGAGGTCGGCAATACCGATGCCGAGGGGCGCCTCGTGCTGTGCGACGCGCTGGCCGAGGCCGACCGGGAGAAGCCCGACCTGATCGTCGATTTCGCGACCCTGACCGGCGCCGCGCGGATCGCGCTGGGCACCGATCTTCCGGCCATGTTCTGCAACGACGATGCGGTGGCCGAGGCGCTGCTCGAGAGCGGCCGGGCGGCGCGCGATCCGGTCTGGCGCCTGCCCCTGCACAGGCCCTACCGGTGCCTGCTGGACAGCAAGGTGGCCGACCTCAACAACATCTCGAGCGGTCCCCACGGCGGGGCGATCACGGCGGCGCTGTTCTTGGCCGAGTTCGTGCGGCCCGAAACGCCCTGGGTGCACCTCGACATCATGGCCTGGAACCTGGCCGCCAGGCCGGGCCGGCCCGAGGGCGGCGAGGCCATGGGCCTGCGCGCCGTCTACGCGCTGATCGAGGGCCTGGCGCGCGCGGGGGGGAGGCGGACGAAGTAGGCGCCCGCCAGTGCCTATGTTTCTAACAAAAGGCCCCTGATGTCGGCTGTTGAATTTTCACCACAACTTGCGCGCCGTACGACTTCGGCAGGCGTGAGACACGAAGAAAAGACTCACCACGAAGACACGAAGAACCTTTTGTTTGCGCGCTTCCACCCTGCGCAGCGGCAGCGCCGCTGTTGCGGAGGACGGGTTGCGCACGAAATTCCTCTTTGTTCCTTCGTGTCTTCGTGGTGATTCTTTCTGGTTCTCCGTGCCTCTGTGGTGAATCCTTTTTTCCACCCATCAGGTACGAAAGGTCGGAGTCGGAACGCTAGCGCCGCCGCTGGACAGGGGTGCGCGTTTCCGGGATCATCGGGGGTGCGGGCGCACGGCAGGCGGAGGCGAGCCCCATGACCACCGAGGTTCGGGACGGCGTGCTCGCCGGTTACGATCCGGGTGAGTACTACTGCGAGATGCTGGGCCGGGCGGGCGCGCCGGCCGAACACACGGCGGCCATCCGGCGCCACCTGGCCGGTCTGGGGATGGACGAGCTCGGGCGCCGCGCACGCGACGCCGGGCGCGAGCTGTTCAACCTGGGCATCACTTTCACGCTCTATTCCGGCGCCACCACCGTCGACCGGATTTTGCCCTTCGACGTGATCCCGCGCGTGCTCTCGCCCGCGGACTGGCGGACCATCGAGGGCGGCGTCATCCAGCGGGTTACCGCGCTCAACCTGTTCCTGCACGACCTCTACCACGACCAGAAGATCCTGAACGACGGCGTCGTGCCCGCCGAGCTGGTGCTGGACACCGCCAACTACCGCCCCGAGATGGCCGGCCTGGACGTGCCCCACGGCACCTACATCCACATCTGCGGCACCGACATCGTGCGCGACGAGACCGGCCAATTCCTGGTGCTCGAGGACAACGGGCGCTGCCCCTCGGGGGTCTCCTACGTGGTCGAGAACCGGCGCCTCATGCTGCGCGCCTTCCCGGACCTGAGCGCGGGCGTGACGCTCAAGCCCGTGGACGACTACGGGCCGCGCCTGGCCGAGGCCATGACCGAGATCGCGCCGGCCGCGATCGACGACCCCCAGGTCGTCCTGCTCTCGCCGGGCGTCTACAACGCGGCCTACTTCGAGCACGTGTTCCTGGCGCGCGAGATGGGCGTGCCGCTGGTCGAGGGCCGCGACCTCTTCGTCGACGAGGACGACCGGGTCCACATGAAGACCACGGCGGGGCGCGCCCGGGTCGACGTCGTCTACCGGCGCATCAACGACGACTTCCTCGACCCCGAAGTGTTCCGGCCCGACAGCCTGCTCGGCGTGCCCGGGCTCCTGCGCGCCGCGCGCGCCGGCAAGGTGGCGCTGGCGAATGCGGTCGGCACCGGGGCGGCCGACGACAAGGCGGTCTACGCCTACGTGCCGCGGATCATCGAGTACTACCTGGGCGAGGCGCCGATCCTGGCCAACGTGGAGACCCACATCTGCCGCGAGGAAGCGGGCCTCAAATACACCCTCGACCACCTGGAGGAGCTGGTGGTCAAGCCGGTCGACGAGGCCGGCGGCTACGGCATCACGGTCTGCCCGCGCGCCAGCAAGGCCGAGATCGAGACCTGCCGCGCCAAGCTCCTGGCCGCGCCCAAGACCTACATCAGCCAGCCGACGATCAAGCTCTCGGTCTGCCCGACGCTGGTGAGCGCGGGCGGGGACGGGAGCGGAAACGGGGGCGGGGCGGTCGAACCGCGCCACGTCGACCTGCGCCCCTTCGCGGTCACCGGCAGGGACACCTGGGTGCTGCCCGGCGGGCTCACCCGCGTCGCCCTGCCCAAGGGCTCGCTCATCGTCAACTCCTCGCAAGGCGGCGGCTCGAAGGACACCTGGGTCTTGGAATGAGGCTCGCGAGCCTCCCATGGCGCTCGGCGGGCGGTCTTATACCAAGGAGCGTTGATAATGACCCATAGAGACGGTTTCCCAAGGCTTTCGGCCAGGAGCGCGTGGTGCGGCGATGCGGG
>JACZWN010000086.1 GCA_022572105.1 Pseudomonadota bacterium | reverse complement strand
CCCAGGAATCTCGGCACGCTTTAGAATGAGCGCACTCACAACATGGGACTCTGCCATACTGCAAATATATGAAATCGCGACGAAAATGTGAGACGGTTTTAGGTGCGTTTGCTACATGATACCGGGACGATGCGATCGGCCATGGGCGCGCGGTGGCGCCTATTCGGTCAGCGCCTGGAAGCCGCTGGGGGCGGCGTCGAGCACCGCGAAGCCGCCGCCGCGTTGGATTTCCATGACCGCGAGCGAGCGCTCGACCTCGCCGCTCGGCAAGAAGCGGAAGGCGCCGTCCATGCCCGAGAACCCGCTCGGCTGGGTCAACGTCCGGATCGAGAAATCGGGTTCCCGGCCGGCCGCGAAGGCCGCGCGCGTCAGCACCGCGGCGAGCGCGGCCGCGTCGTAACCCAGCGACGCGATGCGCCCCGGCTCCTCGTCGTAGAGGTCCTTGTAGCGCTCCTTGAACGCGGTCCAGAGCGCCGGCGCCGGCGCCGTGAACCAGCCGCCGTAGAGGACCGGCTCCTTGCTGACCTCGAGGTTCTCCCATTGCGAGGTGCCCATGTACCGGACCTCGGCCGGATCGATGTCGAAGTAGGCGAGCATCGGCGCGATCGCCCGCAGGCGCTGGCCGCCCTCGGGCAGCAGGACCGCATCGAAGTCCGGCGAGCCCAGGGTCTCGAGGCCGTCGAGCCGCTTCAAGGCCAGCTTCGAGGCATCGTCCGGACGCGCGGCCAGGACCTTGCGCTGGGTGAGCAGCGCCTGGCGCCGCGAGTCGTAGTCGGCGAGCAGGCGCACCTCGGGCGACAGGTCGGCGGCGTCCGGCACGTAGGTGATCACCCTGGACAGCTCCAAGCCGTAGCGCAGGGTCGCCTCCCGCATGGCCTGCACGACGGCGTTGCCGTAGGGCGTCCTGGGCGCCAGCACCGCGAAGCGGGTCAGCCCCTGGCTGCGCGCGAAACCGACCAGGCGGTAGACCTGCGGGCGCGGCGCCAAGCCCATGACGAAGACGCCGTCGCCGGCGACCGAGCGGTCGTTGGAGAAGGCGATCATGTTGAGCCCGGCGGCGCGCACCTGGTCCGCGATCGCGCCGACCGAGGTGGCGAACAGCGGCCCGAGGACGAAATGCACGCCGTCGGCGAGCGCCGAGCGCATGGCCTCGCGCGCGCCCTCCGGCGTACCCTGGGTATCGCGCACCAAGAGCGTGAAGCGATCGCCGGCGACGTCGAAAAGGGCGATCTGGGCGGCGTTGAGCAGCGTCTGGCCGGTGCGCGCGTGACGGCCGCTGAGCGGCAGCAGGAGGGCGACCCTGGCGCCCTGGGCGAGATCGACGCGGGTGACCGCGGTGTCGGCGAGGAAACTCTCGACCTCGGACGGCGCGGCTTGAACCGCCGGTTCGGGCGCCGGCACCTGCGGCGCGGGTTGCGCCCGTGGTGGCGCTTTGGGTACCGTTCTCCCCTGACAGGCGGAGAGCACGAGAATCATCGCCATGCCCAGGGCGATCAGGCCACGGGTTGGGGCACTGGAACGGCGCGGCGTCAATGTCTGCGAAATCACCTTCGAACCCGTCGTCGTCTCGACACGCTGAACCTAGCGAGGCGCTTGCGCCCGGCCTTTACCTCGTGGCGACGCCCATCGGCAACCTCGCCGACATCAGCCTACGCGCGCTCGACGTTCTCGCCAAGGCCGGCCTCGTGGCCTGCGAGGATACGCGCAGGACCCGCAAGCTGCTGAGCGCGCACGGCATCGGCGCGGCGCTCACATCGTACCACGAACATAACGCAACGCGCGTGCGGCCACGGCTTATGGAACGGTTGAAATCCGGCGAATCCGTGGCGCTGGTCTCGGACGCGGGCACCCCGCTGGTCTCCGACCCGGGCTATAAGCTGGTCGAGGCGGCGATCGCTTCGGGCATCGCCGTGACCGCCATCCCCGGCGCCTCGGCGGGGCTCGCGGCGCTCACGGTCTCGGGCCTGCCGACCGACCGCTTCTTCTTCGCCGGGTTCCTGCCGGCCAGGGCGGCGGCCCGGCGCCGCGCGCTCGGTGAGTTGGCGGCCATCGAGGCCAGCCTGGTGATCTACGAATCCGCGCGCCGGCTGCCGGCGGCGCTCGCCGACATGGCCCAAGTGCTCGGGCCGCGTCAGGGCGCCGTGGCGCGCGAGTTGACCAAGCTGCACGAGGAGATCCGCCGCGGCACGCTCTCCGAGCTCGCCGACCACTATGGTGGTGCCGGACCGCCCAAGGGCGAGGTGGTCGTGGTGGTCGGGCCGCCCGAGCGCGGCAGCCGCGCCACGCTGGCCGCCCAGGATCTGGATGCGAAACTCGGCGCGGCGCTCGGCCGCGCGAGCCTGCGCGATGCGGTGGCCGCGGTCGCCGCGGAAACCGGCCTGCCGCGCAAACGGGTCTACGCCCGCGCGCTCGAGCTGGCCGGCGAGACGCCCGATGATACCAAAGGTCCTTGATGATGACCCGTGAGACGAGGCGCCGGGCCTACGGGCGCGGCCGCCGGGCCGAGGCGCTGGCCGCCTGGTGGCTGCGGCTCAAGGGCTACCGCATCGTGGCGCGCGGCTTCCGCGTGCCCGCGGGCGAGATCGACCTGATCGCGCGCCGCGGCCGCGTGCTCGCCCACGTCGAGGTCAAGGCGCGCCCGAGCCTCGAGGAGGCGCGCGAGGCGCTGACGCCGCGCCAGCGCCGGCGCATCGAGCGGGCGGCGGAGGCGTTCCTGCAGCGACGTCCGGACCTCGCCGGCCTCGACCAGCGCTTCGACGTGGTGCTGCTGGCGCCCAGGCGCCGCCCGCACCACCTCGAGAACGCCTGGCACATCGAAGAAGCTTTGCCCCCGCCGCCGGCCGGCCCTAAATTATAGCTAGATCAATATTTGTTGGCGGACCCCGCGCCGCGAACCGCGCCGAAACGAAAAAGCATGAAAAGCACCATGACCCAGCGATGCCGCTTCGCCCTCTGGCCGCAATACCGCCTCGGCCTCTGGCCGCGGGGGCTGCTGCTCGCCGCCGGCTTGGGCCTCGCCCTCGGCGCCTGCGCGCCGGTCGTGGTCGGGGCCGGCGCTGCCGTCGGCGTCACGGCGGCCCAGGAGCGCGGCGTCAAGGGCGCGATCACCGACACCAAGATCCGTATCGAGATCAACCACCTCTGGTTCCAGGAGAGCGTCGCGCTCTATGGCAAGCTCAACCTGCAGGTCCAGGAGGGCCGCGTGCTCCTGACCGGCAACGTGCCCGACCCCGAGGCGCGCCTGAGCGCGGTGCGCCTGGCCTGGCAGGCCAAGGGCGCGGTCGAGGTGATCAACGAGATCGAGGTGCGCGATACGAGCTCGCTCCTGGATGCGGCGCGCGACGAGTGGATCTCGGCCGAACTCAAGGCCAGGATCCTGGTCGACCGGGCGATCGTGTCGATCAACTACTCGATCGAGACGGTCAACCAGGCGGTCTACCTGATCGGCGTGGCGCAGAGCCAGGCCGAGCTCGACCGGGTCATCGCCCACGCCAAGGACATCGCCTACGTGCGCCGGGTGATCGACTACGTCCGCCTCAAGGACGATCCGGCGCGCGCATCGTGAAGGACCCGGTGCCATGAGCTTCTCGCCGGCGAGCGGTCGAGACGAGCTGGAGGCCAGTCTGCGGAGCTTTGGGGGTCGGGCCGATGCCGAGATCGATATCGCCGAGGCGGCGCTCATCTTGGCCGCATTCGACCGGCCGGGCGTGTCGTTGAGCCACTACAGGCAGCACCTGTCGCGGCTCGCCCGCGACACGGCGGACCTGGGCGAGCGGCACGGCGCCACGGCGTCGCTGCACGGTCGCGTCGCGGCGCTCAACGCGGTCATGCTCGAGCGTTACGGCTACGCCGGCGACCGGCTCACCTACGACGATATCCAGAACGCGAACCTCATGCGGGTGATCGACCGGCGTAAGGGGCTGCCGGTGGCCCTCGGCATCCTCTACATGCACGCGACGCGCGCCCAGGGCTGGCCCATCGAGGGCCTCACCTTCCCGGGCCACTTCCTGCTCCGCCTGGCGCTGGGCGGCGAGCACGCGATCCTCGACCCCTTCAACGGCGGCGCGCTGCACGGCCCGCGCGAGCTGCGCGAGCTCCTGGGCTCGGTGGCCGGCGCAGGCAGCGAGCTCACGCCGGCGCACATGACCGCGGTGTCCAACCGCGACGTGCTCTTGCGCCTGCAGAACAACATCAAGCTGCGCCTGCTCCAGGAGCGCCGCACGGAAGCGGCGCTCGGGGTTTTGGAGACCATGCTCATGATCGCGCCGGACCATGGCGAGCTGTGGCGCGAAGCCGGCGGCTTGCACGCCCACCTCGGCAACCTGCGTGCCGCCGCGATGGCGCTGGAGAATTCCCTGAAGCTGGTCCGGGACGGGCCGGCGCGGCAGCAGGCGGCGGCGCTCTTGCAGAAGGTCAAAACGCGGCTCAACTGAGCCGCGCCCGCCCGCCCGAGGCCGCAAGCGGGCAAGCCCCGATTGTCATGAGGCACGCGGCGCACAAATCGCTATATACTGGATGCGGCCGCTTGGGCGCGGCCGGGCCCCGGGGAGGGCACATAATCCACACATAATCCAAGGGGGTGACACCGCTCATGAGCCTCGCCGTCGCCATCCAGATGGACCCCATCGAGGGTATCGACATCGACGCCGACAGCAGCTTCGCGCTCGCCCTCGAGGCCCAGCGCCGCGGCCACGGCCTCTATCACTACCTGCCCCAGGACCTCTCCTTGCGCGACGGCCGGGTCTACGCCCGCGCCCGGCCCTTCGAGGTGGTGCGCGATCCGGCCGCGCCGGCGCGCTACGGCGCGCCCGAGACGATCGACCTGGCGACCCTCGATGTCGTGCTCATGCGCCAGGATCCGCCCTTCGACATGTCCTACATCACCGCCACCCATCTGCTCGAGCACGTGCACCCGGAAACCCTCGTGGTCAACGACCCGGTGCAGGTGCGCAACGCGCCGGAGAAGCTGTTCGTCACCCACTTCGCCGAGCTCATGCCGGCGACGCTGATCTCCTGCGACCGCGACGAGATCTGGGCGTTCCGCAAGGAGCACATGGACATCATCATCAAGCCGCTGTTCGGCAACGGCGGCATCGGCGTGTTCCACATCGCCCCCGAGAACGAGAACCTGAACGCGCTCCTGGAGATGTTCACCGGCCTCTACCGCGAACCGATCATCGCCCAGGCCTATCTGCCCGAGGTGCGCCAGGGCGACAAGCGCATCATCCTCGTGGACGGCGTGGCGGCCGGCGCCATCAACCGCATCCCCGCGCCCGGCGAGGCGCGCGCCAACCTGCACGTCGGCGCCAAGGCGGTCAAAGCCGAGCTCACCCCGCGCGACCGCGAGATCTGCGAGGCCATCGGCCCGACGCTCTCCGAGCGCGGCTTCATCTTCGTCGGCATCGACGTGATCGGCAGCTTCATGACCGAGATCAACGTGACCTCGCCGACCGGCATCCAGGAGATCAACCGCTTCGACGGCGTCTGCCTCGAATCCGACATCTGGGACGCCATCGAAAAACGCCACGCCGAGGTGCACGCGGCGTGAGCGTGGGGCGACTTATCCGGTATTAGGTAGCAAACGCACCTAAAATCCCCTCAAAACTTTTCGCGCGATTTCATATACTTGCAGCATGGCCGCACCTCACGTCGTGACTGCGCTTATCAAGAAACACGCAGAGATCGTGGGCCGGATCGAGCATACCCAGACCGAGTTGCGGCAATTGATTATCAACCTGGAAAACATCGACGCAGCGATCCGGCTGTTTGAGGCCGATATCGACCTAGAAGAAATCCGACCCAAGCCATTCCCACCCCGCAATCAAGTATTGAGGGGCCAAGGCTCCCGGCTCATCCTGTCCGCGCTCCGGCAGTCCAGCGTGCCGCTCACTACGCATGACTTGGCCCGGCACGTCATGGCAGAGAGGGGCCTTAATACCGCCGACAAGCGCCTAGTCCGCACTATCGGCAAGCGTGTGGGGTCGTCTATGCGGTATATAAGAGAATGGGGCCTTGTTAGGTCCGAGAAGGGGCTGGAGCAGTACTTGGTTTGGCGGGTGGCGCGTTAGTCGGCCAGCTACTACTCCACCGATTCATTCTCGCCTGCAATACACCAAATGATTCGACTCTAAACTCTGCATGTGCATACTCATGGCCCATGGCTAAAGTTACGCATATTCCGTCGCCCGCTGATCGCGTGTCGGAACAACGTACTGAAAAGATTTTCGACGCGATTCGAACATTGCTCGATGCGCTATCGCCTGCCGAACAGGAGCGTGTTTTGCGAACGGTGCGTCCATCGGCAACGCCACGCGCTGGTGAAGTTCTGAGCGCCGTCGTCCGACTGCTGCCAAGCCAGTCGGAATGGACGGTTGGCGAAATTAGGCAGGACGTTGCAGGCGCCGGCATTACGGCGACGGCAAAGGAGATCTACAACGCTATCGGTTACCTCCGCCGTCGTGGGCACGTCGAGCGGCGCGGATATGGGCGATATACTGTCGCGGGGATGGGGATCGTGACCTCAGACGATTTTGGAGGTGAGCCCGCCCGAGACGAGAAGGACTAAGGAATTCGAGCCGCAGAGTGGATGACTCTGCGACCCGTTAACGGCGGTTGGCGACCGCTACACCCTAGACCGGCTGGTAACCGGAGAAGGGATAGGTGCTCAGTGCGGAAAGACCGCACGTCAAAACCGAACTAGGCTGACGGCGCCATCGAGGGTAGCCTCCCCGGTGACGCCGTCGGTCACCCACTTTCTAATGCTACAATCTTAATGGAGTCCTGAAAAGAATCTTTTCCCGCGTGTTTCTCTCACGCTACACCATCACACTTACTGCTATTTGCGTTCAACGTCTCAATCCGATCTAAGCTAATTGCAGTCAATGCGAATTACAGCCGGGGAACCAACATTTAGAACTTGGCAAATTAAATGTCGATCAGTGATTTTTTGGATCGCTGTTCTATATCCATCCAATCTGTTGTCACAGGTAATTGCCGCATCGCGTGAGACAATCCATCGATCAAAAACCACCACAATCTCTAACTGCGTTTTGTCGTTACCGATTAATGATGTCGTTGTGTCAAATACATTCGATGATGACACTTCCTTACACCGAAACTCATCCATAACTAGATGAAGCTCAACGAAAGTTGGCGTACCATTAGCAACCCAAGGATCTATTTTTAGATCATTAGGGTCAGATTGTTGTGGGACAATTGCATTAGTTGCTGTGCGTTGCCTGGGCCAAGAAACCCAAATCATACAAGCTGTTAATAGGGTGGCGAGCAATGCGGGAACCCACCAAGGGGTAGAGAACAACCAGGCTGCCCACATTGGCAGTTTATCAGCCATAAGCTGCTGCCAATCTTCCGGGAGTGTCGAACGCCCCACCCAATCCATGACTTTCGGAACTACTGTCCACAGCCATAGCAAGAAAGCGAGCGCCCAACCGCCTGATTTCTTGATATTTTCCATCCCAATAATCTGGCAGGAAACCTTTATATAAGTCGAGTCCAGTTTTCCTAATCACCTCCAAGTCTCCTCGGCACTACCAGTAGGTGTGGCTAGGTGCGCTTGCTACATAATTCCGTACTTATCCCGGAGTGAGGGACGCCGATCCCGCCAAGGCCCGTCACACCGGCCGCCAGGCCCGAACGCGAGCAAAGGCACGATAAGGGGACGGGACTCCCCGTCGCCCCTGCCTGCCCGCGCGCCACATGCGGGGGCATTCACTGCCATGCCGCCGCCGCCGGCTCGCCTGCCGGCTATTCGCGCTTCCGGATCACCACCCTGGATCGAGGCGGCCGGGCGGCTTAAGCTCCCAAACCCAAAGAATAACAATCGGCGCGGCAAGCGCCGGATGGCGCTCGGGAGGGCCGCCCATGGTCGCGCGCGTGAATACGGTGGCGTTCCGGGGCATCGACGTGATCGACGTCGACGCCCAGGTGCAGATGGCGGCCGGCCTGCCCGCCTTCACCGTGGTCGGCCTGCCCGACAAGGCGGTCGCCGAAAGCCGCGAGCGGGTGCGCGCCGCGCTCGGCGCCCTCGGCCTGGCGCTGCCGCCCAAGCGCATCACCGTGAACCTGGCGCCCGCCGACCTGCTCAAGGAAGGCAGCCACTTCGACCTGCCGATCGCACTCGGCCTGCTGGTCGCCATGGGGGTCCTGCCCGCCGACGAGATCGGCGGCTACGCGGCCTTGGGCGAGCTGGCGCTGGACGGGCGGATCAGCCCGGTGGCCGGGGTGCTGCCGGCGGCGATCCACGCCCACGCCTGCGAGCGCGGGCTGATCTGCCCGGCGGCCCAGGGCGGCGAGGCGGCCTGGGCCGGCGGCATCGAGGTCTTGGCGCCGGACTCCCTGCTCGCCCTGGTCAACCATTTCAAGGGCACCCAGGTGCTGACCCCGCCCGAGCCGGCGCTGGCCGAGGTCGCGGTCGCGGCCCTCGACCTCAAGGACATCAAGGGCCAGGAGACCGCCAAGCGGGCGCTCGAGGTGACCGCGGCCGGCGGCCACAACCTGCTGATGGTCGGCCCGCCCGGCGCCGGCAAGTCCATGCTCGCCCAGCGCCTGCCCGGCATCCTGCCGCCGCTCACCCCCGCCGAGGCGCTCGAGGTTTCCATGATCCACTCGGTCGCCGGCCAGCTCTCGGACGGCCGGCTGCTGCGCCAACGGCCGTTCCGCGACCCGCACCACTCGGCCTCGCTGGCGGCCTTGGTCGGCGGCGGCTTGCGGGTGCGCCCCGGCGAAATCTCGCTCGCCCACCTGGGCGTCTTGTTCATGGACGAATTTCCGGAATTCCCGCGCGCCACCCTGGAAGCCCTGCGCCAGCCGCTCGAGACCGGCCGGGTCGCGATCGCGCGCGCCAACACCCACGTCACCTATCCCGCCCGGGTCCAGCTGATCGCCGCCATGAACCCCTGCCGCTGCGGCCACCTGGACGATCCGGCCTTGGCCTGCCCGCGGGCGCCCCGGTGTGCCTTGGAGTACCAGTCCAAGATCTCCGGGCCCCTGTTCGACCGCATCGACCTGCACGTCGAGGTGCCGGCGGTGCACGCCAGCGACCTCTCGCTGCCACCGCCGGCCGAGGGCTCGGCCGAAGTCGCCGCCCGCGTCGCCGCGGCGCGCGAACGCCAGACCCGGCGCTATGGCGGAGTGGACGGGGACCGGCGCCCGCGCACCGCCGCGCCCGGGACCAACGTCCCCAGGACCAACGCCGAGGCCGACGGCCAACTGCTCGAGGAGGTGGCCGCGCCCGATGCCGAGGGGCGCCGACTGCTCACCGAGGCGGCCGAGCGCATGAAGCTGACCGCGCGCGGCTACCACCGGGTGCTCAAGGTGGCGCGCACGCTCGCCGACCTCGACGCCGCCGAGTCCGTGCGGCGCATCCACATCGCCGAGGCGCTCAGCTACCGGCGCATCGCGCCCGGGCGGTTTTGAGGGGGCCCAGCGAGGCCGCGCGGCCGTCGGCAAAATTAACCAAGATTAACAGCGGGATAGGCGCGAAATGGCGTGCTCCGGGGGTCGATTTTAACCCCCCCGGGCCCGGTTTTTGTGTTAGTATACCGTTAACTAAAACGACCAAGTAGGCGACCTATGGCGAGCCAGGAAAGGCTGTCCGTCGACGCCGCGGCGGAGCGTCTGGGGATCACCCCGGACGCGGTCAGGAGCCGCATCAAGCGCGGCACCTTGTGGGCGGTCCGGCGCAACGGCCGGGTCCAGGTGGTGCTCAAGGACCGGGCGGTCCCAGGCCCCGGCGGCGGCGCGCCACCGACCAGGATACCAACCAACCACCTCGCGCCCGGCGGCGTGGCCGGCGAGGCGCCCGGGGACACGGCCGGCGATGCGCCCGGGGACACGGCCCTGCGCCTGCGCGCCGAGGTCGCGCGCCAGAAGCACCGGGTCCGGGCGCTGGAGGCCGAGCGCGACCGGCTGCTCCGGCACCTGGACACCCAGCACAAGTTCCTGGGCCTGGAATGCGCCCTGCGCGCCCGCCTCCAGGATCAGATCGACCGCCTGTGCGACCGCCTGGCCACGGCGCTGCCCGAGACCATGGCCGAGCCGACCGAGGGCGCCGACCGGCTGTGGAAGCGCCTCGAGCGCCAACTCGAGCGCCTGGACGAGGACGCGCCGGAGCGGGGACGGTAACGGGGTTCACCGAATAAGACCAAATCTCGTTGATATTATTTCTCCGGCGGCTTGATCATGCGGCCCAGGGGCTTGCCGGCGAAGATGTGGAGGTGGAAGTGGGGCACCTCCTGGAGCGCGTCGGGGCCGTTGTTGGCGAGGATGCGGTAGCCCGCCTCGACCGCGCCGGCCTCGCGCGCGATTTGGCCGGCGGCGCGCACGAAGCCGGCGATCTCCTCGGCCGAGGCCTGGCTGGAGAAGTCGTCGAAGGATTCGTAGGCGCCCTTGGGGATGACCAGCACGTGGGTCGGGGTCTGGGGGTTGATGTCGCGGAAGGCGAGCACGTGTTCGTCCTCGTAGACCTTGTCGCAGGGAATCTCGCCGCGCAGGATCTTGGCGAAGATGTTGCTCTGGTCGTAGGCCATGGTCTCGATGCCCCCCTCCTTCGTTACCAACCGCGTTTCAAGCCCGCACCTTGGTATTAGTCCTTGCCGCGCGCGGCCTTTTCCGCGAGGCCCGAGGTGCCGCGCCGGCCCTCCAGCACGGCCCAGACCCGGGCCGGCGTCACGCCCTTGGCGGCCCAGAGCACGAGCAGGTGATAGAGCAGGTCCGCGCTTTCGTCCGCCAGCCGGTCGGGCCGGTCCGACCGGCCGGCCTCGACGGTCTCGGCCGCCTCCTCGACCACTTTACCGGCGATCGCCTCGACCCCGTCCTGGAACAGCTTCGCGGTATAGGAACTCGCCGGGTCCGCGCCCCTGCGCCCCGCGATCACCTCGAAGAGCGCGTCGAGCACGCGCCCGTCGCGTTCCCGGCCTTGCTCACCGCTCATGCCGCCGCTCCCAAATTAATCGCGCCAGTGGCGTAGCAGGAAACCGCCGCGCTGTCAGCCCGGGGCGGGTCAGCCCGCCGGGCGCACGGGCACGCCGGCGGCGGCCATGTGCGCCTTGGCCTCGGCGATGGTGTGCTCGCCGAAATGGAAGATCGAGGCGGCGAGCACGGCGCTGGCGTGGCCGTCGCGGATGCCCTCGACCAGATGGTCCAGGACCCCCACGCCGCCCGAGGCGATGACCGGGATGGTGAGCGAATCGGCGACCGCGCGGGTCAGTTCCAGGTCGTAGCCTTGGCGCGTGCCGTCGCGGTCCATCGAGGTCAGCAGGATCTCGCCGGCGCCGAGCGCCGCCATGCGTTTCACCCAGTCGAGCGCGTCCAGGCCCGTGGGCGCGCGCCCGCCGTGGGTGAAGACCTCGAAGCCGCCCGCCGCGGTCCGCTTGGCGTCGACCGCGACCACGATGCACTGGCTGCCGAACTTCTCGGCGCCGGCGCGCACGAAGTCCGGGTCCTCGACCGCCGCGGTGTTGATCGCGACCTTGTCGGCGCCGGCCACGAGCAGGGTGCGGATGTCGTCGGTGGTGCGCACGCCGCCGCCCACGGTGAGTGGCATGAAGCAGACCTCGGCGGTGCGCGCGACCGCGTCGAGCATGATGTCACGCTTCTCGTGGCTGGCCGTGATATCGAGAAAGCAGAGCTCGTCGGCGCCGGCCCGGTCGTAAATGCGCGCCTGCTCGACCGGGTCGCCGGCATCGCGCAGGCTCACGAAGTTGATGCCCTTGACCACGCGCCCGTCCTTCACGTCGAGGCAGGGGATGACGCGGGCGGTCAGCATCGAGGCATTCCTTGCGGGACCGGCTCGGCCCGGCGATCGTTCGCCAGCGACAGCGCGGCGGCCGGGTCGATGCGCCCGTCGTAGAGCGCGCGCCCGAGAATCGCGCCTTCGATGCCGTCCTCGGCCGCCGCCGCCAGGGCTTCGATGTCGCCGAGCGAGGCGACCCCGCCCGAGGCGATGACCGGAATCGAGGTCGCCCGCGCCAGCGCCCGGGTCGCGGCAACGTTGACGCCTTGCAGCGCGCCGTCGCGGTCGATGTCGGTGTGGATGATGGCCGCCGCGCCGGCGTCCTCGAAGCGCCGGACCAGATCGAGCGCCTCCACCTCGCTCGCCTCGGCCCAGCCCTCGACCGCGACGCGGCCCCGCCGCGCGTCGATGCCGAGCGCGACGCGCCCCGGGAAGCGCCGGCAGGCCGCGCGCACGAAAGCCGGGTCCTTGACCGCGGCGGTACCCAGGATGACGCGCGCAACCCCGGCCGCCAGCCAGGCCTCGACGGTCGCCATGTCGCGGATGCCGCCGCCCAACTGCACGGGCAGCTCGACCGCGGCCAGGATCGCCGTGACCGCGGCGCGGTTGACCGGACGGCCTTCGAAGGCGCCGTTCAAGTCGACCAGATGCAGCCAGGCGAAACCGGCCTCGGCGAAGGCGCGCGCCTGGGCCGCCGGGTCCTCGTTGAACACGGTCGCGCTGGCCATGTCGCCGCGCAGCAGGCGCACCGCCTGGCCGTCCTTCAGGTCGATGGCGGGGTAGAGGATCATCGCGACTATCCGCTAAACCGGGGGGTAAATCGGGGACAGTATATTATTTTCCGGTCCCGGGTTGGGCCAAACCCCGAGGCCAGAAAATGGTATACTGTCCCCGATTTACCCCCCGATTTATGTGGGCCGGGCGCCGTTGCCCATCAGATCCTTGTGATAGAAGAAGCCGGTCGTCCAGCGGTCGTCGATCCAGGCGTAGTGCGGGTGCGTGCCCCAGCGCCTGTAGCCGAGCGACTCGTAGAGCCGGATCGCGGCGTCCTGGGTCTCGCGCACGTCGAGATTGAGCACCCGCAGGCCGGCATCGCGCGCCGCTTCCTCGATCGCCAGCGTCAGGCTGCGCGCCAGCCCGTGGCCGCGCGCCCAGGGCGCGACGAAGGACGTGGTCAACTGCCCGACGTAGCCCTGGGCCTCGTTGTTGCGCGGCGGCCGCACCAGTTGGGCCGAGCCGGCGATGGTCCGGTCCAGGCGGGCGACGAAGAGCTCGCGCTCGGGCACCACCAGCACCCCCTTCCAGAAGGTCTCCATGACGTGGCGCGGCGGCGGTTTCAGCCAGCCGAAGCCGCCGCCGTCCCGGATCGCCGCCTCGGTCGCGTCGCAGAGATCGTTCAGGTCGGGGCCGCGAAACGCGCTCAGCCGCTCCACCGCGGTGCTCGGCCGAGCGCCCCCGGGGGCCTCCGGGTCGGGATCAACGGTCATGGGCGCCACCTCAAAAAGTTGCCGATCAAGGCCAGGCCGGCGGCCTGGCTCTTCTCCGGATGGAACTGGGTTCCGATCAGGTTGTCCCGGCCGACGACCGCCGCGACCGGCCCGCCGTAGTCGACGCGGGCCAGCAGATACTTAGGGGCGTGGGGCCGGAAATG
>JACZWN010000085.1 GCA_022572105.1 Pseudomonadota bacterium | reverse complement strand
GAACGTGTACGTTGGGGTCTTAAGAAACGCAAACAAAAGCCCGGCGAGAACGCTGGCCAGGACAGCTGCGGTGAAGATGAAGCGACGCCGCACCAACACCAGCCATAAGTCGACAAGGCTGATGTCGTCTTCTTCATAGCGAGAGAGGAGTTCCCTGAGCTCGAGTCCCTCGGGCCCTACCGCACCGCGCGCTAGCTCTTCGCTCGCCGGGGCAAGACGTCCCGCTCGCGCCCTTCCGCCCCCTCGATCCTCCGTCAATATGTCCCCTTCCCTATGTGTGCCTTGCCGGGGGACCGGCTCGCTCCCAGCCTCCGGCACCTCGTCTTTTACCATAGCAAGAAAGATCCTGTCACGTCATGCTAGGCCGCGAAAAATTCTTTCTCCGACGTAATCTCGACTGATCATATCGAGTACGGTCAAGTCCGAGCGGCTGCCCGGCGGCGTCACCCCAGCAATACGCGCCGGTCGACCTGCCCGACGGCGTTACCCATCAGCGCGCGTCGACTTGACCTGGTGATCGAGTCCGAATTCTGGCGCAATCTGTTCATCCAAACCCGGGCGCGGGGTCGAGCTCGCCCCCAGTAAACGGTCGGTTCTCGGCCTCGTCGTACGCCTCCTGGCGCCGGGTCCGACCACTGATTGCGCATCTTCTGCGACTGTTCTCACTCACACTCGCCCAGTCGCGCGCGGACCAGATCCGTGTGCCCGAACGGGGCGTCGCCGACTCGAAGCGCCCGGGTAACCTCAGGTTCGCCGCGCTACGGCTTACCGTTGACCGGGAGACGTCACCGGGCTAGGATCGCGTTTCGCAAGGCCTGTGTGACCCGGTCCTGGATCTCAACCTCGAGGTGCGGATGCATGGGCAGGCTCAGCACTTGCCCGGCCAGAGTGGTCGCTTTTCGGATCGTCGACATGGCCGTCGCCGCTGGGTTGGCGGGCGTTCGTGAAATTCAGCACCTTCATTTTTTCTCTCAAAATATTGGGACGCCAATTAGGTTTCCACCCCCGATTACTACCAGAACAGTCGAGATAATGGCTGCCGGGATCAACTGCCAATATTCGATCTCCTCGTCGTAGGAAGTGTCACGAGCCTGCACCTCCCGGGTGCGCAGAAAATCCACGAGCTGGGCCGAGCGGCGCCGCAGTTCCGGATTGTTCTCCGCGATGGACACGCGCCCCTCGGCGACGTTCTCGAAAGCGCCGCTGGCGACCAGCGGCGGCAAGGTCGCGACCCAGTCCATGCGCGCGGCGAAGAAGCTCGCGACCTCGAGCTCCTCCTGGCGCCCCTGACGGCGGTATGCCTCGGCGAGCCCGTCCCAGGCCGGCTTCGAGGTGGGCCAGGCGTCGAGGGCCTGTTCGAAAGCGCTCTCGGCCGCCGCCAGATCGCCGCTGTCCGCGGCCTCCCGCGCTTGCTGCACCAACTGTTCCGCCCGCGCCGCGTCGTAGCGTCCCGCGCCGGGCTCCGTCGCGCCCGATACGGTCGCATCGGTCCGCCCGCCGCCGGCACAGGCGCCAAGCGCGAACAGCACGATGACAGCCGCACAAATTCTCAAGAACATCTCATCAAGCGCTCGAACGGATCGGAGAGATTATATTGCACGGGGCATAACACCACACAATGGCACAATTTTCCGCCCCCTCGGCCCGAAGCTTACGCCCCTGTCAGGAACCCGCGGACCCGCCGCGATGCCCACCGCCTCGCCGTCGCTGGCGGCGCCGAGGTAGCGGACCGGGGGATCGCCGATCGCGCGATTGATAAGCGGTGTCAAGGAATGAGCAAGGCACGCCGGTGTAAAATTCGAAGCCCCGCTGCCGGACCGCCGTGAGAAAGCTTTCGGCCGCGATCGTGAAGGCAGCCCGCCTCTCGTTCCCCATCAAACAACACCCGCGCGGCTTTCGCCGAACCGACAACAGAGCCGGCCGGCGCGAAGCTCGGTCGACTCGAAGCCGCCGCTATATCATTGCAGGGTCCTTGCTATCGTTGCAAGGTAATGGCACGTGAGCCGCGCCGCGCGGGATTCTCGAACCCACCGTGAGTGACGTCTTGACGAGACCGGCAAGAGACCTGGACCAGACCGAAACTTGGCCGCAACCGCGATGGCGCCCGGCGTGATGGCAGGTGGAATTTTCGTCGCTTACCGCCTTTTCAGCGCGGCCGCGACGCCCTTGGTGCGGCGCCATCTGCGCCAACGCGTGGCCCGGGGCCGGGAGGATCCGGCGCGCCTGGCCGAGCGCTTCGGCCATGCCGGCGTGGCGCGGCCGCCGGGTCCGCTGGTCTGGGTCCACGGCGCCAGCGTCGGCGAATCGCTCTCGGCGCTGCCGCTCGTCGACGGCATCCGGGAGGGCTGGCCCGGGCTCAACCTGCTGATGACCACGGGGACCGTGACCTCGGCCAGGTTGATGGCCGAGCGTCTGCCCGAGGGCGTCATTCACCAATACCTGCCGGTCGACCTGCCGGCGGCCGTGGGCCGCTTTCTGGCGCACTGGAGACCCGCGCTCGGGCTCATGGTGGAGTCCGAGTTCTGGCCCAATCTGCTGCTCCAGGCGCGCGCGGGCGGTGTCGATCTGGCGCTCGTCAACGGCCGGGTCTCGGGCGGGTCGTACGCCTCTTGGCGGCGGTTCCGCCCGCTGATCGGCCACCTCCTGAGGCAGTTTTCGATCACCCTCGCCCAATCGCGCGAGGACGAGGCGCATCTGCGCGACCTGGGCGCGGCCGACCCCCTGCGCCTCGGCAACCTCAAGTTCGCCGCCCCGCCGCTGGCCGCCGACCCGGAGGAGCTGGCCGCCTTCCGGGGCGTACTGGGGGCGCGGCCCCGCTGGCTCGCGGCCTCCACCCATCCCGGCGAGGAGGACATCGTCGCCCAGGTCCACGCCCGGCTCGCGCCCCGGTTTCCCGGACTGCTGACCCTCCTCGTGCCGCGACACCCCGACCGCGGAGCCGGCCTCGCCGAGGGCCTGCGATCGCGCGGCCTGCGTGTCGCGCTGCGCAGCGCGCACCAGCCCGTGAGCGCGGAGACCGAGGTCTACTTGGCCGACACCATCGGCGAGATGGGCCTGTGGTACCGTCTCTGCGACGTGGTCTTCGTCGGCGGCTCGCTGATCGCCAAGGGCGGGCAGAACCTGATCGAGCCGGCCAAACTCGGCAGCGCGATCCTGTGCGGTCCGCACATGACGAACTTCCTGCGCGTGAGCGAGGAGATGAGCCGGGCCGATGCGATCCGCCAGGTGGTCGACGCCGAACAGCTCGCCGCGGCGGTTTCCTGGTTGTTGGAGGACGACGCCGCGCGCGCGGGCATGATCGAGGCCGCGGCGAATTACGCGGCCGCGCAGGCCGGAGTGCTGGATCATATCATCGGCGCGCTCAAGCCGCACCTCGACCGGGCCGCCGAATCCACCGCTCCGGGCCCGCCCGAGGGGTCGGCCTAGCCGATGGCACGATCACCCCTGGACGCGGACGGCGCCGAGGCCGGGCCCTTGATCTTCCTGGTCGCCGGCGAGGCCTCCGGAGACAATCTCGCCGGCCGGCTCATGGCGGCCTTGAAACGCAAGACCGGCGAGCGGGTCCGCTTCGCCGGCGTCGGCGGCCCGGCGATGGTCCGTGAAGGACTGGACAGCCTGTTCCCCATGGGCGAGCTTTCGCTCATGGGCTTGGCCGAGATCCTGCCGCACCTGCCCCGGATCCTGCGCCGCCTGCGCCAGACGGTTGCCGAAATCGAGCGCCTCGCGCCGGATGCCGTCGTGACCGTGGATTCGCCCGAATTTTCCTTCCGGGTCGCCCGGCGGATCGGACGCCTTGGCGTGCCCCGCGTGCACTACGTGGCGCCCCATGTCTGGGCCTGGCGCCCGCGCCGGGCGCGCAAGCTCGCCCATTGTCTCGATCACCTCCTGGCGCTGCTGCCCTTCGAGCCGCGGTTCTTCGAAGGCTCCGGCCTGCCGTGCAGCTTCGTCGGCCACCCGGTGCTCGAGGCCGGCGCCGAGCGCGGCGACGGCGCGGCGTTCCGGGCCCGCCACGGTATCGCGCCGGATGCGACGGTGGTCTCGGTGCTGCCCGGCAGCCGGCACACCGAGGTGCGCCGGCTCCTGCCGGTCTTCGCCCAGGCGGTGCGCCGGCTCGGGCGAAACCGGCCGGAGCTCACGGTCGCCGTCGCGACCGTCGAAGCGGTGCGCGACGAGGTCACCGCCGCGGTCCGGGCCTGGCCGATGCCGACCATCGTGGTGACCGAGCCGGCAGAGAAATACGATGCCTTCGCCGCCAGCCGGGCGGCCGTGGCCAAGTCCGGCACCGTCACCCTGGAGCTCGCCCTGGCCGGCGTGCCCATGGTCGTCTGTTACAAGGTCAGTCCGGTGACCGCGTTCCTGGCCCGGCGCCTGGTCAGCGTCGACCATGTCGCCCTGGTCAACCTGCTGGCCGATCGCCAGGTCGCCCCGGAGCTTCTCCAGGCGGCCTGCACGCCCCAAGCGATCGTCGAGGCGGTCGAGCCCCTGCTTGCCGACGAAGCCGAGCGCGCGGCGCAGCTTTCCGGCTTTCGCGAGGTCGTCGCGCGCCTCGGCGGCGTCTCGCCGGCGCCCAGCGAACGGGCCGCCAAGGTGGTATTGGAGGTCATCCAGCGGCGCAACACTGCGGAATCCCGTCGCCCGGCAGCAATCAAAGTACCGTGAGCGCGGCCCCCTTGGCGCACACCCGCTTCACCGATTTGTGATTGGCCTTTGCCCGGCCGCGCCGGGATACTTCCTCCCATGATTGAGATCCGCCATGATTGAGACCCGGGTGGCCGCGTCGGGCCGGGTGGCCGCGACCTGCGCCGTGCTGGCCCTTTTCCTCGCGCTCGCCGGCGCCGCCCAGGCCAACCCGGACCGGTGGCGCTACGCCTGGCCGCAAACTGACTTCTCCAAGACCTCGATCGATTTTGACGAGATCATGAGCGGTGGGCCGCCCAAGGACGGCATTCCCTCGATCGACGCGCCCGAGTTCGTGCCGGTCGCCGAGGCCGGCAACCTGGCTGCGACCGAGCCGGTGATCGGCCTGGTGGTCAACGGCGACGCGCGCGCCTATCCCCTGGGCATCCTGATCTGGCACGAGATCGTCAACGATACCGTCGGCGGCGTCCCGGTCACGGTCACCTACTGCCCCTTGTGCAACTCGGCGGTGGTCTTCGACCGGCGGGTCGCGGGCAAGGCGACCGAGTTCGGCACCACCGGCAAGCTGCGCAATTCCGACCTGGTCATGTACGACCGCGACACCGAAAGCTGGTGGCAGCAGTTCCTGGGCGAGGCGATCGTCGGCGAGCGCACCGGCACCCGGCTGAAGGTGCTTCCGGCGCGCCTGGAATCGTGGGAGCGCTTCGCCGCGCGCCATCCCGACGGGATAGTCCTGGTTCCCAACGATCGCTCCATGCGCCGTTACGGCTCCAACCCTTACGCCGGGTACGACAGCACCTCCGTCCCCTTCCTCTATGGCGGCGACTACCCGGACGACATCGAGCCCATGGCGCGCGTGGTGGCGATCGAGAACGAAGCCTGGTCGCTCGAGCTGGTGCGCGGGAAGGGCCGGGTCGAATCGGGCGATCTGGTGCTCACCTGGGAGGCCGGACAGAACTCGGCCCTCGACAGCCGCAGGATCTCGAGCGGCCGGGACGTGGGCAACGTCGTCGTGCAGCGGCGCGGCGCGGACGGCCTCGAGGACGTGCCCTACGATGTGACCTTCGCCTTCGTCTTCCACGCCTTCCGGCCCGACGGCATCTGGCACATCGAGTAACGGGCCGCAGCGAGACCGCTCCTTGGTGTTACTCGAGGTTCAGGATGAACCGTTGAACAGCCAGCTTATGTAGTCCGCCGGATACTTCGCGGTCACCTCGTCCAGCAACGCCAGGCTATCCGCCGACAGCACCCCTTGCCACTGCCCGGAGGTGCCCTTGTTGAAGAACTGTGAATTGTCCTTCCACATCTTGAAGTTGGTGTCCGGCGCCATCCGGTCGGCGTTTCTCTTCATGCTCTCGAAGCTTGCCGCCGCGACCAGTTCGGGCCACGCGTCCACGGGAACCTTGATGCCCAGCGCCACCGCGATTCGGCGCATCTCGGCCTCCAGATCGGCCTTGAGGTCGCTGTAGTGGACTATCAAGATATTCGGCTCGTCCCGATGCGCCCAGAACGTTGCACCGTGGCGGAACACCGACCAGAAAGGCGCACCGTCGCTCTCCCAGGGAAAGCTGCCGTTGGTCAGCCACATCCGGAAAAACTCGTTCGGGTCCTCGGGCGGGGTCTCTGGTTCCTCCCCGGATTCGCGCATCTCGCGCCTGAAAATCGTATCGGCGTCTGGGTTGGTGATCTGCAAATGGTTCAGCATCGACATGAAAATGTCGCGTGGATCGCGCCCGACGCAGATGTAAGTCGCCCCCGGGAACCAGGGCAGCCCGTCCAGAGGGGTATGAGTCTTGATGATCCGCCGGTGATCCTGCGCGGCGAAGATCGCGTGAATCTCGCTGGCGGGCACCGCCCTCAGTTCCATCCAGGGGGAAATCTCGGTCAGTGGCAGGTGGAACTCAGTGCGTTGAAAGACCAGCAGCGCGCAGATCATCTGCATCCAGGTCGTGCCCGCCTTGTAGGGCGTGCAGACAAGAATGTCACCGGGGCGCGACTCGAAGCCCTGCCAGCGGGCCGTGTCCCACACCTGGTGCTTGTAGTGCCTCAGCGGCAAGGCCGAAAGGGGCAGTTTTGCCATGAATTTAACCCCGAATGCGGCGTCGTCTAAATGAGCCGGCCCATGGTAGACCAAGGCGTTGTACGCCGCATCGTCTTTGCGATCCGACATTCCCCATTTGATGCCATCTCGGCGTAGCGCAATCGCTTGTGATCGCCCTTTTCGAGCCGGAAGTGACTCGTAGAGAATGCCGGCTTGTGGCTAATCCCGGACTCAATGGCCGCACCGGAACGATGACCGCTTTCAGTCGGAGTCCGCTTCTTGCTTTCGAGCCACGTCAAATTTCTAACTGATACACTGCCTAGCGGTGCGAACTCCGATCACACCACGTTTTCTTCCTGGACCGGCCGGCCCTCGGCGATGCGCGCGTAGAGCAGCTTGGAGAGATTCAGGCTGCGGAAGCGCCCATGCACGATCAGCTCGGCGACGGCACGGCCGGCCGCCGGGGACTGTTGGACCCCATGGCCGCTGAAGCCGTTGCAAAACATGAGGCCTTCGATCTCCGGGTGGGGCCCCAGGATCGCGTTCTGGTCGAAGGCGTTGTAGTCGTAGTGCCCGGCCCAGGCGCCGGTCAGCTTGATCGCCTCGAAGGCGGGAACGCGCTGGGCCAGCGTCGGCCAGATCACCTCCTCGAAGGCGCCGTACTCGAGCTCGTAGTCGTCGCGCTCGAAGTCCTCAGCCAGCGGCGGGGAGACGATGGCGATGTACTGGGCGCCTTCGGGGCGGAAGGCGACGCCGCTGACATCGATGACCAGCGGCAGGGGCGGCAGCGCGGCCCGGCAGTCGAAGACGTAGGTCATGCGCTTGCGCGGGCCGACCGGCAGCGTGGCGCCGGCAAGCGCCGCAAGCGCGCCGGCCTGGGGCCCGGCGGCGTTGACCAGCGTGGCGCAGTCGAGCCGCCCGCCCGCGCGCAGGCCGAGGCCGGTCACGCGGCCGCGCGAAACCTCGACCGACACCACCTCGTCCTTCACGTAGGCGACCCCCAGCGCCCGGGCCTTGCGCCGGAAGCCGTGGAGCAGGGCGCTCGGATCGAACCAGCCCTCGTTGGCGAGGCCGCAACCGGCACCGGCCAGGCCGTCCAGGTTGAGCCAGGGGAAGCGCTCGGCCAGCTCCGCCGGCTCGAGCACCGCCACTGCGGCGCCGAGCTCGCGTTGCATGGCGCAGTTGCGCTCGAGCACCGGCAGGCCCGCCGGGCTCGCCAGGAACAGGTAGCCGCGCTCCTTGAAGCCGAGATCCGGCCGCTCGCCATCGACTTCGAGGAGTTCGCCCGCGCGCCTCACGAACTGGGCGCCGTAGAGCGACATCTTGACGTTCTCCGGGGTCGAGAACTGCTGGCGGATGCCGCCCCAGGAGCGGGTCGTGGCGCAGGCCTCGTAGCCCGGGTCGCGCTCGACGACCGCGATCGAGCCGTCGAAGTCCGCATCGGCGGCCAGGAAGTAGGCGACCGCGCTGCCCATCACGGCGCCGCCGGCAATGGCCACGTCGTAGCGCTGGGTCATGGACCGGCCGCTCCCACCCTCACTCGATGGCCGCCGGCCCGAGCAGGGCGGCGCGGAAGCGGTCCTTGAGGTGGACCCCGTCCTTGGGCGGCAGCACCAGCGGCAGGTCCTCGGCGCGCACCTTGATGTTGAAGAACACCGGCCCCGGCTCGGCGCGGATGCGCGGCAACGCCGCCTCCAGTTGCGCCTGGTCGAAAATATCACCGACCACCGGGAAGCCGGCGCCGGCCGCGACCGCGCCCAGGTTGGTCGGCCCGGCGGTGTGGGTCGCCTGCATGCCGGTCTCGCCGTAGCGCTCGTTGTCGAGCACCACGACGGCGAGGTTGGCCGGTGCTTGCACGGCGATGGTGGCGAGCGCGCCCAGGCCCATGAGCATCTCGCCGTCGCCGGTCACCACCAGCACCCGGCGCGTCGGCCGCGCCAGCGCGAGTCCCAGGCCGATCATGGCGGCCCCGCCCATGGCGCCCCAGAGCGGGAAGGTAAGCGGATGGTCGCCGGCCGCGGTCAGGTCCCAGCTCGGCGCCCCCAGTCCGCCGACCACGAGGAGCTCGCCCCGGTCGGCGACCAGGCGCGCCACCACCTCGCGCCGGCGCAGGGGATAGGTCTCGGCCCGGCCGCTGGTCATGGGTTACCCGTCGAAGCTCTTGACGCCGACCAGGCGCTGGGCGATCAGCACCGCCGCGCCCGCCGGTTCCGCGAAGGCCGTCCGCCCGGCCGCGGCCACCGCCGGGCCCACCTGCTCCGCCTCGTCCACGCGGGTGACCCGCACGCCCGCCAAGCGCAGCAGCTCGCCCGCGTTCCGGCCCATGGGCAGTTGCCAGGGATTGAACTCGCCGGCTTCGCCGCGCATGGTCACCAGCACAAGCAGCGGGAAGCGGCAGACGCGCGCGAGCGAGAACATGTTGAGGCAGTTGCCGATGCCGCTGCTCTGCATGAGCAGGACCCCGCGCTCGCCCCCCAGCCAGGCGCCGGCCAGGAGCGCGATCCCCTCCTCCTCGGTGGTCAGTAGCACCATGCGCACGGCGCGCGCGGCGGCACAGCGCGCGAGCAGCTCGGTGTGCCCGGCATCGGGCACGTAGGCGACCTGGCGCACGTCGAGCGCCGCGAGCGCGTCGAAGATGTCCCGCGGCCAGTCCTGGGCCGCCCCGCTATTCATTCCTATGCTCCCTGCCGGCCCGATGCGTGGGCTCGACCGTTTTAGCGCTTCGCCGCCGCCTTGCCTACCGCTCCCGCGCGCTTGCGCGCCCCCGCCTCGCGCCGCTACCCTGCCGCGCGGTTCGGAAGCACCGGCACCATACATCACCGAGACAGGATATCTTGATGAGCGAAGGCGCACACCCGGCCCGCCTGGCCGTCGATATCGGCGGCACCTTCACCGACCTGGTGCTGGAGGCGAACGGCCGCCGGGCGACCCTCAAGGTGTTGACCACGCAGGCCAACCCCGAACGCGGCGTGCTGGACGGCGTCGCCAAGGTCATGGCGGAGGCGGGCATCCAGGCGGCCGAGGTCGGCCTGATCATCCACGGCACGACGCTGGCGACCAACGCGCTCATCGAGCGCAAGGGCGCCAAGACGGCGCTCATCGTCACCGAAGGCCTGCGCGATTCGGTCGAGATGGCCCACGAGAACCGCTTCGAGCAGTACGACATCAACATCGACCGGCCCGACCCCCTGGTCCCGCGCTACCTGCGCTGGCCGGTCGCCGAGCGCCTGAACGCGGCCGGCGAGGCGCTGATACCCCTCGACGAGGCCAGCGTCGAGGCGCTCATTCCCGCGATTGCCGAGCACGGCGTCGAGAGCCTCGCCATCGGCCTGATCCACAGCTACGCCAACCCGGCGCACGAGCGCCGCGTGGCCGAGATCCTGCAAGCCGCGGTGCCGGATCTGAGCGTCACGCTCTCGTCCGAGGTCTGTCCGGAGATCCGCGAGTACGAGCGCCAGTCGACGACCTGCGCCAACGCCTACGTGCGCCCGCTCATGGCCAGCTATCTGACGCGCCTGGAACGGGAGTTGCGCGTGCGCGGCTTCGCCTGCCCGTTCCTGCTCATGACCTCGGGCGGCGGGCTGACCGGCTTCGAGACCGCGGTGAAGTTCCCGGTCCGCCTGGTCGAGTCGGGCCCGGCCGGCGGCGCCATCCTGGCCAGCCGGGTGGCCGCCGAATGCGGGTTCGACCGGGTGCTGTCCTTCGACATGGGCGGCACCACGGCGAAGATCTGCCTGATCGACGGGAGCACGCCGCTGACCTCGCGCAGCTTCGAAGTGGCGCGCGCCTACCGCTTCCTGAAGGGCAGCGGCCTGCCGCTGCGCATCCCGGCCATCGAGATGGTCGAGATCGGCGCCGGCGGCGGCTCGATCGCCTCGGTCGACGCGCTCAAGCGGATCAACGTCGGGCCGGAGAGCGCCGGCGCCGACCCGGGCCCGGCCTGCTACGACCGCGGCGGCGAAGAGCCCACGGTGACCGATGCCGACGTGCTCTTGGGCCGGATCGATATCGAGAGCTTCGCCGGTGGCGCGGTGGCGATTCATCCCGAGCGCGCGGCACGGGCAATCGGGCGCGTGCTCGGCGCGCTCGATCTGGCGGGCCCGCTCGCCGCCTTCGCGGTCTCCGAGGTGGTTGACGAGAACATGGCCAACGCCGCGCGCGTGCACGCCATCGAATGGGGCAAGGAGATCGCGGGCCGGGCGCTGATCGCGTTCGGCGGGGCGGCGCCGTTGCACGCCGTGCGCCTGGCCGAGAAGCTCGGCCTCGACCGGGTCATCGTGCCCACCGGCGCCGGCGTCGGCTCTGCGATCGGCTTCCTGTGCGCGCCGATCGCCTACGAGGTGGTGCGCAGCCGCTATCAGCGGCTCTCCAGCTTCGACGCGGACGCCGTCAACGCGGCCCTCGAGGAAATGCGCGAGGAGGCCTATGCCATCGTGCGCCCGGCCGCGCCCGGCGCCGAGCTGCACGAGGCGCGCACGGCCTACATGCGCTACATCGGCCAGGGCCACGAGATCACCGTCGACCTGCCGGTACGGCCGCTGGAGCCGGACGACGCCGTCACCCTCCAGGCCGGCTTCGACGCGGCCTACAGCGCGCTCTTCGGCCGCACCATTCCGGGCCTCGACGTGGAGGTCCTGAGCTGGACGCTGACCGTGAAATCGGCGGTGCCGGACCCGGAACCGGTCCCCGAGGCCGCCGCCAAGCCCGCGCCCGCGCCGCGAGGCCGGCGCGAGGTCTTCGATTCGGCCACCGAGAAGACCATCGAGGCGGCGGTCTACGCTCGTTCCGATCTGGAACCCGGGGTTACGGTTCAAGGCCCGGCGCTGATCGTCGAGGACCAGACCACGACGGTCGTTTCCTCGGCCTTCGAGGCCAGCGTGAACGCGCTCGGATATCTCGTTCTGGAGCGGCGATGACCGGTGACAAATGCCGCTCCAACGCTTGATTGAAGGAGGTAATATGTCGATGGTCGTGAGCATGGATATGGAGGCGCCGGCATGAAGACCGTCAAGGCATCGGAGTTCAAGGTCAAGTGCCTGAAACTCATGGATCACGTCGCCGAGACTGGGGAGACGCTGGTGATCACGAAGAACGGCCACCCGGTAGCCCAGTTGGGGCCGGTGACCCAGTTGGGGCCGGTGGCATCGAAGCCTTCGACCCTGTTCGGCCTGCACAGGGGTCAGATTCGCATTAAAGGCGATATCGTCACCCCTCTCGACGAGGCGTGGGAGGCCGAACATTGATCCTGGTCGACACCCACGCCCTGATTTGGCCTGAACGAGGACTCCCGCCATGACCGCCCCCACCGCCCTCGAACAGCTGCACCGGCAGATCATGTGGAACCGGCTGCTCTCGGTCGTCGAGGAGCAGGCCCAAACCCTGATGCGCACGGCCTTCAGCACCTCGGTGCGCGAGGCCGGCGACCTCTCGGCCGGGGTCTTCGACCTCGAGGGCCGGATGCTGGCGCAGGCGGTTACCGGCACCCCGGGCCACGTCAACGCCATGGCCGCCTCGGTCGGGTTCTTCCTGGAAAAGTACCCGGCCGCGGCCATGGAGGAAGGCGACGCCTACATCACCAACGACCCCTGGCGCGGCACCGGGCACCTGAACGACTTCACGGTGGTGTCGCCGACCTTCCGCGGCGGCCGCCCGGTGGCGCTGTTCGCCGCGACCAGCCATGTCGTGGACATCGGCGGGCGCGGCTTCGGCGCCGACGCGCGCCAGGTCTTCGAGGAGGGCCTGGCGATCCCGATCATGCCGCTCGCCACGCGCGGCCGGATGAACGAGGTGCTCCTGGAGATCGTGCGCGCCAACGTGCGCGAGCCGGTGCAGGTCGAAGGCGACCTCTATTCGCTCGCCGCCTGCAACGAGACCGGCAGCGGGCGGCTCATCGCCATGATGGACGAGTTCGGGCTCGACTCCCTCGACGACCTCGCCGAGACCCTGATCGAGAACTCGCGCCGGGCCATGCTCGAGGAAATCCGTGCCCTGCCGTTCGGCGTGTACGAGAATTCCATGCGCGTCGACGGCTACGAGAAAGCCATCGATCTGGTCGCCAAGATGACCATCGGCGAAGACGGCATCGACATCGACTTCACCGGCACCTCGCCGGTCTCCAGCTACGGCATCAACGTGCCGATCACCTATACCCAGGCCTATGCCTCCTTCGGGGTGCGCTGCGTGATCGGCTCGCGGGTACCCAACAACGCCGGCTCGCTGGCGCCGGTGCGGGTCACCGCGCCCGCGGGCTCGATCCTGAACGCGCCGCGCCCCTGCGCGGTCACCGCGCGCCACATCATCGGCCAGATGCTGCCCGACGTGGTCTTGGGCTGCCTGTACCAGGCCAAGGCCGAGGCGGTCCCGGCCGAGGGCACTTCCTGCCTGTGGATCCCGACGCTGCTCGGCGGCCACGGCGTCGCCGGCGAGGCCGACACCGGGGCGGGCCGGGCCTTCACCATGTCCATGTTCCACGCCGGCGGCACCGGGGCGCGCCCCGGCAAGGACGGGCTGAGCGCCACCGCCTTTCCCTCCGGCGTGCGCAACACGCCGGTCGAGATCAACGAGACCGTCGCCCCCATCATCGTCTGGCGCAAGGAGTACCGGACCGATTCGGGCGGCCCCGGGCGCCACCGCGGCGGTACCGGCCAGGTCATGGAGATCGGCCACGCCGAGGGCGCGCCCTTCGCCGTCTCTTCCATGTTCGACCGGATCAAATTCCCGGCGCGCGGGCGCGGCGGCGGGGCGCAAGGCCGGCGCGGCCGCGTGCGCCTGGCCTCGGGCGGCGAGCTCGACGGCAAGGGCCGGCAGATCATCCCGGCGGGCGAC
>JACZWN010000084.1 GCA_022572105.1 Pseudomonadota bacterium | reverse complement strand
GACCTGCCGCTCGGCCTCGGCGAGCCGGTTTCGCGCCTGCTCCAGCGCGGCGCGCGCCACCTCGGCCTCGAGATGCAGCGCGAGCGCCTCGGTGCGCCGGATCTGGCCGGCGATGTTGCGGTAGCGGGTCGCCTGGCGCGCCTGCTTCTTGAGGCCGCGAAGCTGCGCCTCCAGGGTCACGATGACGTCGTCCAGGCGTTCCAGATTGGTCTCCGCCGCGCGCAGGCGCAGCTCGGCCTCGTGGCGCCGGTTGTGCAAACCGGTGATCCCGGCGGCCTCCTCCAGGATCGCGCGGCGGTCCGTCGGCTTGGCGTTGATCAGCGCCCCGACCCGGCCCTGGCTGACGAGCGCCGTGGAATGGGCGCCGGTGGCCGCATCCGCGAACAGCAGTTGCACGTCCCGGGCGCGCACCTCCTTGCCGTTGACCCGGAAGGTCGAGCCGCTGCCGCGCTCGATGGAGCGGACCACCTCGAGCAGGTCGTGGTCGTTGAACAGGGCGGGCGCGCCGCGGTCGGCGTTGTCGAGGTAGACCACGACCTCGGCCAGGTTGCGTCCCGGCCGGTTGGCGCTGCCGGCGAAGATGACGTCGTCCATCTCGCCGCCGCGCATGCGCTTGGCCGAGTTCTCGCCCATGACCCAGCGCAACGCCTCGACCAGATTCGATTT
This sequence comes from Pseudomonadota bacterium, assembly GCA_022572105.1. Lineage (GTDB taxonomy): Bacteria > Pseudomonadota > Alphaproteobacteria > Kiloniellales > J153 > JACZWN01. The sequence goes on along the minus strand of JACZWN010000084.1, from coordinate 12,855 downwards.
GCCGCAACCGTTGGGGCCGACGATTCCGGTCACCCCCGGTTCGATCAAAAGCTCGGCCGGGTCGACGAAGGACTTGAACCCGCTCAGCCGGAGCTTCGTGAACTGCACCACCTGGATTCGGACTCCCTCATGCGGTGTCGGGGTGGGACGCATCGCAAGCGTCAGGACTCGGGGACGATCTCCTTGAAGATCTTCTCATAATAATCGAAGTCGCGGGTGCCTTCGACCTTGCGGCCGTTGATGATCAGGGTCGGCGTGGACTTCACGTCATAGGTCCGCATGCCGTCCTGCCTGCGCTCGAGGATGCGGTCCATCTGCGCCTCGTCGTTGACGCAGGCATCGAACTTCTCCTGGCTCATGCCGGCCAGGCGCGCCATCTGGCCCAGCACCTTGAGCGGCGGGTTGGACTTGGCCCAGCGCTTCTGGCTCTTGAACAGGAGGTCGAGGAAGCCGAAGAAGCGTTCGCCCTCGATGCAGTCGGCGACCGCGGCGGCACGCAGCGCCATGGCGTCGAGCGGGAAGTGGCGGAACACCAGCCTGGCCGTGCCCTCGGCGATCCAGGTTTCCTTGATCTCCGGCCAGGCCTCCGCGTGGAAGGTCGCGCAGTGCGGGCAGGTCAGCGAAGAGTACTCGATGATCGTGATCGGCGCGTCGGCCGGTCCCAGGATGCGGTCGTCCGGAAAAATCTCCTGCGCCTGGGCGCGGGCCGCACCGGCGTGGAATCCCGTGGCCGCCGGGGCGACCAGCGCGCTGGCCGCGGTGACGATCAGCATCTTCCGACGGTTCATGTCTCACCTACCATATCTTGTGCATGCTACTGGGCAGACCACAAATTCACAAGCGTTCAGATGGGCGTCCCAAGGGACCGCCTCGGTCGCGGCGCTTGCCACCGGGCGCCCATTTATACCAAAGGTCGTTGATATTGACCCGCCCGATGTGGCGAATTTGCGGCCTTCGGTCAATCGGGGAGTCGCCTTGCCGCGCTTATACCAAGGAGCGCTGATAATGACCCATAGAGACGGTTTCCCAAGGCTTTCGGCCAGGAGCGCGTGGCGTGGCGATGCGGGACATCGGAAGCCATGCGCGACGCCGTCCGAAAGCCTTGGGAAACCGCCGTTCCGGTCGGGCAGGCGAACCGCCGGAGGGCGTCGGCAAGCCTTGACGATGTCCCGCATCGCCCGCGGCTTCCCTCCTACCCGCCCGTTGGCCCGTGCGATCGCCTGCCCGATCTCTATGGGTCATTATCAGCGCTCCTTGGTATCATGGCAGGGCTCTCGATTTGCCAGGGGGGACGGACCGCTGCCCGTATAGCAGATCGACCCGGCGCGGCCAAACCACGCGGGCGCCGCCGGCGCCACCGGAATCGGCCGGGAAAAAGAAGCGGCGGTTGCCGGGATCGGGATCGGCAACCGCCTGAGTTTCCAGCCTTTGGGGGGCAATAATGCGAGACCGGCTGGAAGCCTCTGACAGAGAGGGGAAGTCTCCGTGCTTATGTAAATACAAGGGGATTGTGTTCGGACTTGGCCCCAAATGCGGCGCAAATGGGGAATCTGCCGCGGCCCGGGCTGGGTCAGGGGCCGGCCTCATAGCAAGGATCAGTCGTAGCTGCGGGCGTCCTCGATGACCTTGCCGTCGTTGGGCAGCGCGCCGGGCGCCACCAGCCTCACCCCGCCCTTGAGCTTGCACACCGCCCGGAGCGAGTCCGCGATGGCGCCCGTGAGGGCCTCGCCGCCCTCGGCCCCAGTGGACTCGGCCCCAGTGGACTCGGCCCCGGCGACTTCGCAGTGCAGGGTCATGACGTCGGTCTCGCCGTCGCGCGCCACGACGAGACGCGCCTTGACCACCTCCGGGTGGCGCTTGACCACCTCGGCGACCTGGGCGGCATGGACGAACATGCCCTTGACCTTGGTGGTCTGGTCGGCGCGGCCCATCCAGCCCTTGAGCCGCAGGTTGGTGCGGCCGCAGGGGCTGGCCCCCGGCAGCACGGCGGAGAGGTCGCCGGTGGCGAAGCGGATCAGCGGATAGTCGGGGTTGAGCGTGGTCGCCACGACCTCGCCGACCTCGCCCTCGGGGACCGAGTCGCCGGTGCCCGGGCGGACGATCTCGACGATCAGGCCCTCGTCCACGATCATGCCCCGATCGGCGGCGGATTCATAGGCGATGACGCCGAGATCCGCGGTCGCGTAGCACTGCAGGACGGCGACGCCGCGCGCTTGGTATTCCTGGCGCAGCGAGGGGAAGAGCGCGCCGCCCGAGACCGCCGCCTTGGTGATGCTGGAGCAGTCGAGGCCGAGCTCGGCACCCTTGTCGAGAATGACCTTCAGGAAGTCCGGCGTGCCGGTATAGCCCGCCGGTCGGAACTGGGCGATGGCCTGGACCTGGGCCTCGCTGTCGCCGACCCCGGCCGGCACCACCACGCAGCCGAGCGCGCGCAGGCCCGCATCCAGGATCCAACCGCCCGGGCTCAGGTGATAGGAAAAGCAGTTGTGCACCACCTCGCCCTTCCGGAAGCCGGCGGCGTGGAGCGCCCTGGCCGAGCGCCAGTAGTCGGGCCGGGCGGTCTCGAGCTCGAAGACCGGGCCGGGCGAGGCGAACAGGCGCGCGGCCATGCCCGGCGCGACGGCGGCGAAGCCGCCCAGCGGCGGCGCCTCGGCCTGCCCGGCCATGAGCTCGGACTTGCGGGTCACCGGCAGTTGGCTCAACGCGGCGCGGCTGGTGACCGCCGCGGCGTCCACGTCTTTCAGGATCCTCGCGAAGGCGGGCGCCGCCTCCTTGGCGTGGGCGATCTGTCCGGGCAGCGCCGCCATCAGCGCCGCCTCGCGCGCCTCCGGGTCGCGGGTCTCGAGTTCGTCGTAGAAGTCGCCGGTGCCGGTCATATCCGCTCCCCACGACCGGTCGCGCCAAATTCGGCGCCGCTCAGGCCAGCCAGCGCTTGCGCCGCTTGTAGTGCTTGGTCTCGCGGTAGTTCCTGCGGCCGCTGGACGATAGGCCCAGGTAGAATTCCTTGACGTCCTCGTTCCGGCTCAGCGCCTCGGCCTCGCCGTCGAGCACGACACGGCCGTTCTCCAGGATGTAGCCGTACTTGGCGTATTTCAGCGCCATGTTGGTGTTCTGCTCGGCCAGCAGGAAGGCGACGCCTTCCTCCTCGTTGAGCCGCTTGACCGTCTCGAAGATGGTTTCGACCAGTTGCGGCGCCAGGCCCATGGAGGCCTCGTCGAGCAGGATCATCTTGGGCCGGCTCATCAGGGCCCGGCCGATGGAGCACATCTGCTGCTCGCCGCCCGAGGTATAGCCGGCCTGCGCGTTGCGCCGTTCCTTCAACTGCGGGAAGTAATCGTAGACCTTGTCGAGATCCTTCTGGATCTCGGCGCGGCCGTCGCCACGGGTGTAGGCGCCGGTCAAGAGGTTTTCCTCGACGGTCAGGTGCTCGAAGATGTGGCGGCCTTCCATGACCTGGATGACCCCGCGCTTGACCAGGTCGTTCGGGGTCATGCGGTCGATCCGCTCGCCGGCGAACTCGATCGAGCCCTTGGTCACGTCGCCGCGCTCGGCGCGCAGCAGGTTGGAGATCGCCTTGAGCGTGGTCGTCTTGCCGGCCCCGTTGGCGCCGAGCAGGGCGACGATGCCGCCCTCGGGCACCTCGAGCGAGACGCCCTTCAAGACCAGGATCACGTGGTCGTAGATGACCTCGATGTTGTTGATCAGCAGCGCCGGCGGCCGGTTGGCGCCGACCGCCGGCTGTTGCTGGGACGAGGCGAGGCTCTCGTTCAAGGCCGCGAGCCCCCCTCGGTAGACCTAAAGTAAAGGCCGCTCACTAGCAGTCACGCGGGGTGATGTTGTTCTCCTTCGCGTAAGCCGCCGCGGCCGCTTCGATCATCGGACGCACGACATCGCGCATCGTCGGGATCCAGTCGCTGACCATGCTCCACTGCTTGCCGTCCCACTGCTGGATGATGATGGGACCGCCGGTTTCGTGGTCGGCGCAGCTCACCTTGAACGGCCGGGTGAAGCCTTCCATGCCGAGCTCCTTGAGCCGTGCCTCGGTCAGGTCGAGGTTCTCCAGGCCCCAGCGGACCTGCTCGCCGCCCAGCGCCTTGTTGCCGAACTTGCCCTGGGCGGTGCGGATCGCCTCGACGGAAAACATGGCGTTGATGACGGCGCGATTGTAGAGCACCTCGCCGATGTTGTTCTCCTTGGCCTTGGCTTCGTCGCCGCCGTAGACGTACTTGATGATGTCGTCGTGCACCTTGAAGCCGGCGCCGGCGTAATGGAAGGTCGCCGACTTGTAGCCAATTGCGCCCTTGCCGGCGGGAATCACGTCGGCGTCGGAGCCCGACCACCAGTTGCCGACGAAGTGGTCCATGGGATACCTGATGCCCGCGGCCTCCTTGACCGCCACCTGGTTCATGACGCCCCAGCCGGACATGAAGATCCAGTCGGGCTTCAAGCGCCGGATCTGCAGCCAGGTCGCCTTCTGCTCCTGGCCCGGATGGTCGACCGCCAGCAAGGTGAGATCGTAGCCGTACTTCTCGGCCAGGACCTCGAGCGTCGGGTTGGCTTCCTTGCCGTAGGCGCTGTTGTGGTAGACGTGGGCGATCTTCAGGCCCTTGAGCTTGTCGAGACCGCCTTCCTGCTGGGCCACGTAGTTGATGAAGGCGGAGGCCTGGCTCCAATAGGTGGTCGGGAAGTTGAAAACCCACTCGAACACCCGCCCATCGGCGGCCGCGGTGCGGCCATAGCCCATGGACAGGATCGGAATCTTGTCGACCGGCGCCTTGGGGATTAGCTGGTAGGTGATGCCGGTGCTGAACGGGTTGAACAGTGCGGCCCCGTGGGCGCCGTTGTTCTTCAGCTTCTCGTAGCATTCGACGCCGAGCTTGGTGTTGTACTCGGTCTCGCACTCCTCGAAGGCAATCTTGATGCCGTTGACGCCGCCGTCGCGGGCGTTGATGAGCGTGTAGTAGTCCCGGAAACCGTTGGCGATCGGGATGCCGCTCGGGGCGTAGGGCCCGGTGCGGTAGACGAGCATGGGAATGAAATGCTCGCCATCGGCCAGGGCCGGGCTGGTGGCGGCGACCCCGGACAGGCCGACCATGCCGCCCACGGCGGCTAGCATCAATGTCTTAATATTCATAGCTTTCTCCCTGTTAGATCAGGTTCTAGACCGATTCCGGCTTGGTTGCGTACCACGATTTTACCACGGGGCGGTACCCGCCTGCAATTGCGCCGGACACCGCCCATATCAGTCACCGCCCCCGCATCAGTACGGGAACGGCCAAAGACGGAACTTCTCCTTGGCGATCTGCCACAGCCGGGCGATGCCGCGCGGCTCGACGATCAGGAAAAACACGATCAGCGAGCCGAACAGCATGACTTCGATGTGTTTCTGCAGGTCGATCGGCATGGACAGGCCGATCAAGGGCGGCGCATTGGTCAGGAAGATCGGCACCATGGTGATGAAGGCCGCCCCCAGGATCGACCCCAGGATGCTGCCGAGCCCGCCGATGATGATCATGAACAGCACGCTGAACGACAGGGCGATGTCGAAAGCCTCGGTCTCCGCGCTGCCCAGGTAGCAGAACACATACAAGCCGCCGGCGACCCCGCAGTAGAACGAGCTGATGGCAAAGGCCAGAAGCTTGGTCTGGTACGGGCGAATGCCGATGATCTCGGCGGCGATGTCCATGTCGCGGATCGCCATCCAGGAGCGGCCGATACGCCCGCGCACCAGGTTCTTGGCCGCGAGGGCGAAGAACGCGAGGAAAGTGAGCACGATCAGGTAGCGCACCGGGGCCGTCGCCTCGGGGCCGGTCACCATGATCCCCAGAAGCGTTCTCGGCGGCGCCGTGATCGTGCCCGAGGGGCTATAGTTGACGAACCAGCCGACCTTGTTGAACAGCCAGAGGATGAAGAACTGCGCCGCCAGGGTGGCCACCGCCAGGTAGAAGCCCTTGATCCTAAGACTCGGGATGCCGAAGACCAGGCCGACGAGGGCCGCGATCAGGCCGGCCAGGAGGACCGCGATCAGGACGTTCAGGTCCGGAAAGGCGGTGGTGATCTTGTAGGTCATGTAGCCGCCGACCGCCATGAAGCCGCCGGTGCCGAGCGAGAGCTGGCCGGCGTAGCCGGTCAGCAGATTGAGGCCGATGGCCGCCAGCGAAAGGATCAGGAACGGGATCAAGACCGCCTGCAGCCAGTACTCGTTGGCAATGAGCGGGACCAGGTAGGCGGCGACCACCGCCAGGATCACGAAGATCCGGTCCTGAAGGATCGGAAAGATCATCTGGTCGGCGCCGTAACTGGTCTTGAACTGACCGGCCTCGCGATAAATCATCGTCTAGACCCTCTCGATGATCTTTTCGCCGAACAGGCCTTGCGGCCGGAACAGCAGGAATACCAGCGCCAGCATGTAGGCGAACCAGTTCTCGATCGCGCCGCCGACCAGTGGCCCCCAGTAGATCTCGGCGATCTTTTCGCCGACCCCGATGATGAGGCCGCCGACGATGGCGCCGGGCACCGAGGTGAAGCCGCCCAGGATCAGCACCGGCAGCGCCTTGAGCGCGATCAGCGAGAGCGAGAACTGCACGCCGCTCTTTGCGCCCCACATGATGCCCGCGACCAGTCCCACCATCCCGGCCACGGACCAGACCATGATCCAGATGGTCTTGAGCGGGATGCCCACGGCGAGCGCCGCCTGGTGGTCGTCGGCCACCGCCCTGAGCGCGCGGCCCATGCGCGTGTAGTGGAAGAACACGGCGAGCACGGTCACCATCAGCGCACCCGAGGCCGCGGCGAAGAGGTCGAACTCGTTGAGCAGAATGCCGCCGACTTCGAAGGACTCGTTGGGGATGCCGACGTCGAGCAACTTGACGTTGCTGCCCCAGACCGTCTCGCCGAAGCCCTGGAGCACGAAGCTCAAGCCGATGGTCGACATGAACAGGACGATCTCTTCCTGATTGACCAATCGCCGCAGCATGATCCACTCGACCGCGAAGGCGAGCGCGATCATGACCATGACGGTGAGGATCAGGGCGAGCCACACCGGGACGCCGTGCTCCATGAGCCCGACCAGGGTCAGCGCCGCGAACAGAACCATGACGCCCTGCGAGAAGTTGAACACGCCGGAGGCCTTGAAGATCAGCACGAAGCCGAGCGCCACCAGCGAATACATGATCCCGGTCAAGACCCCGCCGATCACCACTTCGGAGAAGAAAATGGGATCGCTGGCCATGTCGACAAAGGGCGCGACGAAGAAAGCGTAGAGTATTTCCATTCCGGTCGTTCGCTATGCCTGTTCCGCGGTTCCGGTTAGTTGTGTCTGATGCCCAGGTAGGCCTCGATCACTTCCGGGTTGGCGCGCACCTCGTCGGGCGACCCGTCGGCGATCTTGCGGCCGTAATCGAGCACCACGACCCGGTCCGAGATGTCCATGACCACGCTCATGTCGTGCTCGATGAGCGCGATCGTCGTGCCGAACTCGTCGTTCACGTCGAGGATGAAGCGGCACATGTCCTCCTTTTCCTCGACGTTCATGCCGGCCATGGGCTCGTCGAGAAGCAGGAGATCGGGCTCGGCGGCGAGCGCCCGGCCCAACTCGACCCGCTTTTGCAGGCCGTAAGGCAGGCGCCCGACCGGCGTGCGCCGGATCGACTGGATCTCGAGGAAATCGATGATGTGCTCGACCGAGGCGCGGTGCCTCAACTCCTCCTCCCGCGCCGGGCCCAAATAGAGGGCCTGCAGGAGGAAGTTGCAATGCATCTTGAGCAGGCGCCCGGTCATGATGTTGTCGAGCGTGGACATGCCCTTGAACAGGGCGATGTTCTGGAAGGTCCGGGCGATGCCCGATTTCGCGGCGGCGTACGGGCGCATCTGCTTGCGGGTCTCGCCCTTGTAGGTGATGGCGCCTTCCTGCGGGTGATAGAACCCGTTGATCACGTTGAGCATGGAAGATTTCCCGGCGCCGTTCGGGCCGATGATGGCCAGGACCTCGTGCTCGCGGATCTCGAAGCTCACGTCGGTGAGCGCCTTGACGCCGCCGAAGGTGAGGCTGACGCCCTCAACCTTAAGCAGGGTGTCGCCGATTTGCCGGGCTTTCTGGGTCATGGGCGCGGGAACTTCAGCTCGCCTTCTTCAACGGCGCGGCCGTCTCCACGGTCTCCGCCGCCAGGATATCGATGTCGGCCGCGACGATGCCCTTGCGGCCGTCCTTGAAGGTCATCTCGGTTTCCACGTGCATCCTCTCGGTGCCGGAGTACAGCGCCTCGATCAGCTTGGCGTACTTTTCCGAGACGAAGCTGCGCCGCACCTTGCGTGTGCGGGTCAGCTCCCCGTCGTCAGGATCCAGCTCCTTGTGCAAGACCAGGAAGCGCTTGATCTGCGATCCGGCGAGCTGCGGATCGCCCGCCAGGTCGCGGTTGACCGCCTCGATGTGGCGCTTGATGACCTGGAGCACCTCCGGCTGGGCGGCCAGCTCCTGATAGCTGGCGTAGGCGATGTTGTTGCGCTCGGCCCAATTGCCGACCGCCTCGAGATCGATGTTGATGAACGCGGCGCAGTAATCGCGGTCATGGCCGAAGGCGACCGCCTCCCGGATCTCCGGGAAGAACTTGAGCTTGTTCTCGACGTACTTGGGCGCAAACAGGGTGCCGTCGTTCAGTTTGCCCACGTCCTGGGCCCGGTCGATGATCTTCAGGTGCCCGTTTTCGCTGAAGAATCCGGCATCGCCCGTGTGCACCCAGCCGTCCTCGGTCTTGGTCTGCGCGGTCGCTTCCGGGTCCTTGTAGTACTCCTGGAAGACGCCGGGACTGCGGAACATGACCTCGCCGTCGTCGGTGATCTTGATCTCGACCCCGGGCGAGGGGCGGCCGACCGTGTCGGGCAGGACCTCGCCGTCCGGCTGGGCGGTGATCGAGACGCTGGCCTCGGTGCTGCCGTAGAGCTGCTTCAGGTTGACCCCGATCGAACGGTAGAAATCGAAGATGTCCGGCCCGATCGCCTCGCCCGCGGTGTAGGCCAGGCGGATGCGGCTGAAGCCCAGCGTGTTGCGCAGCGGCCCGTAGACCAGCACCTTGCCCAGGAAATAGAGGACCCGGTCGCCGAACGACACCGGCAGGCCGTCGAGGATCCGGATCCCGCAACGCTTCGCCACGGCCATGAAATAGCTGAACATCTTGCGCTTGATCCAGGACGCGTCCTCCATCCGGATCATCACCGTGGTCAGGATGCTCTCGAAGATGGCCGGCGGCGCGAAGAAGTAGGTCGGCCCGAGCTCGCGCAGGTCGTGCAGCACCGTGTCGTGCGATTCCGGGCAGCTCACGCAGAACCCGGCCACGTAGCTCTGCCCGTAGGAGAACAGGTGGTCGCCGACCCAGGCCATGGGCAGATAGGCGAGCACGTCCTCGTCCTTCGTCAGGCCGTCGAACCCGATGCTGTTCTTGGCGGTCTGGACCAGGTTGCCGAAGCTGAGCACGACGCCCTTGGGCTGGCCCGTGGTGCCCGAGGTGTAGAGGAGGATGGCGGTATCCTCGCTCTTGCCCCTGGCGATCGCGGCCTCGTAGAAGCCGGGATTGGCCGCGTCGTACTCCCGTCCGGCCGCCTGGACCTCTTCGAAGGAATGCAGGAAGTCCTGATCGTAGTGACGCAGGCCGCGATCGTCGTCGTAGACGATCTGCTCGATCTGCGAGCCGCGCCGCCTGAGCTCGAGCATCTTGTCGACCTGCTCCTGGTCCTCGGCCATGGCGAAGCGGACCTCGGCGTGGTCGACCACGTAGACCATCTCGTCGATCACCGCGTCCTGGTAAAGGGGCACCGGAACCGCGCCCAGCACCTGGGCCGCGGTCATGGTCCAGTACAGCCGCGGCCGGTTGTCGCCGATGATGGCGATCTTGTCGCCGCGCTTCAGGCCGATCGCGGCCAGGCCGCAGGCCAGCGCGCGCACCTCCTCGGCGACCTGGCCCCAGCTCCAGGTCTGCCAGATGCCGTAGTCCTTCTCGCGGATCGCGGGGTGGTCGGGCGTGCGGCGCGCCAAGTCTCCGAGCAACTTGGGAAAGGTGTCGAGCGTATCCGCCTCACTCACGCGCGCGGCCTCGGCCTGGGTGTCGTTCATGTGCGGTCTCCAGCGCTACACCCCTGGGGCGAACGGCCGCGCGGCGCCCGATTTGGCGCGCCCCGTGAACCCGGTCGAGAAGGGTTCCGCCCGTCCCCGGAATCAAGCTCAACTCCCCGTAATCTTGCTCTTCTTGGCCGCCCGGATACTGTGGGATACCAGAGCGACGCCCGTAGGTAAGTCTAATCGGCCCGTAGCGTCAAGCATTGGCTCCTCCGCGGGCACGCGCAAAGGATCACACCTTCTTGATCGGGCCGGCTCGATCTTGCCGGATAGAGCCCGCTGGACTTCGCCGTCCTAATGGCTAATGTTGCGTCGCAGCGCGGTCGACGCGCGCCCGAACCCCCAGCCTCCAGGGAGACCGCCCCAGTGACCAGTGGCACCGACCGCCTAAAGACCCGCCGGACGCTATCGGTGGGCGAGCGGAATTATGATTATTACAGCCTTGAGGCGGCTGCCGCGGCCGGCCTCGGCGACATCTCCCGCCTGCCGTTCTCGCTCAAGATCCTGCTCGAGAACCTGCTGCGCCACGAGGACGGCGGCTCCGTGACCGTCGAGGACGCCGAAGCCGTCGGCAAATGGCTCGAGAACCGGCGCTCGGACCGGGAGATCGGCTACCGCCCGGCGCGCGTGCTCATGCAGGACTTCACCGGAGTGCCGGCGCTGGTCGATCTCGCCTCGATGCGCCAGGCGATGGCGGATCTCGGCGGCGAGCCCAAGCGGATCAACCCGCTGTCGCCGGTCGATCTCGTGATCGACCACTCGGTCATGGTCGATTCCTTCGGCGCGCCGGGCTCCTTCAAGATCAACGTCGAGCGGGAATTCGAGCGCAACGGCGAGCGCTACGCCTTCCTGCGCTGGGGCCAGAATGCCTTCGATAATTTCCGCGTGGTGCCGCCGGGCACCGGCATCTGCCATCAGGTCAACCTGGAGTATCTGGCCCAGGTCGTCTGGACCCGGGACGAGGGTCCCGGCGGCGCCACGCTCGCCTATCCCGATACCCTGGTCGGCACCGACAGCCACACCACCATGGTCAACGGCCTGGCGGTGCTCGGCTGGGGCGTCGGCGGGATCGAGGCCGAGGCGGCGATGCTCGGCCAGCCGGTCTCCATGCTGATCCCCGAGGTCGTCGGGGTCCGGCTCACGGGCGCGCTGCCGGAGGGCACGACCGCGACCGACCTGGTGCTGACCGTGGTCCAGATCCTGCGCGCCAAGGGCGTGGTCGGCAAGTTCGTCGAGTTCACCGGCCCGGGCCTGGCCCGGCTCGGGCTCGCCGACCGCGCGACCATCGCCAACATGGCCCCCGAGTACGGCGCGACCTGCGGCTTCTTCCCGATCGATGGGGAAACCATCCGCTATCTCGCCTTCACCGGACGCGACGAGGCGCGCGTGGCGCTGGTCGAGGCCTACGCCAAGGCGCAAGGCCTGTGGCGCGAGGACGATGCGCCCGAGCCGCACTTCACCGACCTCGTGGAGCTCGACCTGGGCAGCGTCGAGCCCAGCCTGGCCGGCCCCAAGCGGCCCCAGGACCGGGTCGCGCTCTCCGCTATGGCGAAGGCCACACGGGAGACCATCGAGGCCGGCGTCGGCACCGGCCTCGATAAGCCGACCGCCGTCGAGGGCGCCGACTACGCGCTTGGCCACGGCGACGTGGTGATCGCCGCGATCACCTCCTGCACCAACACCTCGAACCCGAGCGTCATGGTCGCCGCCGGGCTCCTCGCCCGCAAGGCGCGCGAACGCGGCCTCCAGGTCAAGCCCTGGGTCAAGACCTCGCTGGCGCCGGGCTCCCAGGTGGTGACCGACTACCTCAAGGCGGCCGGGCTGCAAGGGGACCTGGATGCACTCGGCTTCGATCTGGTCGGCTACGGCTGCACCACCTGCATCGGCAACTCCGGGCCGCTGCCCGAGCCCATCGGCCAAGCCATCGATGCCGGCGACCTGCATGTGGCCGCGGTGCTCTCGGGCAACCGCAACTTCGAGGGCCGGATCAGCCCGCGCACGCGGCTCAACTACCTGGCCTCGCCGCCGTTGGTCGTCGCCTACGCGCTCGCCGGCACGGTGACCCGCGACCTTGTGGGCGAGCCTCTCGGCAAGGGCCGCGACGGCGAGCCGGTCTATCTGAAAGACGTCTGGCCGTCGGGCGATGAGATTCGCCGGACCATGGAGCGGGCGCTGACGCCCGACATGTTCCGGACGCGCTACGCCAACGTCTTCGAGGGCCCCGAGGAGTGGCGCGCCATCCAGGGGACGGCCGGCCTGACCTACGGCTGGGAGGCGGGCAGCACCTACGTGCGCTACCCGCCGTTCTTCGAGGGCATGAGCGCCGAGCCGGAACCGCTCTCGGACGTGATCGGCGCCCGGCCGCTCGTCATCCTGGGCGATTCGGTGACCACCGACCACATATCGCCGGCAGGCGCGATCCAGAAGGAAGGCCCGGCGGGGCAATACCTGATCGAGCATCAGGTCCGCCCGGCCGAGTTCAACTCCTACGGTTCGCGCCGCGGCAACCACGAGGTCATGATGCGCGGCACCTTCGCCAACATCCGCATCCGCAACGAGATGGTGCCGGGCGTCGAGGGCGGCGTCGCCAAGCACCTGCCCTCGGGCGAGGTCATGTCGATCTACGAGGCCGCCATGCGCTACCAGGACGAGGGCGTGCCGCTGGTCGTCCTCGCCGGCAAGGAGTACGGCACCGGCTCGAGCCGCGACTGGGCCGCCCAGGGCACCCGCCTGCTCGGCCTCCACGC
>JACZWN010000083.1 GCA_022572105.1 Pseudomonadota bacterium | reverse complement strand
TATGCCAAGCACAACATAGCCAAGCTCGATATCCTCGCCATCGGTCCCGAGACCTCCGGCTGGTTCAAGGAAGAGATCAAGGACCTGGAGCAGCTTCGCGGCCTGAAGATGCGCTTCTTCGGCCTCGGCGCCCGCGTCATGCAGAAGCTCGGCGTTTCGACCCAGCTCTTGGCCGGCGGCGACATCTTCCCGGCCCTGGAAAAGGGCGTGATCGACGCCACCGAGTTCTCGATGCCCGCCATGGACATCAAGTACGGCTTCTACCAGATCGCCAAGCACAACTACTTCCCGGGCTGGCACCAGCAGGTGTCGGTGAGCCATCTGCTGATCAACAAGGACAAGTGGGACGCCCTGTCGGACCAGAACAAAGCGATACTCGAGATCGCCTGCGGCGAGAGCATCCATTACATCTACGCCGAGACCGAGTACGTCAACCCCTTCGCGATGATCGAGATGGGCGAGAAATACGGCGTGAAGGTCCACCGCTGGACGGACGATCAGATCGCCGTTTTCGAGAAGGCCTGGAACGAGGTCGTGGAAGAGGATTCGGCCAAGGATCCGCTGTTCAAGAAAGTGGCCGAAAGCTACTACAAGTTCCGCAAGTCCTATGCGGTATGGGGCACCGCGCAGGCGCTTAAGCCGACCTATCTGGACTGAACGAGCGGGACATGACGTAGTTCGGCGGAATTTGAGACAGCGACCGGAGTCCGCCCTGGGCTCCGGTCGCTTCTCTCCTGTGTCCGCCGCAGGTACTTTCTAGGTCACGTCCCCGCTTTGGGAGCCGACGGATGGACGCCATTCTGAGGACCGTGAGCCGTAACACGGGGGTCACGGTTGGCGTCATCCTGCTGGTCGCCGTCGGCATCGGGTATACCGCGATCCTGGGGATGAGCCCCGAGGAGCAGGAGGCGCTGCTCTACACCGTCCAGGATTTCCTGCCGATCTTCATGTTCCTGACGCTGGCGGTCCTGCTTTTCTCGGGCTTTCCCGTCGCCTTCATCCTCGGCGGCATCGCGTTCTTGTTCGGCCTGATCGGCTATTTCCTCGACGTCTTTTCACTGATCGAGTTTTTCAACTTCATGCCCCGGATCTGGTTCCAGGGCGCGGAGAACCTGGTCCTGGTCGCGATACCGGGCTTCGTCTTCATGGGCGTGATGATGGAGCGCGGCGGCATCGCCGAGGACCTGCTCTACTGCGTGCAGGTCCTCTTGAAGGGCGTCGCGGGGTCGCTGGCCATTGCGGTCACCATCATGGGCACCATCCTGGCGGCGATGACCGGCATCATCGGCGCATCGGTCACCATGATGACGGCGCTCGCCCTGCCGACCATGCTCCGCCAGGGCTACAGCCATTCGCTTTCGTGCGGGTGCATCGCCGCCTCCGGCACGCTGGGCATCCTGATCCCGCCCAGCATCATGCTCATCATCATGGCCGACCTGATGGCCGTCTCGGTCGGCAGCATGTTCATGGCGGCGCTCGTGCCGGGTCTTGTTCTCGCCGCCCTCTACCTGATTTTCGTCGGCGTCTACGCCAGGCTCAGGCCCGAGGTCGCGCCGCCGCTGCCGCCGGAGCTGCTCAACGTGCCAAAAGGCGAACTCATGCACGGGTTTGACGGCAAGGTGACAGCGTGTGGCCTCGCGGCCGTGACCGCGGCCGTCGGAGGCTGGATCGGCGTCATCCCCACCGTGTGGGCCACTTGGCTGGCCATTGGCTTCGGCTTTCCCGCCCTGTTCCTGTTCGCCGGCCCGCTGATCCGTAAGGCCTTCATCCCGCCGGTCGTGCTGATTGGCATGATCAAGGGCTCGATCCTGTTCGGGGTCGCGACGCCCAGCGAGGCCGGCGCGGTCGGCGCCTTCGGCGTGCTCTTGCTGACGATGTTTGCCGGCCGGCTGAACTTCAACATGCTGCAAGGGGTGTGCCACAGCGCGGCCCGCACCATCGCGATGATCTTTTTCATCATCATCAGCGCGACCTGCTTCGCTTACGTCTATCGGTCGCTCGGCGGCGACGATATCGTCCATTACCTGGTCACTTCAGCGGGCGTGGACTCGTGGGAACTGTTGATCCTGCTGATGGTGATGACGTTCTTTTTGGGCTTTTTCCTCGACTTCATCGAGATCACCCTCATCGTGCTGCCGGTGTTTGCTCCGCTGGTGGCGAGCATGGACTTCGGAGACCACATCGCGACGCGCGACATTATCTACTGGTTCCTGATCCTGATGGCGATCAATCTGCAGACCTCGTTCCTGACGCCGCCGTTCGGCTTCGCCCTGTTCTACCTCAAGGGCATCGCGCCCAAAGAGATCAAGATTCAGGAGATCTACAAGGGCATCATCCCGTTCGTTCTGCTGCAGTTGACCGGCCTGATCCTGGTGATGTGGAAGCCGAACATCGCGCTGTGGCTGATGAAGGCGGTTTATGACTATTGAACCCGCGGCCGACACCGTTGGAGAGAGCGCAGTGAATGAGACAACGTCCGAGTCCGCTGCCGGCGTAGCTGCAGAATCGACGGAACTGCATTACCTCACAGCGGACGAGATGCCGGCGATTCTGCGTGTCAGCGAGATGCTGCGGCGCTTCGTCGACCGGGTCGGCCGGTTCGGGGCGTGGTTCGCCATGCCGATGATCCTGATCACGGTCTTCGACCTCTTCATCCGCAAGACCGGCGTGTTGCAGATCTGGTTGGTGGAGAACGTGAGCGAGTACTTCGGCTCGACCCTGTTGCAGGAACTCGAGTGGCACGCCCACACCGTGCTCTTTACCCTGGTCCTCGGCTTCGGCTACATCCGGAACACGCACGTGCGGGTGGATCTGATCCGCGAAAGGCTCGATTTCCGGAAGAGGGCCTGGATCGAGCTTGTCGGGCTGACCTTTTTCCTGCTTCCCTTCTGCTCTCTCATCGTTTATTACGCGGTCGTGTACGCCTACGATTCCTGGGTGATCGGCGAGATCTCGGCGTCCCTGGTCGGGATGCATCACCGCTGGGTCATCAAGTCCATCCTCGCGATCGGTCTCATCGTTGCCGTGCTCGCGGGGATCTCAGTCTGGCTCCAGATTGCGGTGGCGCTGTTCGGGCCGAGTCACTGGCGCTTTCCGCTGATGACGGTCGAGTGGCCGGAGGATGTCGGCCAGGCGACCGAAGGCAAGGAGCGGCTGGATATGGACGCCGTGGACGACCAGCTCGAGGTGCGCTCCTCGGCGAAACGGACCATATTGTCGGATCGGCAAGAAGCCGGGGTATAGACCCTGCGGTTAGCGATGGCGGTGCGCCGCCGGTGGACCCGGGGAAGTCGGGCCTCGACATTGCCGCGGCGTGGCGACGAAGGTCGATAAAGCTGTCCAGGTGCTTGGCCCGGTTGAGATTGGTGGCCCGGTTGAGATTGGTGGTTGGATGTCCTGGGATAAATTCGTAAAGAGATATGTCTGGGACGACATCAAGACGCCGTATTTCGTGCGCGTGGCCAAGATGACCAAGGTTCAGGCCCGTTATGAGATTTTTTCCTATTCGCTCTTCCTCGCCGTCTTGTTCGCCGTGATCTCGGTCGCGTCGCTGTCCGACCAAGCCCCCCAGGGACGATCCGAGGTGGTTTCGATCTATGGGTTTTGCGTCGTGTGCGGCGCCATAATCCTTGCCACGACCAAAAACTCCGCTGCCGCTCATGTTTGCGCATCCGCACCGCTGGCCGCGCTCCTGTATTTCTTCCTTGAAGGATTTCCCCCCGGGCTCGGCGAGGTCGACAAAGGGCTGCTCGTTGCCGTCACTTTGGGTCTGCTGGGTTATTCCACGCGGGTGGTGGCCATGGCGAAAGCCTATCCGAACATGCCGGATGCGGTCGAGGGCGGGTAGGGGGCCCCCTGTTTCTCCCAGGCCACCGTTCATGAGCGACGACTCACCCGCAAGTAACGAAACCGCCGTACGCGATGGCGCGATTCGCCGCCTGCGCCGTCACATCCTGGTTTACGCCGCCGTCAACGGCGCCTTGTTCCTGATCGACCTGCTGACACCCGGCTCATGGTGGTTCTTGTGGCCGATGCTTGGTTGGGGCGTTGCCGTCGCCGCGCACTGGCTGTACGTCAAGAGCGTCACCATCGATGACGACTGGGCCCAACGGAGGGCCGAGGACATCCGGCTCCAGGCCTCTGACCTGGGCCACATCGAAGACATCGGGAAGCGGCACGAACAGGCGGAAGCGCGGCGCCGGCCAGGCGCTGGGCCGCCCGACAAGAATCATATCGAAACCGTTCGCGAGAGTTACGAAAAATCGGCCTCGCGGTTCGAGAAGAAAGGCCCGGACGACGGCTCGGAGGCCGGCGATGCCGTGCTTGAGCCGGACGAGGTATCGGGAAACCGGCCGTGAAAGTCACCGCCGTCGAGACGCAGGTCCGCCGCAGCGCGTGACACGGAGCGCTCCCTTGGTATTAGCCTATACCCGCGCGTCGCACGGCCGGCGCGGCAATCGGCGGGCAGTCGGGCGCGGCCGGCGCCTAGCCCCGTGACACCGGCGCCATCGTCACGCCGCCGACGTATTGCTCGGTCCGCGTGACGCCACACAGCGCCTAATCGCCCAATCGCCCGCCCGCATCGAGGTCCGGCAACCCGGCAACGAAGCTTTCGAGTGTGCGCGAACCGTCCTTGCGGGCCGCGTCGAGACCGGCGAGCGCCTCCGACAACGCCGCGCGTCGTTCCAGGAGATGGTCGAACTGGGCATCGCAGGCCGGGATCGGCGCCGGATAAGCGCTGATCTCCGCCGCCACCGCTTCCTGCAGTTGCACGAGCCGCGCCCGCAGCGCATCCCAGTCCGATTCCGCTGTCATGGGATGAGCCTAACACATTTGCCGGCGCCTCTACGGATGCTCTTTGTATCCCTCGAAGTCAGACGCATCTCCGGTTCGCGTGGCCGGCTCGTCACCTTCATAGGCATCCAGCTCGATGACGTTTCGGTCGGGGTCGCGGATGAAGACGGCGTGCATGCCCTTGAAGGTGAACTCGCCGGAGAGTGAAATACGGCGTTCCTGTAAAAAGCGCTTGGCCTCGTCCATGGATGCCACTTTGAAAGAGACATGGGTGATGCCCGGATATTTTTCATCGACATCCATGAGGATATTTTGTTTCTTCGAGGTGTTGCTGGGTCCCAGTAGATTGAGCACCACGCCGGAAGGGTGTTGCATGATGATCGGGTGGCCTTGCTCGAAGCCTATATCTACAAGCGTTTCGAACCCCAGTCCTTCGTAGAATTCGATGGACAGGGCCTTGTCGCTGACCCGAATTCCAACATGGTCTACTTTTTCGATGCCAAGTATCATGGGGGCTCCTTAATCGTAGGATCGAACGACACGGATGGATCGTGAGGCAATTCGTCGTCCCTGTCATCCGCTGGCAAAGTACGGCTATTCAGCGGCGCCACCATGGGCCGGTTTCGCGCGGCGCGAATAGGCTCTAGGCTGCCTGTGGAACCCACCCCCCGCGAAACCACCGCCAACCGCACGGCCACGCAGCCCCGATGACCGACACCGACAAGGACACCTGGTCCGCCCGGCTCTTCGACCACCTGATCGAGGCCGGGGTGCGGCTGTTCGCCTATGTGCCCGACGCGGGCAACGCGCGCCTGATCGAGCTCGCCGAGGCCCACAACGAGGCGCGCCCGGTGCTCCTGGCCTCGGAGCAGGAAGGGGTGGCGATCTGCGCCGGCGCCGATCTGGTGGGCGGGCGCGCGGTCCTGTGCATGCAGTCCTCCGGGCTCGGCAACTGCCCGAACTTCCTGTCGCTGGTCAAGGGCGGCGGCTTTCCGGTGCTGCTGATCGTCTCCATGCGCGGCGACTACGGCGAGCAGAACCCCTGGCAATACCCCATGGGCCAGGCGGTCGAGCCGATCCTGGCGGCCATGGGGGTGCTGAGCTTCCGGGTCGAGCGGCCGGAGGACCTGGAACCCGCCACCACCGCCGCGCTCGCGGCCGCGTTCCGCGCCGGAAAGGGGGCCGCGCTGGTGCTGTCCCAGAAGTTCCTCGGCGCCAAGGCGTTTTGATGTGGTTTCCGCCGACGCGGAAGCGCCCCGGGGCGACGCGAACGAAGTGAGCGCTAGACCGAAAGGGCGCGCAACCATGACCGACGCCGAAATCGACCGTCGCGAGCTGCTGCCGGCGCTGTTCCCGGCGCCCGGGGACACCCTCATGGTGAGCGGCCTGGCCGGCGCCTCGCGCGACGCCGCCGCGCTGACCGGCGACGGCGACCGGCTGTTCACCATGGCCGGGACCATGGGCGCCGCGGTGCCGCTGGGGCTCGGCATGGCGCTCTCGGCGCCCGGGTCCCAGGTGGCGGTGATCACCGGCGACGGCGAGCTCTTGATGGACCTGGGCGCGCTGGCCACGGTCGCGACCCAGGCGCCGGACAACCTCTCCATCGTCTGCATCGACAACGGCCGCCACGGCGAGACCGGCGGACAGTTGAGCCATACCTCGCACCGGACCGATCTCGCCCGCATCGCCGAGGGCGCCGGGCTGGCCTCGGTCATAGCCATCGGCCGCCCCGGGGAGATCGCGGCGGCGGCGACATTCCTGGCCGAGGCGCCGGCGCCGCGCTTCCTGCTGGTCCGGGTCAAGGCCGGCCCGCCGGCCGCCTACAAGCGCGACCTCGACCCCGCCGCCTGCCGGCTCCGGTTCCGCAACGCCTACCTCGACGCAGGCTAGCCTTTCTCCACCGGCGCAATCGTCACGCCGCCGACGTGTTGCTCGGTGGGGGTCAGTTCGATGCGCCCGATGTTGACCCGCCAGGGCGCATCGAGGGCGTAGAGGATCGCGTCCGCGACATCGTCCGGTACCAGGACCTCGAAGCCCTCGTAAGCCTTTTTCGCCGCCTCTTCGCCGACCGCGATCTCGAAGAACTCGGTCTCGACCCGGCCCGGGCAGATCTCGGTCACGCGCACGCCGCTGCCCTGGAGCTCGACCCGCAGGTTCTGGCTGAGCAGGTGCACCGCGCCCTTGCTGGCGCCGTAGAGCGAGGACTTGATCGGGTACAGCCCGGCGATCGAGCCGATGTTGACGATGTGCCCGCGCTTGCGCTCGACCATGCCCGGCAGGGTCGCGCGCACCACGTGGACCGCGGCCAGCACGTTGGTCTCCAGCGTGGCGCTGATGTCCTCCGGGCTGACGGTGAACAGCGCCTCGAAGCCGCGCCCCAGGCCGGCGTTGTTGACCAGGATGTCGACCTCGAGCCCGCCGAGGGCGTCGTAGAGCGCCTTGGTATCGCGCAAGTCGAGCACCACGGGCACGCAGCCGGTCTCCTCGGCCAGCGCCTCGAGCCGCTCCTCGCGCCGCGCCGCGGCGGTGACGGTGAGCCCCCGCGCGCTCAGCGCGGTCACGACCGCCGCGCCGATGCCGCTGGAGGCGCCGGTCACCAGCGCGGTCTTGTAGTCCGCGAGCGCCATCCCGCGCCTCCCTTGGTTCGAGCCGCGCCGATTGGACCCGATCGGGGTGGAGTGGACAAGAGCCCCCGCGGCACTTCCCCCATGGACGACCGGCCGCCGTCGCCCCATACTCGCGCGCAAATCCAAGCAGGAAACCCACTGGGAAGAGACCGACCATGACCGAGGCCACCACGCTCACCATCCGCCTGCACGCCGCCGACAACGTGGTGGTGGCGCGCGCCGACATCCTGCCGGGCACGCAAGTTCCGGCCGAGGGCGTGAGCGCCCTGGACCACATTCCGGACGGGCCCGGCTTCGACCCCTGCGCACTCACCGGCCAGGTGGCGAGCGGCGCCAACATGATCTGCTTCACCACCGGGCGCGGCTCGGTCTATGGCTGCAAGCCGGTGCCGAGCCTGAAGCTGGCCACCAACAGCGCCATGTACCGGCGCATGGACGAGGACATGGACATCAACTGCGGCGTGGTGCTCGATGAGGGCGTGACGGTCGCCGATCTCGGCGCGCGCATCTTCGAGCGCATCCTCGAGGTCGCCTCGGGCGCTAAGACCAAGAGCGAGGCGCTCGGCTTCGGCGACGACGAGTTCGTCCCCTGGCAGATCGGCGCGGTGATGTGAGGGGGGGGCGCGAAGGCGCGGGTGCGAAAGCGGAATACGATTTCGAGCGCGCGGTTCGCGCGGCTCACGCTAAATCCCGAGCGATCCTAAACCTTAGCGCAAACCGAAAAGGGGAGGCCCCATGCCTTACGCCATACTGACCAGAGACAAGCCCGACCGCGGCCACCTGCGCGCCGAGAAGCGCGCCGAGCACGTCGCCTGGCTCGACGCCAAGAAGGACATCCTGCTGGCCGCCGGCGCGCTCATCGACGACGACGGGACCGGCGGCCACGGCGGCGTGCTGATCATCGACACCGACGATCGCGCGGCCGCCGAGGCCTTCATCGCCGAGGACCCCTTCGCCAAGGCCGGCCTGTTCGAGAGCGTGACCGTGACCCGCTGGCGCAAGGCCTTCTTCAACTTCGAGAACCTGCTCTAGCCGTGCGGCGTCGAGCGCCGGCGGGGTGGATTGCCTTCGAGTCGGCTCCCACCCCGCCAAACGTAACTCCCGTCAAACGTATCGGGTGCCGAGCAGCAACAGCATCTTGATGTCGAACCCGGAGTTGGCGACGCGGCGGCGCGGCGCGGACACGTGGCCGATGCGGTCAAACTTGAGGAAAAGGTAGCGCGTCATGGCCGGTTTCTCCAATTTCGGGCGCAAAGCCCGGTGTTCCCGTCTTCTGAGCGCCTATGTGCTCCGGCTTGGCACCAGGGACAACTTCGCAAACGTCATCCCAGCCATGCGTTTTCGGATGACCCGACCCGGTTGCGATTTAACCAAATCCACCCCGATCCGCGCCGGACCTACCATACTCGGATGGGTCCCTGAGCCTTGGGGTGGGTTCCAGAGCCTTGGGAGGACGCGTTCCTTGTATTATACCAAGGAGCGCACCCGATGGCGGGCAAAACGCCCATTCCGCTGCTTCGGCTGATTCCTAAAAGGCTTCGACGGGCGAGGCGGTTTTCGCCCAAGCCCGCAAAATCTTGGCGCGCCCGGAGAGACTCGAACTCCCAACCTCCTGGTCCGTAGCCAGACGCTCTATCCAATTGAGCTACGGGCGCGTCAACGCTCGGCGTCTCGAATCAAGCTGGGGTGCCGGCCGCCCGACGCCAAGGCGGCGCGGACATTACCGCGAAGCGGAGGCGCTCCGCAAGGCCCGCCAAGGCCTTGGAGTCGCGTGGATTCCACCGATTTCGGCGAGCGGAATTCTGACTTGTCCGGCCAGAATCCATCCTTTACTATCGGCGCCGAGTGGCGGGGGATCGCGGACAACCAATGCTTTCGTAAACGAAAGCGGCGCGCATGCTGAATTAATCGGCGGGTTATTCGATGAATAGAAGAGACATCTCTCTATTTTGCCGGGCGGTCACTGTCTTCGGCGGCGCGTTATTCTTGACCGGCTGCGCGTTTGCCGACGAGGCTCTGCTGCCCTCGCTGACCGGCGAGGATCCGGCCGGCCAGCAGGCCCAGGCCCCGGCCCAGCCCCAGGTGGTTCAGGTCCAGCCGCAACCGCTCGCGCCGCGCGCCGCGCCGCCGGGGTTCGGCACCACCAGCTTCGAGACCCCCGGGGTCACCGCGGGCACCCCGAGCGGCACCCACGTCGGCCAGAAGATCGACGAGCTGCGCGACGATCTCGGGCGCCTGCAATCGCGCATGAGCGTGCACAACGACCAGCTCCAGGCGCATCGCGGCGCGGCGCGGGAAAGCGCCGGCGCTTACCACGGCCTGGTCGGCGCCATGAACTCGCGCCTCCAGGTCGGCACGACGCCCGGCAATCCGGAGTTGGTGGCGCAGTGGAACCAAGCGCAGGTCGAGCTCAACAAGGTCGGCGAGAGCATCGCCAGCCTGAACACCCTGGCCAACGAGGCGGCCTCGAGCTCGGCGCTCGCCGCCTTTCTGCTGGAGTCGACCCGGGCCACCTTCGAGCTGCGCGGCGCGATCGAGGAGGATCACCGCCAACTCGCGATCCTGGAGGACGAGGTCAACAAGACCGTCGTGGTCGTCGACCGCCTGCTCAACGAGCTGACCGAGGACATCGCGCGCGCCCAGAACTACTTCACGACCGAGCGCTCGAACCTGACCGCCATGCAGATCGCCATCGACAACGGCGAGTACATCGGCGGCAGCCTGGCCAGCCGGGCCTATGGCATCCCGGCGCCGGCGCCGGTGGGCGGGGCGGCGGCGCTCGTCGGTCAACGCCAGCCGCTGGTGGTCATCCGCTTCAACCAGCCCAACGTGGAGTACGAGCAGGCGCTCTTTACCGTGGTCAGCCGCGCGCTCGAGCGCAGGCCGAACGCGGCCTTCGACCTGGTCGCGGTGGCGCCCAACATCGGCTCCGCGGCGCAGATCTCGCTGGCGACCACCAAGTCGCGGCGCAACGCCGAGAACGTGCTGCGCGCGCTGACCAACATGGGCCTGCCGGCCGACCGCATCACGCTGTCGGCGACCAGCAGCGCGAGCGCGCAGGTCAACGAGGTCCACGTTTACGTCCGCTAGAGCCAGCTCCATCTACGTGGAACCGCGGAATCGCGCCGGTTCCGCCGCGACTGAAAAGGCCCTCAATCCAATGCCCGAGCCCCCGGGCTCGGCACGCGCGCAGCCCGCAGCCCACAACATGTTGAGGATTTGTTAACGAAGACCACAAAATTTAGTTGACGCGCGGAATCATCGCCTGGTAATAGAGCGGCTACAGGTGCAATGGACGCGGGTCCAATCTAACTCCTGACGGCCGAGGGCCTGGCGCGAAACGAACGCGCCGGGCCCTCGGTTTTTGGCGTTCCTTGACGCCGGATCGCCCGGCGCGCCGTCCGGGTGGACGCGGAGTCGGGCGGGCCGATCGGGCGCCTGTTGGGAAAAGCCGCGGCGAAGTGCCGAGGCGCGGACATCGTCCGGGCCTCGAGAGTCGTCCGGGCATTAAGAGAGGCGCCAGGTGCGCGGACGCGGGGCCCAACACAACGTGTTCCGAAGAACACTCCTGACGCCTCTCGAACCAGTCGGCCTTTAAGCGTTTCGTTCAATCGAACTGCGCGACCCGAAGGTTTTGCGATCCAATATTCCGTCCGGCCTCAGGGTTCCGGGCTCGTAAGAACCGCTCGGCCCGAAGGCTTTGCGACCCAGCGAACCGTTCCGCCTGATAAGGGCTTTCCGGCTCACGCGCTCACGACCCCGAAGGATTAGAACGCGCAACTCAAGACTAACCGACGCCCCGTCAGCCGCAATCATAAAATTCGCGCGGCACGCAAATTCTTGTGGATAAGAACGCGCTTTACGCACAATTCATCCACAGATTATCCACAAGATCGGGGCGGGGCCGCTCGTGACCGGACCGGCGGGCCCCCCGGACCGTGGCCGCGGCGGACGCCCGCGAAGCCTCGGCGGGCGCGCTTTGCGGAGCCGGCGTTGTCGGCGGCGCGCGCCTGGGCTAATACCAAGGAGCGCTGGGGTGCGAAAACCGGGAGGCCCGCGACCGCTAGAGCATCTTCCGACCTTACGGGGTCATTTGATGGGTCAGAGCGGCTCATTCGGCAAGGCGCGGCGCGCGGCGCGATGTGGTTCATCGGGCAAGCACCGGAACGCAGCCGATGAGCCGCTCTGGCCCACCGAAGGCCGGGTTCTTTTGTCCCCTGGCCGCGTCGCGCTTCTCATCCGATGCCCCGCATCGCATGTCGAAGCGCTCCTAACCAAGGGACAAAATAATCCCGGTCAAATGACCCCGTAAGGTCGGAAGATGCTCTAGAGTCCTTCGGCGATGTCCTCGAGCCGCGCGCGGTCGGCCATCTCGACCTTGCCGCCGGGTAGGAGAGAGATGCTGCCGCCTTGCTTGAGCTGGGTGAAGGTACGGCTCACCGTCTCGGTGGTCAGGCCGAGATAATCGCCGATGTCGTTGCGGCTCATGGGCACGACCACGGGATTGCCGTTCTGGCCGCGCTGGACCGAGCGGCGCGACAGCATGAGCAGGAAGGATGCGATCTTCTCGCGCGCCGTCTTGCGGCCGAGCAGCAGCATCTGCTCCTGGGCCACGGCGAGTTCGTGGCTGACCATGCCGAGCAGACGGTGCTCCATCTTGGGATAGCGCTCGAGAAGCCGTTCCAGCTTGCGGCGCGGGAAGCGGCACAGCACGGTATGGGTCACCGCCTCGGCGCTGTAGGCATAGGTTTCCTCGTTGGCCAGACCCAGGAAATCTCCGGGAAACAGGAAGCCGGTCATCTGGCGCCGGCCGTCGGCCAGGAGCTTGTAGACCTTTACCGCGCCCGAGGTCACGTTGAAGAGGTGCTGGGCCGGCTCGCCCTCGTCGAACAGGGGATCGCCGCGCGCCAGCTCCACGGACGAGACGATGGCCGATATCTCGGCCAGCTCGTGCGGCTCCAAGGCGGCGCAGAGCGTGAGGTGGCGCACCGTGCAGGCGCCGCAGGGCGCGCGCAGGGGCGCCCCGCGCGCGATCGGCTCCCTCACCTGTCCCGTCGTCTTCACGTCGAATATCGCCATGCGGCCCGCCTCGCAGGTAACTGTCGAACACGTAAGAATTAATCGCAAATTGATGCAAATCAATGCGTGACCGCAATCGATGACCCTAGAAACTGGGTCAGTCACGAGCTCGCGGTTCGAATCTGATTGGCAGGAACCGATCGCAAAGGCCTTTATCGGGCCGGGAAACGCCTGACGCAGGCAGAACATCGGGGAAAATTCGAAGGAGTAACGGAAACATGTCACGTGTCGCTAAATACCTAGGCGCAATAGCCCTTTTTTCCATCTTGGCAAGCCAAGTTCAGGCCGGGGAAATCGAAAACCTGGAGCGCGTCGTCCAAAAACTTGTTCCCCCGCCGTTCGTGCCCAACCACGAACAAGTTGCGACAGGGAATCCAAAAATCGTCGAAGTTCGTTTGGTTATCGAAGAAAGGCCAATGGTGATCGACGAAGACGGGACCGTCGTCCAAGCGATGACCTTCAATGGCTCAATACCCGGACCACTCATTGTCGTCCACGAGGGCGACTATGTCGAGCTGACTTTGGTCAATCCTGAGACCAACTCATTGGAGCACAACATTGATTTCCACGCCGCCACCGGCGCGCTTGGCGGGGCTGCGCTCACCCTTGTTCAGCCTGGAGAGGAGGTTGTTCTACGCTGGAAGGCCACCAAGGCCGGCGTTTTTGTTTACCACTGCGCTCCCGGTGGTTCGATGATTCCTTGGCATGTGGTCTCCGGTATGAACGGCGCCGTCATGGTGCTACCGCGCGGCGGGCTGAAGGACCGAGACGGAAACCCCATCCGCTACGACCGAGCCTACTACGTGGGCGAGCAAGATTTCTATGTCCCGATGGACGAGGACGGTCAGTTCAAGACTTATGAAAGTCTGGGGGACTCGTTCGCCGACACGATGGAGCTCATGCGCCGCCTGATCCCGAGCCACGTCGTATTCAACGGGAAAGCCGGCGCCTTGACAGGCCCCGGCGCATTAACCGCAAAGGTCGGGGAGACCATACTTTTTATCCACTCCCAAGCCAATCGAGACAC
>JACZWN010000082.1 GCA_022572105.1 Pseudomonadota bacterium | reverse complement strand
CAGCGCCAGCACCAGCGCGCCCAGTGCCAGCGCCCGCCACCAGACCCCGCGCGCGCGCCGCCACAGGGCGAGCGCGAGCACCGCGAGCGCGGCCGCGCCGAGCGCGCCGACCACGGGCCAGGGGAAGAACGGCGCCCAGGCGATCGAAATGGCCCCGGTCATTGTCCGAGCCGCTCGAGGATGAAGGGGATGTGGACCTGATCGGCCTTATAGTTGCCGGTCATGGCGTACATGGTCAGATTGACCCCGAAGCGATAGGCGAGCTCCCGCTGGCGCTCGCCGCCGGGCACCACGGGGAACATCGGCCGGCCGGAGTCGTCGATCGCCCAGGCGGCGGCCCAGTCGTTGCTGCCGACCAGCACCGGGGTGACGCCGTCGTTGACCCGCGCCTCGGTCGCCTCGACCCATAGCATGCCGCCCGAGAAGCGCCCCGGAAACTCCTGCATCAGGTAGAACGACTTGGTGATCACGTGGTCGGGCGGCGCGGGCGCCAGAGGCGGGATGTCGAGGCCGCGCGTCAGCCGCCGCAGCGCCTCGGTGGCGGGGCTCGTCCGGCCCATGATTTGAGCGCCGCCGCCGGCCTCGCGCAGGTCGAACAGGATGGTCCCGCCGCTCTTCATGAAGGCGTTGAGCTTGCGCACCGCGAAATCGCTCAAGGACCGTTGCTCGGGCGTGATCGGCCAGTAGAGCAGGGGGAAGAAGGCGAGCTCGTCGCGCTCCAGATCGACGGCGAGCGGTGCCGCCGCCTCGATCGAGGTGCGCAGCCGCAGCACCCGGCTAAGCCCGCGCAGGCCGGCCCGGCTGACCTCGTCGACCGCGGGCACGCCGGTCTCCACGTAGGCCAGGCGGGTCTGCAGGGTGGCCTGCAGGGCGCGCGCGTCATCGGTGGCAGTCTGGGTGGCGGTGGTCTGGGGGGCGGTGGTCTGGGCGCCGGTGGTCTGGGCGCCGGTCTGCCCGAGCGCCGGGTCCCAGGGCACGAGCGCGGCGATCAGCGCCGCGGCGGCGCCGACCCGCGCGGCCCGGGCCAGCAGCCCGCGCAACGCCAGCGCGATCATGAGGTCGGCGAGCGTAAGCACGAGCGCCGCGGCGAGCAGCCAAGGCTTCAAGTCGGTTTCCCGCTCGCGCGCGTAAAACCCGACCTCGACGCCCGCGGGCAGCGCGCCGATGGCCTTGAGCGGTGGATCGGCGGCAACCAGGTTGTGCGCCCGGCGCAGCCCTTCGGCGCCGTAGTAGCCGGGCGGATGGCGCGGTCCGATCCGGCCCTCCTCCAGGACCTCGCGGGTCAGCGCCAGCGTGGTCGCGGCCGGCGCGCCGAGCAGGCCGAAGCCGTCGAGCGTTTCGATGGGCGGCAGGGCGCGGTCCGCGAGGCCGCCGGCGCGCACCCCCTGGCTGATCGCGACCACCCGGCGCAAGACTTCGACGAAGAGGCCCGAGAGCGGCAGGTTCGACCAGTCGGTATTGGCCGTGGTGTGGACCAGGACCACCCGGCCCTCGCCACGCCGCGCCGCGGTGACCAGCGGCGTGCCATCGGTGAGCCGCGCCCAGGTCCGCTCGCCGAGATCGAGCGTGGGCTCAGCCAGGACCTGGCGGCGGATCAGCACGTCCTCGGGAACCGGGAGGCCGGCGAAGGGGCTCGCGCTGTCGAAGGGCGCCAGGCGCGCCGGCTTGTTCCAGGTGAGCGCCCCGCTCAAGCTGCGGTCGCCGCCGCGCAGGCGCACCGGCAGCAGCGGGTCCGGGTCCCCCGGCCGGCGCGCCGCGCTGCCTTCGGCCAAGCGCGGACCTGCGAAACGCAGGAGCAGGCCGCCGCGCTCGACCCAGTTCTCGAGCAGCTTGCGGTCGTCGTCGAGGAGCACGCCGGTATCGGGCAGAACCAGGACGGCCAGATCCCGTTGCAAGAGCTCGGCGACCGCGCCGCGGCGTAGCTCGGTGTAGGGCTCGAGCGCGCGCTCCAGGTAGTAGATCTCGCTC
Source organism: Pseudomonadota bacterium (assembly GCA_022572105.1). Taxonomy (GTDB): domain Bacteria; phylum Pseudomonadota; class Alphaproteobacteria; order Kiloniellales; family J153; genus JACZWN01. The sequence continues at coordinate 11,587 of JACZWN010000082.1, read as the reverse complement.
AATAACGGCTGGAGGTTCTCGAGCGGACCGCTCGAAACCAGACCCACCGGACGCCGCCGCCAGCGTTCGTCGAGCAACAGGACGGCCCCGGCCGTGTTCTCGCCCTCGATGGTCAGACGCGTGATCCGATTGCGCATCTCGATCGGCAGCTCGACCCGCGCCTCGGCCTGCGTCCGCCCGTCGGCGAAGGCGACCTCGATGCGCGTGACCAGGGACCCGTCCTCGGCGCTCGCGACCACGGTGGCGACGTCCTGTCCGGCGCTCACGGCCCGGCGCAGGCGCACGACGAGCGCGAGGCCCTCGCTCTCGGGCGGCAGGACCAGGCGGGCGAGCCCGGCATCCCCGTCGCGCAGGAGGTCGAGCCGGCCGAAGCGTCGCAGCCGCTCGGCGAATGCCATCGCCCGGCCGTCGTCGAGCCCGTCCGACAGCCAGACGACATGCGCGGAACCCGGCAGATCTAGGCCCTCGACCGCGGCCATGGCCCCGGCCCGATCGACCGGCCAGGGCTTGGGCTTCAGCGCCTGCGTCAGACGCCGCGCCTCCGCCGCCGACAACAGGCCCGAGGAGGCGGGCGGACGCTCCAGGGCATCGGGCGTGGTGGTGAGGATGACCACCGCGCGCGCTTCGCGCTCGGCTTGATCGAGCAGACCCTCCAATGCCGCCTGCCGCGCCTGCCAATGACGCGCCGCGGCCCAGCCGTCGTCGATTACCAGCAGAAGCGGGCCGCTGCCGCTCAACTGCGTGGCCGGATTCAACAGCGGCCGCGCCAGCGCCACGATGACCAGCGCCGCAATCGCCATGCGCAGGAGGATCAGCCAGAGCGGCGTGCGCGCCGGCGTCTCCTCCGGCGGTCTCAGGCCGAAGAGCAGGCGCACGGCGGGAAATCTGAGCGTGCGCGGCGCCGGCGGCGTGACCCTGAGCAGCAGCCAAAGAAGCGGCATGCCGGCGAGCGCCAGCAGGATCCACGGCTGGGCGAAAGCGAGCGGTCCGAGGCTCAGCATCGCGCGCCGCCCCCTACCTGTACCCGCGCCCCGGCGCCTGGGTGAGCGCCGCGTAGAGGGCGAGCAGCGCCGACTGCGGCGGCTGGTTGGTCCGGTGCGTGGCGAAAGTCCAGCCCGCTCCGCGCGCGATCGCGCGCAGCCCGGCGCGCTGCGCCTCAAGCCGCGCCACGTAATCCCGGCGCACCGATTCGACGCGCGACAGCAGCCAGGGGTCCTCGCCCTCCAGGCCCTCGAAACGGACCCGTCCGTCGTAGGGCAGCGTCTCCTCGGCGATATCGAGCACCTGCAGGATGTACCCCTTGACGCCGTCCTCGACGTAGCCGCGCACGACCGCCTCGACCGCCTCGAGCGGGGTCAGGAAGTCGCCGATGAGCACCGTCTGCGCATCGCGCGGCAGCGGCAGGACCGGCGGCAGATCGGCGCCCGAATGGCGGCTCTGCTCGATCAATGTGGCCAGGCGGCCGAGCGCCGAGCGGCCGCTCAACGGGCGCACGCCGGAGCCCAGGAGCGTGACGCGCTCGCCGCCGCGCACCAGCAAGGCGGTCAGCGCCAGCGCCAGAAGTTCGGCGCGCTCGCGCTTGTCCGGATGGTCGGTCGACGAGCGCCAGTTCATCGAAGCCGAGGTGTCGCACCAAATCCAGACCGACTGCGCCGCTTCCCACTCCATCTGGCGCACGTAGACCCGGTCCGATTTGGCCGACTGGCGCCAGTCGATCGATTGCGGCTGGTCGCCGAAATGGTAGCCGCGGAACTGCCAGAAGGTCTCGCCCTGGCCGACCCGGCGGCGGCCGTGCACGCCCTGGGCGACCGTCGCGGCGACCCGCTCGGCGGCGACCATCAAGGGCGGCAGCGTCGCCGCCAGCTGTTCGGCGCGCTGCCACAGGGAGAGGGCGCTTACGGCCATGATTTGCAAGCCGCCATGGGTTTCAAAGGCCGGCGCTCCTTGGTATTACGCGAAGGGTTCGCACAGCCGGTCGATGACATCGTCGACGGTGACGCCCTCGGCGCGCGCCGCGAAGTTGAGAGCCATGCGGTGACGCAGCACCGGTCCCGCCAAGGCGAGCACGTCGTCGACCGAAGGCGCCAGGCGCCCGTCGAGCAGCGCCCGGGCGCGGATCGCGAGCATGAGCGACTGGCTGGCCCGTGGCCCGGGCCCCCAGGACACTTGGCTGCGGACCTCGGCCAGATCGCTGTCCTCGGGCCGGCCCATGCGCACCAGGGAGAGGATGGTCTCGACCACGCTCTCGCCGACCGGCACCCGGCGCACCAGGCGCTGGGCGGCGATCATCTCGTCCGGGGTCATCACCGGTACCGCCTCCGCCTGTTCCGCGCCCGTGGTCGCGATCAGCATATGGCGCTCGGCCGCCAAGTCCGGGTAGCCGATGTCGATCTCCATCAGGAAGCGGTCGAGCTGCGCCTCGGGCAGGGGGTAGGTGCCCTCCAGCTCGAGCGGGTTCTGGGTCGCCAGCACGTGGAACGGGCGCGGCAGGTCGTAGGTCTGGCCGGCCACCGTGACCCGGTGCTCCTGCATCGCCTGGAGCAGAGCGGATTGGGTGCGCGGGCTGGCCCGGTTGATCTCGTCGGCCATCAGCAACTGACAGAAGACCGGACCGGCAATGAAGCGGAACGAACGCCGGCCGGTGTCGCTCTCCTCCAGCACCTCGGAGCCCAGGATATCCGCCGGCATGAGGTCGGGCGTGCATTGCACGCGCTTGTCATCGAGCCCGAATACGGTGCCCAGGGTCTCGACCAGGAGCGTCTTGGCCAACCCGGGCACGCCGATCACCAGGGCGTGGCCGCCGGCGAGCAATGTGATAAGGGTTTGATCGACCACCCGCCGTTGGCCGAAAATGACCCGGCCGATGCTTTCGCGAACGGCGTGCAGGCGCTGGCCCAGGGCCTCGATCTCATCGGCCAGCTTGGCGCTGTCGGCGTCTTCGAACGGCACGGTGGGGGAAACTGTCACGAGGGTTGGACTCCAGATCGTGGGCACTTATACCAAGGAGCGCTGATAATGACCCATAGAGACGGTTTCCCAAGGTTTTCGGCCAGGAGCGCGTGGCGCGGCGATGCAAGGCATCGCAAGCCCTGCGGGACGCCGTCCGAAAGCCTTGGGAAACCGCCGTTCCGGTCGGGCAGGCGAACCGCCGGAGGGCGTCGGAAAGCCTTGACGATGCCCCGCATCGCCCGCGGCTTCCCTCCTACCCGCCCGTTGGCCCGACGGATCGCCTGCCCGATCTCTATGGGTCATTATCAGCGCTCCTTGGTATCAGTTGATGGCGCGCTCGTTGAAGAACGCCAGACCCCGCAACAGGTCGAGCGCCCGGGAGAGCTGGAAGTCCTGCCGCTCGGTCGCCGGTTTTGCGGGTTCCTTCTTCTCGGCCTCGGGCGCGCCATTGCCGTTGCCGTTGTCGAGCGCGCCGCGCAGGTCCGCCTCGCGCCTCTGGGGGCCGGTTTCGACCTTCTCGATGCGGACCTGTTCGACGACGATGTCCGGGTCGATGCCGGTGCCCTGGATCGAACGCCCCGAGGGCGTGTAATAGCGCGCCGTGGTGAGCCGCATGGCGCCGCTGCCGCTTAAGGGGATGATGGTCTGCACCGAGCCCTTGCCGAAGGAAGTGGTGCCCAGCACGATCGCGCGCCGATGGTCCTGCAGGGCGCCGGCCACGATCTCCGAGGCCGAGGCCGAGCCGCCGTTGATCAGCACCACGACCGGCAGGCCCTCGGCGAGGTCGCCGGGGCGCGCGTTGTAACGCTGGGCGTCGTCCGGGTCGCGACCGCGCGTCGAGACGATCTCGCCCTGTTCCAGGAAAGCGTCCGAAACCTCGATGGCCTGATCGAGCAGGCCGCCCGGGTTGTTCCGCAGGTCGAGCACGTAGCCGATCAGGCCCTCCCCGATATCCTCCTTGCGTTCCTTGATCGCGGCTTCCAGCCCCGGCGAGGTTTGCTCGTTGAAGGTCGTGATCCGCAAATAGGCGATATTGCCCTCGGTGCGGCTGCGCACCGAGGTGATCTTGATGACGGCGCGCGTAATGGTCACGTCGAAGGGCTCGCGGCCCGGGCGCCGGATGGTCAGCTTGATATCGGATTTGATCGGTCCGCGCATCTTCTCGACCGCATCGTTGAGGGTCAGGCCCATGACCGGTTCCGAATCCAGGTGCGTGATCAGGTCGCCCGCCTCGATGCCGGCGCGGTAGGCCGGGGTGTCGTCGATCGGCGAGACCACCTTGACCAGGCCGTTCTCCATGGTGACCTCGATCCCGAGGCCGCCGAACTCGCCCTTGGTCTGCACGCGCATATCGCGGAAGGAGTTGGCGTTCAAGTAGCTGGAATGGGGGTCGAGGGCGGATAGCATGCCTTGAATGGCTGCCTCGATCATCTTCTGGTCGGTGACCTCCTCGACGTAATCGGCCCGGACGCGTTCGAAAACATCGCCGAACAGCTTCAACTGCCGATAGGTCTCGGATCGGTTCTCCTGGGCCCGAAGCCCTTGCGGAGGAAATATAACCAGGACGGCCATGACGGCCGCGAACTGCAATTTGCGCATCAGCCTCGCACCTTATCGCCAGTTGTCGCCAGCCAGGGAAGCGGATTGATCGGTTGGCCGGCACGTCGAAGTTCGAAGTACAATTCCGGATGTCCGCTTTGTGGTGAGCCCAGGACTCCCACCGGCTCGCCGGCGAGCAACCACTGCCCGACCACCGCATGGATCCGGTCGAGACCGGCGAGCAGGGTATGATATCTCCCACCGTGCTCGATGATCAAGATTTGCCCGTAACGGCGGAACGGTCCCGCGTAGACCACTTGGCCGTCGTAGGGCGCCACCACCTGGGCGCCGCCCCGCGCCCGGATGCTGATTCCCTTGGACGCGCCCTGGTCGGCGCGTGACTGGCCGTAGCGGAGCACCACCCGGCCGCGCGCGGGAATGCGCAGGCTGGCCTGGGCATCCGGAAACGGCCGGATATGGTCCGGCCGGGCCAGCGCCAGGCGCGTCGCCTCCGCGGGTGCCCGATCTGCCGCCTCGCGGGCCTGGCGCTCGGCCAGCTCCCGGGCCTCCTGCTCGGCCATTTCGCGGGCTTGCCGCTCGCCCAGCTCCCGGGCCGCTTGCTCGGCCTTTTCGCGGGCTTGGCGCTCGGCCAGCTCCTGGGCCGCTTGCTCGGCCTTTTCACGGGCTTGGCGCTCGGCCAGCTCCCGGGCCTCGCGTTCCGCGCGCTTCCGAGCCTCGCGCTCGATCCTGGCCAGGAGATCCCTCAGGTCCTTGGCCTCGGCGGCCAGGCGCCGGGCGCGCTCCTGCGCCGCCCGCTGCTCGGCGGTGGTCGCGGCCCGGGCCGCGCTCTTGCGCCGGATGAGCGCGGCGATGTGCGCGCGCTCGGCCACCAGCGCCTCCGAGGTCGTCGCCTCTTCGCCGCGCTGCACGGCGATCCGCCGACGCAGCTTGGCGAGCTCGTCCAGTTCTCGGCGCAAGACCGCGGCGCGGCTCTCGATGGCGGGGATCGCCACGCGCAGCAGCATGGCGCTGCGTACGGTCTGGACCATCGAGCCGGGCGCGACAATGAGCGCATCGGCCGGCATCAGGGCGATGCGCTGCAGGGCGGCGAGCGTACCGGTGAGCTGCATGCGCCGCTCTTGCAGATCGGCGAGCTTGACCGCCTCCTCCCGTTCCAGCTCGCCGAGCCGCGTCTCGATGTCGGAGAGGCGGGCCTCGTGCTCCTGTGCCTGGCGTGCCGCGGCGATGGAATCGGCGCGCAGCGCCCGGATCTCCAGCTTGAGCTTTTCGGCCTCGCGGCCCAGCGACTCGGCCGCGCCCCGGTCCTCCTCGAGCGCGCGCTCCACCGCCTCGAGCGCTTCGGTCCGCGCCGTCTGCGCCACGGCCGGCCCAGTGGTGAGCCCAGTGGTGAGCCCAGTGGCGAGCGCCATGGCCAGCAGCGCCAAGGCCGGCGCCGCGGCGATCCGGGCGAGGCACCCGTTATGCTGACGAGGGCTTGCCGGCATGGCTAACGCACCGCGGCGGCCCGCGCGGCGGGCACAGGCCGGCGCGCCTCCGCGGCCAGGCGGATCAGGCTTCGGCCGGTCATCTCGGACGGCTTGGCCAGGCCCATGAGCTCGAGCAGTGTGGGCGCGATGTCGGCGAGCCGCCCATCGGCCAGCGCGCCGGTCCCGGACGGAGCGTTGACCAGGATGACCGGGACCTTGTTCATGGTGTGCGCGGTGTGCGCCTGGCCGGTCTCGGGGTCCTCCATCTGCTCGGCGTTGCCGTGGTCGGCGGTGATCAGCAGCGCGCCGCCGGCCGTGGTCACGGCCTCCGACAGGCGGCCCAGGCAGGTATCGACCGTCTCGACCGCGGCGATGGCGGCGTCGAGCTTGCCGGTGTGGCCGACCATGTCGCCGTTGGCGTAGTTGACCACGACGAGGTCGAAGCGGCCGCTCTCGATGGCCGCGACCAGCCTGTCGGTTACCTCGTAGGCCGACATCTCCGGCTCGAGGTCGTAGGTCGCGACCTTAGGCGAGGGCACCATGATGCGCTCCTCGCCGGGGAACTCGGCCTCGCGTCCGCCGTTCAGGAAGAAGGTCACGTGGGCGTACTTCTCGGTCTCGGCGATGCGCAGCTGCCTGAGGCCGGCCTCGGCGACCACCTCGCCCAGAGTCCGCGGCAGGTCGAGCGGCTCGAACAGCGCCTCGATCAGGCCGTTGAGCTCGGTCGAATACTCGACCATGCCGAGCGCGGCAGCGAAACGGACGACGCGGGGGCGCTCGAAACCGCCGAAATCCGGGTCGAGCAGGGCCGAGAGGATCTGGCGCACCCGGTCGGTCCGGAAGTTCGCCATCAGCACGCCGTCGCCGTCCTTCATCCCGGCGTAATCGCCGATCGCGGTCGGCGCCACGAACTCGTCGCTGACCCCGGCGGCGTAGCTCTGTTCGACGGCGCCCAGCGGGTCGGGCGCATGTTGGCCCTTGGCCTCGACCAGCGCCGCGTAGGCCTCGGCGGTGCGCTCCCAGCGCCGGTCCCGGTCCATGGCGGTGTAGCGGCCGCTCACCGTGACCATGGCCGCCGCGGGCGTCCCGGGGACCATGGCCGCCGCGGGCATCCCGGGGACCATGGCCGCCGCGGGCACCGCGGCCTGGAACGCGCGCAAATATTCGAGCGCGCTCTTGGGCGGCGTGTCGCGGCCGTCCAGGAAGGCGTGGACCGCGACCGGCACGCCGGCCGCCTGGACGATCTTGGCGAGCTCGGCGATCTGCGCCTGGTGCGCGTGCACGCCGCCGGGCGACAGGAGGCCCATGACGTGCGCCGTGCCGCCCGAGTCCCGGAGGCGCGCGATGAACCTGGCGAGCGCGGCCTTGCCCGCGAGTTCGCCGCTGTCGATGGCCGCGTCGATGCGCGGCAGGTCCTGGGTCACGACGCGCCCGGCGCCCAGGTTCATGTGACCGACCTCGGAGTTGCCCATCTGGCTCGGCGGCAGGCCGACCTCCCGCGCCGAGGCGTCGAGGAGCGCGTTCGGGCAGTCGGCGGCGAGCCGGTCGAGCACCGGCGTCCGGGCCAGGCAGATCGCGTTGTCCTTGCAGCTCTCCCGATGGCCCCAGCCGTCCAGGACGCAAAGCACCACGGGGCGCGCTCGGCTGTGCTGATTCATGAGCCCCTATATAGGACGTTCGCCCCTGTTCCGACAGGACTTTTGCCGCGGAGTCCGGGCCGATTCAGGGCCGGCAAACGGCGCTCGGGAATAAGCCGATGTATTGGTTAAGGAAGGGTTTCGGGGCGGTGATCGGCGCGGCTTTACGGCGCGGCCACGGCCTCGGGGACTTGGAGTACCTCGATCCAGCCGCCGCCCTTCTCCAGATCGGCCCGGGTCACGGCCAGATGCCGGGGATTTCTTACACGACGATCTTTCTGTTCCTCTGCCTGCATACCCTGGGCGCCCATTACACCTACGCCGAGGTGCCTTATGACGACTGGGTCCGGGCGCTGACCGGCGGCTCGCTGAATGAGGCGATGGGTTGGGAGCGCAACCATTTCGACCGCTTGGTGCACTTTTCCTACGGCCTGCTGCTCGCCTATCCGATTCGCGAGGTCTTCCTGCGCGTAGTCGACGCCCGCGGCTTCTGGGGCTATTTCCTGCCGCTCGACGTCACCATGTCGACCTCGATGATCTTCGAGCTGTTCGAGTGGGTGGTGGCGGAGCGGGTCGGCGGCGACCTGGGGATGGCCTATCTGGGCACCCAGGGCGACGTCTGGGACGCCCACAAGGACATGGCGCTGGCCAGCCTGGGAGCGGCGCTGGCCATGACCCTCGCCATGGCGGTCAACGTCCGGCTGCAGCGCGACTTCGCGCGCGAGTTCCGCGACAGCCTGCGGGTCAAGCGCGCCGAGCCCCTGGGCGAAGTCCAGATCGGCCGCATGCGGCGCGGCGACGAGTAAACCGTCGAACCCGACGCGGGGGCCCGGATATACTGGGCCTGCGCGCTTGGGGTCAGGTCTTGAATTATCAGTTTTTGGTTTCCGCGCGCTCCTTGCCGCCCTACTCCCGGTGGTACGGGTGCCCGGTGAGGATGGACTGGGCGCGGTAGAGCTGCTCGGCCAGGAGCGCGCGGGCCAGCAAGTGCGGCCAGGTCATGGGGCCGAGGGAGAGGGTGAGCGCCGCGGCCTCGGGGACGGAACCGTCCAGCCCCTCGGCGCCGCCGACGAGGAACGCGATATCCCGAACCCCCTCGTCGCGCCAGCGGCCCAGGAGGCCCGCGAAGCCGGCGCTGGTCATCACCTTGCCCGCTTCGTCGAGCGCGACCAGGCGGGCGCCCTTGGGCGCCGCGCCGAGCAACAGCTCGGCCTCGCGCCGCTTCAGTTCCTCGGGCGAGAGGGGCCGGCGCTCCTCGACCTCCTTGAGGGCGAGCGGGCCCAAGGGGCCGTGGCCCAGGCGGCCGGCGTAGTGGTCGTAAATCTCCCGGAGCGGGCCGGATTTCGAGCGTCCGACCGCGATCAGCGTCATGTGCATCGGCGTCGATCCCGCAAGCGCCGCCCGCGCCCCGCCGGCGGCCGGTTCAGGTTGCGCTCAGGCCGCGCCGCCCGAATGCGCCGCCGCGCCGGCGCCGGCCGTCAGCTCCTCGCCCCACATCTTCTCGAGGCCGTAGAACGCCCGCACCTCGGGGCGGAACAAGTGCACGATGACATCGCCGCCGTCGATCAGGATCCAGTCGGCGCGCGCCGCGCCCTCGACCGACACGCCGCTCAGGCCCGCGGCTTTCATCTTCTCGCGCAGATGCTCGGCCATGGCGCCGACCTGGCGGTGCGAGCGCCCGGTGGCGACCACCATGTAGTCGGCGATGTCGGACTTGCCGGCGAGTTCGATGGCGACGACGTCCTCGGCCTTGTCGTCGTCGAGGGAGGCCTGGACCAGCGCCAGGATGCGCCGGCTCTCGGCGAGCGCGTCCCGGTCGTTGGCCGGGACCGGTTTGATGGCCTTCTTGGCCCGTGCTTGGCTTGCTATGGCTTTTCCTCTCCTTAACTCTTCGGTGCCTGCTTAACTCTTCGGTGCCTGCCTTCAGCCCGGATCGCGCTTCGCCCGGGTCCGGCCGCGGCCCGCCGCCCGTATGCCGGTCGAGGACTGGGAGTTCAGCCGCTGATGGACGAACACCCAGGCCGGCGGCGCCCGCTCCGCCAGGGTCCTGGCCGCGCTCTCGGGCAGGCGCTGGCGGGCGAAGCGCCGCGCCGCCGTGGCGGCGAGCGCCCCTAGAGAATAGGAAGGGCGGTCGAAAACCGCAACGGCGACGGTACGAAAAATTGTTTCCCAGTTCTTCCAGTCCGAGACCTGGATCAGGTTGTCGGCGCCCATCAGCCAGACGAAGCGGGCGCGCGGCAAGCGCGCGACCAAGGCCGTCACCGTGTCCGCGGTGTAGACGGTCCCGAGCGCGCTTTCGAGCGCCAGCGCCAGGATGCGCGGATCGCGCGCGAGCGCCCGGGCGCCGGCCAGGCGTTGCTCCAGGGGCGCCATGTCGCGCGTGGCCTTGAGCGGGTTCTGGGGCGAGACCAGCCACCAGACCCGGTCGAGCCCGAGGCGGCCGAGGGCGGCGCGGCTGATCTCCAGGTGGCCGCGGTGCGCCGGGTTGAACGAGCCCCCCAGCAGGCCGATGCGCTGGCCCGGTGCCGGCAGCCGCCCGCCCAGCGCCGCGCGCAGGCGGGACAGACTGTGCCGCCCCGGTCTCCCCGGGGGTTTCAGCGCGGACTTCGGGGGCGCCGTCAGGGCCGGACCTGTCCGGCGCCGCGGACCAGGTACTTGTAAGTGGTCAGCTGCTCGGCGCCGACCGGCCCGCGGGCGTGCAGCCGGCCCGTCGAGATGCCGATCTCGGCGCCCATGCCGAACTCGCCGCCGTCGGCGTACTGGGTCGAGGCGTTGTGCAGGACGATGGCGGAATCGATGCGGTCGAGGAAGGCTTCGGCCGCGGCCGTATCGGCGGTGACGATGGCCTCGGTGTGGTGCGAGCCGTGACGCTCGATGTGCGCGATGGCCGAATCCAGGCCGTCCACGACCTTGACCGAGAGGATCGCGTCCAGGTACTCGGTGTCCCAGTCCTCGGGCGTGGCGGGAACGGCGCGCGGCTCGAGCCGGCACACGGTCTCGTCACCGCGGATCTCGCAGCCGGCGGCGACAAGGTCGTCCAGGATCGGCCCGAGCTGGTCTTGCGCGACGGCCCGGTCGATGAGCAGGGTCTCGGTCGCGCCGCAGACGCCGGTGCGCCGCATCTTGGCGTTGAGCACGATCCGGCGCGCCATCTCGGGGTCGGCGGCGGCGTGGACGTAGGTGTGGCACAGACCTTCCAGGTGCGCGATCACCGGGATGCGGCTTTCGTTCTGGACCCGCTCGATCAGGCCGCGCCCGCCGCGCGGCACGATGATGTCGACGAAGTCGTTCATGGTCAAAAGGATGCCGACCGCGGCCCGGTCGCTGGTCGGCACGCGCTGGATCGCGGCCTCGGGCAGGCCGACCTGGCGCAGCCCCGCCTGCAGGCACTCCAGGATCGCGGCCGAGGAGTGAAAGCTCTCCGAGCCGCCGCGCAGGATCGCCGCGTTGCCCGACTTCAGGCACAGGCCGCCGGCGTCCGAGGTCACGTTGGGACGGCTCTCGTAGATGATCGCGATGACTCCGAGCGGCACCGAGACGCGGGCGATCTTGAGGCCGTTGGGCCGCTCCCACTCGGCCAGCACGCGCCCCACCGGATCGGGGAAGCGGGCGATGGCCTCGAGGCCCTCGGCCATGGCCTCGACGCGCGCCGGGTCGAGCGCCAGGCGGTCGAGCATGGCGCTGCTCAGCCCCTTCGCCCGCGCCGCTTCCATGTCCTTGGCGTTGGCGGTCAAGAGGTCGGCGACGCGGCGGCGCAGGGTCTCGGCGGCGGCCTCCAGCGCCCGCGTCTTGGTCCCGGGGTCGGCGTGGGCGAGCTCGGCGGCGGCGGCGCGCGCCGCCCGGCCCAAGCGCTCCATCTCGGCGCGCAGGTCGCCCACGTCCGTCTTTTCGTTCCCTAGGACCGCGGAATCGGCGGTCATGGCGTGCCTCCTCTCCTCAACCGGGCACCCCTGAGTCTCTCCGCGCCGGCCCTCA
>JACZWN010000081.1 GCA_022572105.1 Pseudomonadota bacterium | reverse complement strand
CCAAGGTTCCTGCCAGCGCTTAGAATGCCCGCATGAGTTCCCGCCGTTCCGGCCCCAAGAGCACCGGCTCCAAGACCGCCGGCTCCAAGACCGCCGGCCCGAAACGCGCCGCTGCCCGGCGGGCCGGGCCGAGCGTCGCCCGTAGTGCGCCCGGCGACCCGCCTCGCGCCGCGAATCGCACGGTCCTCGCCGTGCGCGGGGCGCGCGAGCACAACCTGAAGAACATCGACGTGACCCTGCCGCGCGACTCGCTCGTGGTGATCACCGGGCTGTCGGGTTCGGGCAAGTCCTCGCTCGCCTTCGACACCATCTACGCGGAGGGGCAGCGGCGCTACGTGGAGTCGCTCTCGGCCTACGCGCGCCAGTTCCTCGAGCTCATGCAAAAGCCCGACGTGGACTCCATCGAGGGCCTGTCGCCGGCGATCTCCATCGAGCAGAAGACGACCTCCAAGAACCCGCGCTCGACGGTCGGCACGGTGACCGAGATCCACGATTACCTGCGGCTGTTGTTCGCGCGCGTCGGCGTGCCCTATTCGCCGGCCACCGGCCTGCCGATCGAGAGCCAGACGGTCAGCCAGATGGTCGACCGGGTCATGGAGATGGCCGAGGGCACCCGGCTCTACCTGCTCGCGCCGATCGCGCGCGGGCGCAAGGGCGAGTACCGCAAGGAACTGGCGGACTTGCAGAAGCGCGGCTTCCAGCGGGTCAAGATCGACGGCACCATCACCGAGATCGAGGACGCGCCCACGCTCGACAAGAAGCGCAAGCACGACATCGAGGTGGTGGTCGACCGCCTGATCACGCGCCCCGGCATCGAGACGCGGCTCGCCGATTCCTTCGAGACCGCGCTCGCGCTCGCCGACGGCCTGGCCTTCACCGAGGACGCCAAGACCGGCGAACGGACCACCTTCTCGGCGCGCTTCGCCTGCCCGGTCTCGGGCTTCACCATCGACGAGATCGAGCCCCGGCTGTTCTCCTTCAACAACCCCTTCGGCGCCTGTCCGGCCTGCGACGGCCTGGGCACCACGCACTATTTCGATGCCGATCTGGTGGTGCCGCACCCGCGGCGCTCGCTCTATCAGGGCGCCATCGCGCCCTGGGCCAAGGCGACCACGCCCTACTACAAGCAGACCCTGGAAAGCCTGGCGCGCCATTACGAGGTCTCCATGCACGAACCCTGGTGCGACCTGCCGGCCAAGGCGCGCAAGGCGATCCTCCAGGGCTCGGACGGCGCGCCGATCACCATGCGCTACGACGACGGCCTGCGCGCCTACGAGACCGCCAAGCCCTTCGAGGGCGTGCTGCCCAACATGGAGCGGCGCTGGCGCGAGACCGAGAGCGACTGGATCCGCGACGAGCTGTCGCGCTACCAGTCGCGCCGCGCCTGCGACGTCTGCGCCGGCTACCGCCTCAAGCCCGAGGCGCTCGCGGTCAAGATCGCCGGCAAGCACGTCGGCCAGATCGCCGAACTGTCGGTCGCCCAGGCCGCCGAGTGGTTCGAGGGCCTGGCCCCCAAACTCAGCCCCAAGCGGCGCCAGATCGCCGAGCGGGTCTTGAAGGAGATCAACGAGCGCCTGCGGTTCCTGGTCAACGTCGGGCTCGAGTACCTGACGCTGTCGCGCGCCTCGGCGACGCTCTCGGGCGGCGAGAGCCAGCGCATCCGCCTGGCCTCGCAGATCGGCTCGGGCCTAACCGGCGTGCTCTACGTGCTCGACGAGCCCTCGATCGGCCTGCACCAGCGCGACAACGCGCGCCTGCTCGAGACCCTCAAGCGCCTGCGCGATCTCGGCAACACGGTGATCGTGGTCGAGCACGACGAGGAGGCGATCCGCGCCGCCGACTACGTCGTCGACATGGGCCCGCGCGCCGGCATCCACGGTGGCGAGGTGATCGCCGCCGGCCCGCCGGAGGTGGTCATGGGCTGCCCGGACAGCCTGACCGGCCAGTACCTGACCGGCGTGCGCCAGATCGAGGTGCCGCGCACGCGCCGTCCCGGCCATCCCGGCCAGACCGTGCGCATCAAGGGCGCGCGCGAGCACAACCTGCAAAAGATCACCGCCGAGTTCCCGCTCGGCACCTTCACCTGCGTGACCGGCGTCTCGGGCAGCGGCAAGTCGACGCTGGTCGTCGAGACCCTCTACAAGGCGCTCGCCCGCCAGCTGAACAACGCGCGCGCGCACCCGGGCGCCCACGACACCATCGAGGGACTGGAATTCCTCGACAAGGTAATCGACATCGATCAGTCGCCGATCGGGCGCACGCCGCGCTCCAACCCGGCGACCTACACCGGCGCCTTTACCCCGATCCGCGACTGGTTCGCCGGCCTGCCCGAGGCCAACGCGCGCGGTTACAAGCCCGGGCGCTTCTCGTTCAACGTCAAGGGCGGGCGCTGCGAGGCCTGCCAGGGCGATGGGATGATCAAGATCGAGATGCACTTCCTGCCCGACGTCTACGTCCAGTGCGACGTCTGCATGGGCGCGCGCTATAACCGTGAGACCCTTGAAGTCACGTTCAAGAACAAGAGCATCGCCGATGTACTTGACATGACGGTCGAGGAAGGCGCGGCGTTCTTCAAGGCCGTCCCCGCGATCCGCAACAAGATGGAGATGCTCGAGCGCGTGGGCTTGGGCTACATCCACGTCGGCCAGCCGGCGACCACGCTTTCGGGCGGCGAGGCGCAGCGCGTGAAGCTGGCCAAGGAGCTGTCGCGCCGGGCCACCGGGCGCACGCTCTACATCCTCGACGAGCCGACCACCGGCCTGCACTTCGAGGACGTGCGCAAGCTGCTCGAGGTGCTGCACGCCCTCGTCGCCCAGGGCAACACGGTGCTGGTCATCGAGCACAACCTGGAGATCATCAAGACCGCCGACTGGATCATCGACCTGGGGCCCGAGGGCGGCGACAAGGGCGGGCGCATCGTCGCCGCCGGCACCCCCGAGGAGGTCGCCGCCACGCCCGGCAGCTTCACCGGCGAATACCTGCTCTCCCACCTGCCCCGCGCGCGCGCCAAGCGCAGGAAGCGGGCGTGAAGGTGGGGCGATGCAACCCGCCTAACCTTCCGGCCTAACCTTTCGGCTTGGCTCGATTTGCCAGTCGTCCGGCTACCATACACATACCAAGAGATTCCCTCCCAACTCTCCAAGCTGACCGGTCTGGGGTCGGAAATCCAAAAGGTTTCGCGCTGCCAGCTCGGGCTCGCAATGCACGTGACCGCCGGACCGGGCGCGATCTTGTTTCGGGGCGTCGGGCTTCCCACGTCTGCAACCATGGCGCCCTTGAACGACACCGCGACTCTTGCCGCCGAAGCCGAGCGCCGCGCCCGGCCGATAATCGCCTGGCTGATGGACGAGGAGCGGTTGAGCGCGGCGCGCATGGCCTTCCTGTTCGACCGCTTCGCGCGCCGCCTGCGCGACGCCGGCCTGCCGGTCACGCGCGCCTCGCTGCACATTCAACAGCTGCACCCGCAGCTCGCGGCCCGCAGCCTGGTCTGGGACTGGGACTCCGGCGGCGCGGTCGAGCTCGGCCACGAGCATAGCATCCAGAGCCGCGACATGTACCTGGCCTCGCCGGTGCGGACGATCCGCGAGGGCGGCGGCCCGATCCGCTGCCGGCTCGAGCAACCCGATTGTCCGCTCGACTACCCCATCCTCCAGGACCTCAAGGCGCGTGGCCTCACCGATTACACCATGCGGCCGCTCACCTTCTCGGGCGGCATCCGCAACGCGGTGAGCATCGCCACCGACCGCCCCGGCGGCTTCACCGAACTGGATCTCGCCGTGCTCGACGCGACGCTGCCGGCCTTCGCCGCGGTCGTCGAGCTGCAGCACCTGCGGCGCACCGCCCGTGACCTGCTCGGCACCTACGTCGGGCCCAACGCCGGCGAGCGCATCTTTTCCGGCGCGATCAAGCGCGGCGACGGCGAGATCATCCATTCGGTCGTCTGGTACTGCGACCTGCGCGGCTTCACCGCGCTGGCCGAGACCCGGCCGCTGCCCGAGGTGATCGCCCTGCTCAACGACTATTTCGACCGCATGGCCGAACCGGTCGTGGCCAGGGGCGGCGAGATCCTCAAGTTCATCGGCGACGCCATGCTGGCGATTTTCCCCTGCCCGGAGGCGAGCGCGGCGGTGTGCGACGCCTGCGATGCGGCGATCACCGCGGCCGAGGACGCACTGGCCGGGGTCGCCGCGCTCAACGAGCGCCGCCAAGCCGCAGGCGAGAGCCCGCTCCAGTGCGGCGTGGCGATCCACGTCGGCAAGGTCATGTACGGCAACATCGGCGCCGCCGACCGGCTCGACTTCACGGTCATCGGCCCGGCGGTCAACCTGGTAAGCCGCCTCGATCAGGTGAGCGCCGACCTGGAGCAACCGATCGTGGTCTCGGCCAGCGTGACCCGGGCCTCGCGGCGGCAGTTCCGCTCGCTCGGGCGGCACAAGCTCAAGGGCATCGCCGAACCGCAAGAGGCCTTCACCCTGGCATGACCAAACCGGCCTTGAATCCAGTCCACGTGATCGGCGGCGGCCTGGCCGGCAGCGAGGCAGCCTGGCAGATCGCCCGCGCCGGCGTGCCCGTGGTGGTGCACGAAATGCGCCCGGAACGCGGCACCGAGGCCCACCTCACCGACGGCTTGGCGGAGCTGGTCTGCTCCAACTCGTTCCGCTCGGACGACGCCGCCAACAACGCGGTTGGCCTGCTGCACGAGGAGATGCGCCGCCTGGGCTCGCTGATCATGGCGGCCGGCGACGCCCACCGCCTGCCGGCCGGGGGCGCGCTCGCGGTCGATCGGGTCGGCTTCTCGGAGGCGGTGACCGCAAAGCTCGCGGCCGAGCCGCTGGTCGAGATCGAGCGCGCCGAGGTCGCCGGGTTGCCGCCCGAGGACTGGGACTCGGTCATCGTCGCGACCGGGCCGCTGACCTCGCCGGCGCTCGCCGAAGCGGTCCGCGCCCTGACCGGCACGGACGACTTGGCCTTCTTCGACGCCATCGCGCCGATCGTCACCAAGGAGTCCATCGACTTCGAGACCGCCTGGTTCCAGTCGCGCTACGACAAGGTGGGGCCTGGCGGGGACGGCGCCGATTACATCAACTGTCCCCTCGACCAGGATCAGTACGAAGCCTTCATCGCGGCGCTGCTCGAAAGCGAGAAGACCGAGTTCCACGACTGGGAGACCGCGACGCCCTATTTCGAGGGTTGCCTGCCGATCGAGGTCATGGCCGAGCGCGGCCTCGACACGCCGCGCTACGGGCCCATGAAGCCGGTGGGTCTCACCGATCCGCGCACCGGCCGCCGGCCGCACGCGGTCGTCCAACTGCGCCAGGACAACGCGCTCGGCACGCTCTACAACATGGTCGGCTTCCAGACCAAGCTGAAGTACGGCGAGCAGACGCGCATCTTCCGCGCCATCCCCGGCCTGGAGCGCGCCGAGTTCGCGCGCCTGGGCGGGCTGCACCGCAACACCTTCATTAATTCGCCGAAACTGCTCGACGCCACGCTCAGGCTCGAGGCCTTGCCGCGCCTGCGCTTCGCCGGCCAGATCACCGGGGTCGAGGGCTACGTCGAATCCGCCGCCATCGGGCTCATCGCCGGGCGCTTCGCCGCCGCCGAGCGCCTGGGACGCGAGACCGTGGCGCCGCCGCCGACCACCGCCCACGGGGCGCTGTTGAACCACATCACCGGCGGGCACCTGCCCGGCGCGCGGATCGAGCCCGGGCCGCGGAGCTTCCAGCCCATGAACGTGAACTTCGGCCTGTTCCCGCCGATGACCACCCCCGAGGGAAAGCGCATCAAGCGCAAGGAGCGCAAGCCCGCGCTCTCGGCCCGCGCGCTCAGCGACCTCGACGCCTGGATGACACAAACCGCCCGCGCGGCGGAATAATTATTTCCCGATCACCTCGGCCTCGCCGAGGCCGAGGTGATCGGCCATGGTCCGGCCGGCCTCGATGGCGGCGAGCCAGCCTTTTTCCTGCTCCAGCTTGTCCTGGCAGACGGCGAGGAGTTCCGCTTGATCGGCGAGCGGCACCACCACAATTCCGTCGTCGTCGCCGAGCACGATATCGCCTGGCGCGACCGGACATCCGGCGCAGGCGATCGTGCCGTCGATGGTGCCGCCGAAGCCCTTGTGCGGCCCGCTCGGCACCACGGCGCGGGCGTAGCAGGGAAAGTCCAGGTCGCGGATTTCGGCGACGTCGCGCACGGCGCCGTCGATCACCACCCCGGCCGCGCCGCGCGCCAGCGCCGCCCGGGTCGCGACCCCACCCCAGACCGCCACGTCCTCGTAGCCCTTGGCGTCGATCACCAGGACCTCGCCGGGGCGGAGCAAGGCGGTGGCGACGTGGCTGATGCCGTTGTCGCCAACCATGGAGGTCACGGTGCGGGCCTGGCCGACCAACGTGGTGCCCGGCTTGACCGGCTTGATCGCGGCGGCCATGAAGCGGCTCCGGTTCATGCAATCGGAGGCGACCGCCGGCGGGATCCCACGCCAGGCATCGAGCGCCTCGGGCGCCAGCGTCTCAAAATCGATCTCAAAGCGTTGCATGGCCATGGCATTCCTCCTCGCGCGCGTTAGTTCGGACGAGATTGAAGACCGAGGAACCGGTGGCTCACGCCTCCGCGGTGGCGAAGCCGCTGCCGGCCTTGCGGTACTCCTCGCGCGGCGGGGCGAAAACGTCGAGCACCGTGGCGCCCGAGGGCCCGGCCCGGAAGCTGTGCGGCACGCCGCCCGGCGTGCGCCAGAAATCGCCCTTCTTGACCGCGACCTCCACGCCTCCCTGAACGCGCACCCCCTCGCCCTCGAGCAGGATCCCCCACTGCTCCTCGGGATGGCTGTGCATGCGCCCCTCGGCGTTGGGCTCGATGGTGACCAGCGAGAGCATCGCCTGATCGCCGGGAAAAACCCGAGTCGCGATGCCCTCGGCCAGTTGCCGGGGGATGCCCTGGTCCGGATCCGAGAGGTTGAAGAAATTTTCCACGGCCATGTCGTGCCTCCCTTGGCGAAAAGTGCCTGTGACGCTTGGCGTGCCCGATCAATAATGCCGGCGCAGGTTGCCCCACCACAGGCGCCAGGCACGGCCCGGGAGCCGCGCCTGAACGCCCGCGTCGAAGGGATCATAGCCCGCCTTTTCCAAGGTGGCGAGGCTTTGGCTGGCGAGCGTGGCCAGCAGCAGCGCCGGCCGTGCTTGCTTCGGCACCCGCGCACCGAGCGCGCGCGCGTCGCCCAGGTGCGCCGCCGCCCGTTCGGCGACCTGCCCAACCACGCCGCGAAGGGCCGGGGTGGAACGAAGTTCGAAGAGGTCGCCAACCTTCAGGCCCGCCGCCACGCCGAGGTCGCGCGGCAGGTAGAGCCGCTTCTGGCCGGCGTGGAACGGCACCGCGCGCAGCAGCCCGACGAGCGCCCAGGCGATGCCGACGTGGCGGCCGGCCGTCGCGGCCTCGCGCCCCTGCGCGCCCAGGACCCGAAGCGCGAGATGTACGAGGCCGGCCGAGGTCGCCTCGGCGTAGTCCTCGAGCGCGGCGAGCGTCTCCGGCGGCGCCTCGTCCAGGTCGAATTCGCGCGCCTCGATCAGGCGCTCGAAGGCGCCGTGGTCGAGGCCGTGGCGCCGCACCGCCTCGGCGAGCGGGGCAACCACCTCGTGGCGCGCCGGACGGCCCGCGTAGATGCCCTCGATGGCGTCCCGCCACCACTGCAGGCGCATCTGGCCGAGCGGCGCCTCGCTGACCATCTCGGCGGTCTTGGCGACCTCCAGGTTGAAGGCGTAGAGGGCGAAGAGGTCCTCGCGCCGCCCGGCCGGCGCGAACAGGCAGGTCAGGTAGCGGTCGTGGTCGAAACGACGGACCTGATCGGCGCAGTAGGACGGAGCGGAGGCGGCCATGGAACACTCGCGGGGGCGGCCGAGAACGAGCACGCCCGACTATAGGCGCCCCAACGCCGCCCGCAAACCAGCGCCGGTCGCTTGGCAAAGGCCGCGGCACTGCGTAAAGTTCCCAGCAGACGCGGTCGAAGCGCGGGCGGGGGCGCAGCGGCTAGACCCTTAGCCGTACAAAACTTAGGGTGTATTTGCCGTGGAAACCACAATATCTTGTGGTATTCTGGTGCAAGAGGAATCTAGGGAAAGGTCAAACGAATGGCTGCCATCCTTACCGACCTGACGAAGACCGTGGTCGCGGGGGTCATCCTCGCCGTGGTCCTGTTCATCGTCTATTACGTCATGCAAGGCTACACCGGAGCCGACTTCGGCGTCTTCTTCTTCCGCTGGCTCCATGTCCTGAGCGCGGTCATGTGGATCGGCCTCCTGTGGTACTTCAACTTCGTCCAGATCCCGAGCATGCCGAAGATCCCGGACGATCAGAAGCCGGCGATCAGCAAGGTGATCGCCCCGGCCGCCCTGTTCTGGTTCCGCTGGGCCGCCATGGCGACCATCATCACCGGCCTGATCGTGGCCGGGATGAACGGCTACATCATCGAGGCGATCGCGATCGGGATCGCGGACAACGATCCCAAGCACGCCATGATCGGCATCGGTATGTGGTTGGGTGCGATCATGTGGGCCAACGTCTGGTTCGTGATCTGGCCGAACCAGAAGAAGGTGCTGGGCATGGTCGAGGCGAGCGCCGAGGAGAAGACCGCGGCCGCGCGCACGGCGATGCTGTTCTCGCGCACCAACACGCTGCTCTCGATCCCGATGCTGTTCGCCATGGTCGCGGCGCAGAACCTGTTCTAGGACAAGCCTGCAACGAGACGCAAAAAAAAGGGGCCCGCCGCGGCCCCTTTTTGATACCCAGCCTAACGGAACGCCACGATGAACAGGCGGCGAAAAGGAAACAGCGGGCGCCCGTCGCCGCGCGGCGGATAGGCGCGGCGCAGGCGCGCGGCGTAATCCGCAAGGAGATCACCAAGGGCGAGGTCGACAGCGGCGCCTACGACCGCGCCTATCCCGAGCGCCTGAAGGACACGCTCTACTGACAGGTGGCTTCACTCCACCGCGATGAGCGCCGCGGCGACCGGGCGGTCTTCGGCGATCAGCAGGTTGTAGGTGCGGCACGCCGCCCCGGTATCCATGGGCTCGACCACGACGCCGGCCGCACGCAGGGCTTGGCGCAGGTCCTCGGGAACCCGCGCGAGCCGCGGGCCACAGCCGATCAGCAGGATCTCGAGCACCGCGGACGCCGCGGTGACCGGCGCCAGGCTGTCGAGCGAGATCTCCTCGATCGCCGCGACCGGCCAGGCCAGGCTGCGCTCCGGCAGCACCAGGACCGAGCCCTCGTAGACCGCGCCGCTGATGCGGAACCGTCCGTCGCCATAGCTCTCGATGAGTTGGCGGCCCACGTCCAGGTCAGGCGTTCTCCGGGGGCGCTTCGGCGGCGCCCGATTTCTTCGCCTTTTCCTCCGCCGCCCCGCTCTGCGTGCCGCGCAGGTTGACGAAGCTGAGCAGCGGCACGGCCAGTCCGATCGAGGAGTAGGTGCCGATCACCACGCCCCAAATCAGTCCCGCGGTGAAGCCGCGGATCACCTGGCCGCCGAACAGGAACAGCGCGCCGAGCGCCAGCAAGGTGGTCACGCTGGTCAGCACGGTGCGCGACAGGGTGGCGTTGATGGCCAGGTTCAAGAGATCGAACATGGCCAGCTTCTTGTACTTGCGCAGGGTCTCGCGGACCCGGTCGAAGATCACCACCGTGTCGTTGATCGAATAGCCGGCGATGGTCAGCACGGCGGCCAGGGTCGCCAGGTTGAACTCGATCTGGGTCAGCGCGAAGAAGCCGATGGTGCTGAGCACGTCGTGGATGAGCGCCACCAGGGCGGCGGCCGCGAACTGCCATTCAAAGCGGAACCAGATATAGATCCCGATGCCGGCAAGCGCGAGGATCGTGGCCAGCGCGCCGGCTTGCTTCAACTCGTCGCCGACCTTGGGGCCGACGAACTCGACGCGTCGGTACTCTTCCACGAGACCGCCCAACTCGGTCTTGACCGCCTCGATGGCCTTGATCTGCGCTTTCTCGTCGCCTTCCTGGCGCCGCACGTTGATGAGCACGTCGGTCTCGTTGCCGAACTCCTGCAGGGTCACCTCGCCCAGGCCGAGCCCGCCCAGGCGGCGGCGCAGGTCGCCCAGGTCCGCCGGCTCCCGGGTCTGGATCTCGATCAGGATGCCGCCGCGGAAGTCGACGCCCAGGTTGAGGCCCTGCACGGCGAATATCAGGAACGAGGCGAGCATGAGACAACCCGAGAAGATCAGAAACGGCCTGCGCCGCCCCATGAAATCGAATTTGGGCGCGAGCGGGACCTTGCGGATGAGGGCCATGGTCCTTGCTGCGCCGCTAAATCGCCAGCGCCTGCGGCCGCTTGCGGCGCAGCCAGACGACGATCAGCAGGCGGGTCAGCATGATCGCCGTGAACATGGAGGTAACAATGCCGATGGACAGCGTGACCGCGAAGCCGCGGACCGGTCCGGTGCCGAACACCAGCAGCAGCAGCGCGGCAATCAGCGTGGTCACGTTCGAATCGATGATCGTGGTCAACGCCCGGCGGTAGCCCGCGTCGATCGCGGTGACCGGGCCCCGGCCGCCGCGCACCTCCTCGCGGATGCGCTCGAAGACGAGCACATTGGCGTCCACGGCCATGCCGATGGTCAGCACGATGCCGGCGATGCCGGGCAGCGTCAGCGTCGCCTGCAGGCCGGACAGGACGCCCAGGATTATGACCAGGTTGACGATCAGCGCGACGTTCGCCATCACGCCGAAGAGGCCGTAGACCGCGGCCATGAACGCGATCACGAAGACCATGCCGAGCAGGCTGGCGATCTTGCCGGCGGCGATGGAATCGGCGCCCAGGCCCGGGCCCACGGTGCGCTCCTCGAGGATGGTGAGCGGCGCCGGCAGCGCGCCGGCGCGCAGCAGGAGCGCCAGGTCCTGGGTTTCCTGGACCGTGAAACTGCCGCTGATGATGCCGCTGCCGCCGCAGATTGCCGATCTGATCACCGGGGCGCTGATTACCTTGTTGTCGAGCACGATCGCGAACAGGCGGCCGACGTTCCCTCGGGTCGCGTCGCAGAAGCGCTTGCCGCCGATGGTATCGAATCTGAAGCTGACCACCGGCTGCCCGTCCTGGAAGGTCGACGCCGCGTCGGTCAGGTTCTCGCCGCTGACCATGACCCGCTTCTTGATCACGTAGAGCCGCGGTTTGCCCGAGGGGCCGAGCTCGTCCGAAGGCAGGATCTCGGTCCCGGGCGGGGTCCGGCCCTCGCCGGGGATCGCGTTCTCGTCGACGAAGCGGAAGGACATCTTGGCGGTCTTGCCGAGCAGGCTCTTGATCCGCTCGGGATCGCGCACGCCGGGCAACTGGACCAGGATGCGCCGGTCGCCCTGGCGCTGGATGCTGGGCTCGCGGGTGCCGGTCTCGTCGATCCGCCGGCGCACGATCTCGATCGACTGCTCGACCACGTTGCGGCCGCGCTCATCGAGCGCCTGGGGCGCGAAGGAGATCCGGAACGCCCCGTCCTCGGAAACCTCGATCAGCAGATCCGTGGCCAGGTCGCGCACGATCTGCCGGGTCCGCTCGACGGCCTCGGAGTCGCGCACGCGGAAGACGGCCGTATTGCCGTCGAGCCCCAGGTCGGTGTAGCCGACGCGCGCCTTGCGCAGGCCGATGCGGAGGCCGTCGACCAGGTTCTCGAGCTGCTCGCGGACCACGAACTCGAGATCGACCTCGAGCAGCAGATACGAGCCGCCCTGCAGGTCGAGGCCCAGGTTCACCTGCAGATGGGGGACCCAGCCGGGCAGGCCCTCGGCGGTCTCTCGCTTGAGCAGGTTAGGCGCGGCGAAGGCCGCGCCGATCGCCAGCACGGCGAGGATCAGGACGACCTGCCATTTCGGAATGTGAACCATGCTTTGCCGTGGTCGGAGACGCTACGTGAGGGCCATCTCTCGGGGTGAGCCCTAGCTGTCCGACTTCTTGCCGCCGCCGAGACCCAGGAGGTTGGACAGGCCGAAGCCGCCGCCTTTTTGCGCGGTCCCCGCCGCCTCGCCCTCGTCGTTGGCCGCCTTCTTCCTGGCTTCGCCGCCCTTGCCGGCCGGCTCGGCTCTGGACAAGACCTCCTGGATGGTGTTGCGCATGACCTTCACGCGCACGCCCTCGGCGATCTCGACCTGGAGCTCGTTGTCGTTGAGCACCTTGGTCACGGTGCCGATCAGGCCGCCGCCGGTCACCACCCGGGCGCCGCGCTTGAGCAACCCGACCATCGACCGGTGCGCCTTCATCTTCCTCTGCTGCGGGCGGATCAGCAGGAAGTAGAAGACCACGAAAATCAACACCAGCGGGAGCATCTGGATCATCCCGGAGCCCCCGTCGCCTCCGGCGGCTTGCGCGTAGGCCGGCGAAATCAGCATGGACATTCCTTATCTCTGTGGGCGGCACCTCTGTGGACGGCGCCCCGGCGGGGCGGCCGAGCGGACTATAGCGCCAAGCCCGCGAATTGCAACGCCGCTGCCGGGGCGGTCACGGGCGGGACCCGTCGGGAGCGGCCCCGCCGCGGCCCGCACAGATTGACGAGACCCGCCGCCAGGGCTAGGCTCGGCGCCGGTTTTATCCCGTTTTTTGCGGAGTCCCCGGCCCGGACGGACCCATGAGCGAACGCGAAAACAAGGATCTCGAGCCCCTGCTGCGGCGCGTGGCCGACGCGCTCGAGCGCCTGGCGCCGGCGGCGCCGGCCTCGGCCCGGCTGGACAGCGCCGAGGCCTTCGTCTGGCGCGCCGAGAGCGGCACGCTGGAGGCCGTCGCCCAGGTCAGCCGCGTCGACTTCGACCTGCTCAAGGGCATCGCGCGCCAGGGCGAGATCCTGCTCGAGAACACGCGCCGCTTCGCCGCCGGCCTGCCGGCCAACAACGCCCTGCTCTGGGGCGCGCGCGGCATGGGCAAGTCGTCGCTGGTCAAGGCCGTGCACGCCCGGGTCAACGAGCACGCGCCCCTGAACGTGACGTCGGCGAACGTGAAGTCGGCGAACGTGAAGTCGGCGGGCAACGGCGCCGTGCCGCTAGCGCTGGTCGAGATCCACCGCGAGGACATCCCCTCCCTGCCGCGCCTGCTCCTGCTCCTGCGCGGCGACGGCCGGCGCTGCATCCTGTTCTGCGACGACCTCAGCTTCGACGGCACCGACACCAGCTACAAGTCGCTCAAGGCGGTGCTCGAGGGCGGCATCGAGGGCCGGCCCGACAACGTGCTGTTCTACGCCACCTCGAACCGGCGCCACCTGATGCCGCGCGACATGATCGAGAACGAGCGCTCGACCGCGATCCATACCTCCGAGGCGGTCGAGGAGAAGGTCAGCCTGTCGGACCGCTTCGGGCTGTGGCTCGGCTTTCACAACTGCGACCAGGATACCTACTTCGCCATGATCGAGGGCTACGCCCGGCACTACGGCCTGGACCTGCCGCAGGCCGAATTGCGGGCCGAGGCCAACGAATGGTCGATCACCCGCGGCGGCCGCTCGGGCCGGGTCGCCTGGCAGTACATCCAGGATCTGGCCGGCCGCCTCGGGCAGCGGTTGGATTAGGGTGTGGACTCATAAAAGTGGGGTCTGCAA
>JACZWN010000261.1 GCA_022572105.1 Pseudomonadota bacterium | reverse complement strand
GCCGCCTGAACGCCGACCTGCCCACCACGACAGACAGCAATCATATCGCTCCGGTGGCGCGTTCGGTCCCTGTGCCTGGCAAACACGGACTTGTCGGTTCGATTGCTGCATGGCAGCCAGTCAGCGCAGAAACCCTCTATCCTGCCATCGAATCTGCTCGCCCCGCCCACGCGAGGGCACAAGATCCGCGTGATCAGCGCCCAGATTGAGTTTCTGGGAGGGACAGCACGGAGAGCTGATGGCGAAGCGCGGCGACCTCGAGCTGTAGGGAAAGGCGAGAACGCAACGCACCCATCAGGAAGCAAATCACGAAAGATGTAACCTGGCTCATGGCGATAGATGATGACCTTGCGGAAGGATTTCTTCAACATAATCAGCTGACTCGAAAATTCGGGACCCACAGGAGTGGAAAGGCAAAATTTTGACGTGAGTTCGCAGTGGACTCAATGCATCAGATTTCGAAAACCCAGTGAAAACAGTGACTTGGTGGTGGGCCCGGCAGGATTCGAACCTGCGACAACACCGTTATGAGCGGTGGGTTCTGACCGCTGAACTACGGGCCCGGCTCAGAATACAGGGGTCAGGTATCAGATGACAAATTCGGGTGCCGTAAGGCCCCCTGTCTGATCTCTGATAACTGCTAAGTGTCCAGGAACGACCTCAGCTTGCGGCTGCGGCTCGGGTGCTTGAGCTTGCGGAGCGCCTTGGCCTCGATCTGGCGGATGCGCTCGCGCGTGACCGAGAACTGCTGGCCGACCTCTTCGAGGGTGTGGTCGGTGTTCATGCCGATGCCGAAGCGCATCCGCAAGACGCGCTCCTCGCGCGGGGTCAGGCTGGCGAGCACCCGGGTCGTGGTCTCGCGCAGGTTCGCCTGGATCGCCGCATCGAGCGGGATGACCGCGTTCTTGTCCTCGATGAAGTCGCCCAGGTGGCTGTCCTCCTCGTCGCCGATCGGGGTCTCCAGCGAGATCGGCTCCTTGGCGATCTTGAGCACCTTGCGCACCTTCTCGAGCGACATGGCGAGGCGCTCGGCCAGTTCCTCGGGCACGGGCTCGCGGCCGATCTCGTGGAGCATCTGGCGCGAGGTGCGCACCAGCTTGTTGATCGTCTCGATCATGTGCACCGGGATGCGGATGGTGCGCGCCTGGTCGGCGATCGAGCGGGTGATCGCCTGGCGGATCCACCAGGTGGCGTAGGTCGAGAACTTGTAGCCGCGGCGGTACTCGAACTTGTCGACCGCCTTCATCAGGCCGATGTTGCCTTCCTGGATCAGGTCGAGGAACTGCAGGCCGCGGTTGGTGTACTTCTTGGCGATCGAGATGACCAGGCGCAGGTTGGCCTCGACCATCTCGGTCTTGGCCTTGCCGGCCTCTTTCTCGCCGGTCTGGACGGTCTTGACGATGCGCCGGAACTCGGCGATCGGCAGGCCCGTATCGGCCGCGATCTCGGCGATCTGCTTGCGGATCTCCTTGACCTCGTCGGCGCGCTTTTCGGCGAACTTCGCCCAGCCTTTGCCCTTCAGGCGCTTGACCCGGGATAGCCAGCGCGGATCGAGCTCGCGGCCAAAATAGTGGTCGAGGAAATCCGGCCGCTTGACGCCGTGCTTCTCGGCCAGGCGCAGGAGCTTGCCCTCCAAACCCACCAGGCGCTTGTTGAGGCCGTAGAGCTGCTCGACCAGTTGCTCGATGCGCGCGTTGTTGAAGTGCACGTCGTCCATCAGCTCGATCAGCCGCGCCTTGACCTTCTCGTAATGGCGCTCGCCCTGCGGCGTGACCTTCTGACCCCGCTGCATCGCCGCCAGGCGCTTCTCCTGGGCCCGCGAAAGCTTCTTGTAGGTCGCCGCGATCTCGTCGAACATCTTGAGTACGATGGGCAGAAGGATCTCCTCCATCGCCGCCAAAGAGATGCTGGTGTCGTCCTCGTCGTCCTCTTCGCTCTCGCCTTCGGCCTTGCCGTCGGAGGGCGCGCCGTCCGGCTTGGCTTGCCCGTCGGGCTTATCGCCGCCCGGCGCGCCGGGCCCGCCCGGGGCCGCCGCCTTGTCCTCGCCGTTGCCCGTGACCGCGGGCCCGCCCGGGGCCGCCGTCTTGTCCTTGCCGTTGCCCGCGGCCGCGGCCGGGGCCGCCGCCTTGTCCTCGCCGTTGCCCTTGGCCGCGGGCTCGGCCGAGGCCGGTTTGACCTCGACGCCGGCTTCCTCCTCGGCCATCTCGGCGTCGGTCGGGCCGCCACCGTAGGTCGCGTCGAGATCGATGATGTCGCGCAGCAGAATGCGGCCCTCGATGAGCGACTCGCGCCAGAACAAGAGCGCCTTGATGGTCAGCGGGCTTTCGCAGATGCCGCCGATCATCTTCTCGCGGCCGGCCTCGATGCGCTTGGCGATGGCGATCTCGCCCTCGCGCGAGAGCAGCTCGACCGAACCCATCTCGCGCAGGTACATGCGCACCGGATCGTCGGTGCGGCCGATGTCCTCGTCCGCGAGATTGCCGGCGACCTGCCCCTTTTCCCCCTCCTCGGTGTTGTTGTCGTCGGGCTCCTCGCTCTCGACCACGGTGATGCCCATCTCCGAGAGCATCGACATGGTGTCTTCGATCTGCTCCGAAGACATCTGGTCGGGCGGGAGCGCCTTGTTCAGCTCGTCGTAGGTGAGGTAGCCGCGCTCCTTGGCCTTCTGGACCATTTTCTTGACGGCGGCGCTCATGGAGTCCATGAGCGGGCCGTCCGAGGATTCCTCACGCGATTCCGTGGTTGCGGCAGTGCTTTCGCTTGCTTTGCTCGCCATGCGATCTCTTCGCCCCAAAAAAGCCAAACTCGGGACGCGGCCCCAGCCCCCCGGCCGGCCGCCGTCCGGTGTCTTCGGCATCGCAGGTCTTGGTCCCCCCGGCCCGCCTAGTCCGGACCAGTTAGTCCAGCCCAACTATTCCAGCCCAACTAGTCCAGATGGTCCAAGCCGTCGGGACCGCTCTCGCTCTCGCGGATCAGCCGTCGCTTCGCCTCCAGCCGGGCGAGCTTGTCCTCGCTCATGTCCTCGGCCAGATGCCGTCCCGCCTCCTCGGTTTCCGAAGTTGCCTGCCGTCTGCGATAGACCTTGAGGATGTCCTGCACGCCGTTACGGGCCTCATCCAAGGATCCCTCGGGTCGCGCGAACCTGCCGTGAACGTAAACCGCGGGGCCGAGAATTTCGCCCAGGATCCCGGAATAGCCTTGGTCCGAGAGGTGGCACTTCAGGCCGGCAGTGTCAAGGTCTGGCTCGCGCGCGACGAGATCCACCAAAAGCCCACTGAAATTGCCTAAATTCCCTTGAAAAAGTGTAAACCCGGCGAGCTCTTCGGCGTTTTCCGCAATCAGCTCCGGATGGTTGACCAGCGCGGCGAGCAGGACCTGCGCCTGGCGCCGCAGCAAGAGGCTCGGGGCCTGGCGCGCGCCGGATCCCTGAAAGG
>JACZWN010000260.1 GCA_022572105.1 Pseudomonadota bacterium | reverse complement strand
ACGAACCCAAACTTCTGTGCAAGCGAATCATCGATACGTTGGGATCCAACGGGAAACACGAACCGCGAATCCAGCCGACGTCGCGTTAATACCACCCCGCGGTGATATAGGGCGATTTGCATTTGGACGGAACCAGCCCCCTCACCCGCCCTGATTCGCCAACAATTCGTGCATGAATGCGGCCGCGGCGGGACCCTTGAGGGCGCGGCGCCACATGTCCTCGACCGCCTTCTCGTGCAGCGCCAGGGCCTCCGGTGCCGAGGTGATCATGGCGATGCCGGCATGCACATTGGGCTGCTCGCCGAGGCGGAACGGGCTCAGGGTCAGGATCTGCCGGTCGGGCTGGCGGAATATCTGGAAGCTGGTATGCGGTAGTGTGCCCGGCACGATGCCGATTTGCACACCGATCGGCTCGTCCGCCATCAGCCGGGTGAGATGCGCCGCCTCGGCCCGCGCCCGCGCCCGGCTCCCCGCCGAGCCGCTCCCAGAACAGGCTGGCACCGCAAGTCCGGCAGAAACCGCGCCGCGCGACCTCCGAGGAGCGGTACCACTTGAGGCCGCGGTCCTCGGTCAGCACCAGGTCCGCGCGCGCGGCCGAGGTGTAGGCCGCGACGTTGCCGTGGGTGCGTAGGCACTGGCCACAGTGACAGTTCACCACCGGGCGCAGGGGCCCTTGGATTTGGTAACGCACCGCGCCGCAGAGGCAGCGCCCGGTCGCTCGGAGAGCCGGCTCTTCGCGCGCCGCCAAATTACTTGTCCCGCCCGGCCGCCGGCTCGCCGGCGCACCCCTCGAGCTCCCGCAAGAGGCCCTTGAGAAAGTCGATCACGTCGGGCGGCTGGATGACCGCCGCGCGGATGAGATCGTCGAAGTGACGGGTAAGCACCTGGATGTGCTCGGTCGAGTTGAACACCAGGTACATGTTGCCGACGTAGACCGCCACCCGCTTCGGCCCGAAGATGGTGAGCGGTACCGAATAGCGCTGCAGCCCGTCGAACAGGAACCAGCGGAAGGTCGGGTAGAGTTCGTCGAGCAGCACGGTCATGGCGTTGAGCTGCGCCGCGCGGCCCTCCGCCGGCAGGCCGCGCCAGACGCCGTGGCCGCGGGCGAAATCCTCGAGCGCCTGGAACGAGCTGCACGCCTCCATGTCGGTTTCGGGCAGCCGGCTGTAGGCGAGCCGCTCCTCGGCCTGCTCGATGCGCGCCTTCGGCACCCGGGCGCCGTATTCCTGGAACTCGTAGCGGATCACCTCCTTGGTCTTGAGCAGGTCCGGGAGCGTCGTGGGCACATAGCGGATCTTGTAGCCCGCGGCCTCGGCATGCCAGCGCGCCAGGCGCTCGTCCGCCGGCGAGGCGGCGCCGGACTCGATCTCCAGCGCCGGCGCCATGATGTCGGCGCCGATCTGGCCCTCCTGGCTCAGGCCGAGCAGCCAGTCGACGCTGACCTGCTCGCGCCCGGCGATGGCGGCGATGGTCTCGGCGCGCGGCAGCCGCTCGTTGCCGGACGAGAGAAGCTGGGACAGGGTCGAGCGGTCGAGCCCGACCCGGGCGGAAAAGGCCATGCGGCTCAGGCCGGAGCGCTCGATCACCTCGCTCAGGCGCTCGCGAAAAGCCTCGACGGTCTTGCGCCGGTCCATGACCCCTGCTCCCGCTTTGGCGCTTCCCCTATGGCGCGCTCTCGGCCGGGCCTCGCCCGGCATTGGCCATCATGAATTTTGTCAAATCATATCCAGCCGTTGCGTGTTGTCAACGTTAGATGCTAATAGTGACCATTCGCAACGGATTGTGCGCAGATTCGCATTGCCGAAACGGACCGGCAATGGCCATAATCGCGGCCGGGGAAGCGTGAGAGTCGGGAAATCATGAGAAACGGCTCCGGGAGACCCGGCGCGGCGGCCGCAAGGCGACCGTCGCCGGGGTCCGAGGAGCGCGGGGAGAGCATGTCGGAGGTCGCGGCAAAGGACCCGCCTGAACGAGTGGAGTGGCCGACCCTGGCGGTGGCGGCACTGATCTATGGCGGCTTCGGGCTGGCGACCTGGTACTACCACGCGCTGCCGTGGTGGCTGGTGCTGCCCTTGGGCGGTTATCTGGTGGCTTGGCACGGCTCGCTGCAGCACGAGGCGGTGCACGGCCATCCGACCCCTTGGGCCCGGGTCAACGAGGCGCTGGTGTTTCCCAGCCTGTGGCTGTGGCTGCCGTTCCGCCTGTACCGGGAAAGCCATCTCGCGCACCATCGCGACGAGGTCCTGACCGACCCGGCGCGCGATCCCGAATCCTTCTACGTCGCGCCCGAGGCGTGGGACCGCCTGGGACCCTTGGGACGGGCCTATTTCTGGACCGCCAATACGCTCGCCGGGCGGCTTTCGATCGAGCCGGCGCGCTGCGTCTGGCTGCTTTTTGCCGAGCAGGCGCGCCGCCTGGTTCGCGGCGATACCGCCAGCCTGGTGCCCTGGCTGCTGCACCTGGCCGGCTCGGCGCTGGTGCTCCTGTGGGCGCTTTGGGTCTGCGGAATCCCCCTCGTCGACTACCTGGCGTTCTTCGCCTACCCGGGCATTTCGCTGACGCTGCTACGCTCCTTCCTCGAGCACCAGGCGCGGCCCCAGGTCGGCGAGCGTAGCGCCCTCGTGGAGGCCGGCTGGCCGCTGGCGTTGATGTTCCTCAACAACAACCTCCATGCGCTCCACCACGCCGAGCCGGGCCTGGCTTGGTACAAACTGCCGGCGCGCTACCGGGGGCGGCGCGAGGCGTTGCTGGCACAGAACGGCGGCTACCGCTACGGCGGCTATTTGGAGATCGCCGCGCGCCACCTGCTGCGGCCCAAGGAGCACCCGCGCCATCCGCTGGGCGCCGCCGGCGCTCGGTCTTTACAGGTCCCTTGACGCGGGAACCGACCCACGGCCACCGGCCGGTTCCGTCCGCTCTTTAAAATCTCGTCTGGAGTTTAGCGTCCGCCGGTGGCAAACATGTGGACGTGGGCCAAAACGACCGCGCGGGGGGGGCCGCCATGACACTTCGGATCGCGCCGCTGAGCGAGGCGCTGGGGGCGGAAGTCACCGGCCCGGATTGGGCCCGGCCCTTGGACCCCGATACCTTGGCGGAACTCAATAGGGCGTTTCTCGAATTCCATCTTCTATGCCTGCGCGCCGAGCCCCTGGCCGCCTCGGCGTTCGCAAGGCTCGCCCGGTACTTCGGTGAGCCCAGGGTCCAGCTTATCGCCAGCGAGCGCCAAGAGGACGCAGCGGAAGTATCGCGGCTGGAAACCACCTACGAGTCGGCCGCGGACAAGCCGGACGACATGCGCAAGGTCAGGCTGTCCGGCTGGCATACCGACGACTCCTACTTTCCCGTGCCGGCGAAGGCGACCGTGCTCCAGGCGCTGGCGATCCCCGAGAGCGGCGGGCAAACCCGTTTCGCCAACATGCAACGCGCCCCCCAAGACCTCCC
>JACZWN010000259.1 GCA_022572105.1 Pseudomonadota bacterium | reverse complement strand
AAAGCATCGAGACGCGCCCCTTCGTGTTCTTCTGAGGCGGGAGGGTCGCGCTTAAACGCCGCCGCCGCCCGCGCCTAACCGCTCCCGCCGCCCGCGCGCCGGGCCCGGGCCAGCCGGCTCTCGCGGATCGCGATATAGGTCGAGGCCGCGAAGATGATGGCGCCGCCGGCCCAGACGGTGACGCCCGGCACCTCGGCGAAGAACAGGTAGCCCAGGATCGAGACCCAGATCAACTTGCAGAAATCGAAGGGCATGACGACGCCGGTCTCGGCCTCCTTGAGCGACTGGGCGATGGCGATCTGGGCGAGCGTGCCGAGCACGCCGACGGCGAGCAGCCACAGCCACTCCACGCCGACCGGCGTGCGCCAAACCATCAGCGCCGGCACCACGGACAGGAGCGTGAGCAGGATGTTCATGTAGCTGGTGATGGTGATCGCCGATTCGCTGCGCACCAGCACCTTGATGACGATCAGCGTGCAGCCCCAGAGCAGCGCCGAGAGCAGGGTCAGCAGCGAGCCCGTGTCGATCGACTGAAAGCCGGGCCGCAGCACCACCAGGGTACCCAGGAAGCCGCAGACGATGGCGATCGAGCGGCGCAGCCGGAAGGTCTCGCCGAGCACCGCCACGGCGAGCAGGGTGGCGAAGATCGGCGCCGTGAAGCCCAAGGCCGTCACCCGCGCGATCGGGGTCAGGCCGAGCGCGGTGAAGAAGGCGAACATGGCGCAGACGTTGAGCGCGGCGCGCAGCGCGTGCAGCTTGAGGTTCCGGGTGCGCAGCGGCGCCAAGCCGTAGCGCAGGAACCAGGGCACAAACACGACCAGTCCGAAGAAGTTGCGGAAGAAGGTGATCTGGAGCGGGTGGAGATCCGCCGAGAGGTGACGGATGATCGCGTGCATGGCCGAAAAGCCGAGCGTCGAGAGCAGCATCATGACGATGCCGCGCGTCGTGCCGGGCAGGTCCGCCCAGGTGGCGCTCAGCCGCGAGATCATTTCGGGACCGTAAATATAAGACGGGCAGGGTGCGCGAGTGTAGCGCCCGGCGGGCGCCGGTGCCAGACGGGACACTGGGGGGGGGCGCCCGCTCCGCGGTCCGGGGCGCTCAGGACCGGGGCGGCCAGGCCTCGGTCTCGCGGTCCGGGTGCTGGCGGCTTTCGATTCCGGCCAGGCGCTCGGGCGGAATCGCCTCGTCGGTGCGCGCCTCGGGCAGCGCGGCGAGCTCGGAGAACCACGGCACCCGGCTCTCGATGCCGATCTGGCGCTCCGGACGGACCCGTGCCGGCGCATCCAGGCTGCCGATGGACAGGTTGATCCGCTCGGTCTCGAGATGACGGAACGAGAGCGGCGTGCCGCAGGCCGAGCAAAAGCCGCGCTCGACCTGGGCCGAGCTCAGGAACACGGTCGGCGCGCCGCGGGTCCAGGCGAAGTCGTGGAGATCGACCACCGTAAGCGCCGCGAAGAACGAGCCGAAGGCCTTCTGGCACATGCGGCAGTGGCAGATGTGGGGGTTGTAGGGCTGCGCGTAGAGGGCATAGCGGACCGCGCCGCACTGGCAGCCGCCGCTATGAAGGGGCTGACGCTCCTCGGTCATGACTGGCTATCTCTCCTGAGGCTGGTCCGGGGTTTTGATGGTAGCCGAAATCGGCACCGCCATAATCCGCGCTCCTTGGTATAAGATCGTCTTCTGCGAAGCTAGGCATCCCGCCGCCATCTCGAGGAATCCCCGCCATGGCGCTCGCCAAAATCACAAGACGCAACCTCGATCTCGATACCGCGCTGGCCGAGGCCGAGCGCCGCTATCTCGCCGCCAACCCCAAGTCGATCGCGCGCCTCGAGAGAGCCAAGGCGAGCATGCCCGGCGGCAATACCCGCTCGGTCCTGCACTACGCGCCCTGCCCGCTGACCATGGCGCGCGGCCAGGGCTGCCGGCTCTGGAGCCTGGACGGCGACGAATACATCGATTTCCTGTGCGAATACACGGCCGGCCTCTACGGCCACTCGAACCCGGCCATCGTGGCGGCGACCAAGCGCGCGCTCGACGACGGCGTGATGCTCGGCGCGCCCAACGTCTACGAGGCCAGGCTGGCCGAGGCGCTGTGCGCGCGCTTTCCCTCGCTCGAGCGCGTGCGCTTCTGCAACTCCGGCTCCGAGGCCGACCTCATGGCGCTCGGCCTGGCGCGCGCGGTTACCGGCCGCGACCGGGTGCTGGCCTTCGAGGCGGCCTATCACGGCGGCTTCCTGATGTTCGCCCACGGCGGCTCGCCGCTGAACGTGCCCATACCCATGGTGATCGCGCGCTACAACGACACCGACGGCACCAGGGCATTGATCGGCGAGCACGCCCATGACTTGGCGGCGGTGATCGTCGAGCCCATGCAGGGCGCCGGCGGCTGCATCCCGGCCGAGCGCGGCTTTCTCGACATGCTGCGCGCCGAGACCGCGCGCCACGGCATCCTGCTGGTCTTCGACGAGGTCATCACCTCGCGCCTGTCCCCGGGCGGGCTGCAGGCGGCCTGGGGCGTGATCCCGGACCTGACCACGCTCGGCAAGTACCTGGGCGGCGGCTCCTCGTTCGGCGCCTTCGGCGGGCGCGCCGACCTGATGGACCGCTTCGACCCGGCCAGCCCCGATTGTCTGTACCACTCCGGCACCTTCAACAACGACGTGCTCACCATGGCCGCCGGGGCCGCCGGCCTGACCGAGGTGCTCACCCCCGCGGCGCTGGCGGCGCTGAATGCCCGCGGCGAGCGTTTGCGCGCGGCGCTCGACGGCCTGT
Source organism: Pseudomonadota bacterium (assembly GCA_022572105.1). Taxonomy (GTDB): domain Bacteria; phylum Pseudomonadota; class Alphaproteobacteria; order Kiloniellales; family J153; genus JACZWN01. Next base: position 703 of record JACZWN010000259.1, on the reverse strand, counting down.
TCGACGCGGCCGGCCTGGGCGTCGCCACGACCGGCCTGGGCTCGCTCATGGCGATCCACTTCCGCCCCGGCCCGATCGGCGCGCCGGCGGACCTGGAAGGCGAGGACCCGCGCCTCAAGCAGCTGTTCCACCTGGCCATGCTGGCGCGCGGCATCTACCTCTCGCCGCGCGGCATGGTGGCCCTGTCGCTGCCCATGGGGGAGGCGGAAACCGACGCCCTGCTCGCCGCCGTCGGCGCCTTCGTCGAGGACTACGGCCCGCTCCTGCCGCGGGCGGAGGCCTGAGCGCGGGCGTCCGGCATAAAAAGGCGCAACCAGCCACGGCGGGCGACGCGGCTTCATCACCAAGCTCGCCCACAGCGGCATCTCGTCCAAGGTCATCATGGAGCTTGCCGGACACAAGCACCTCAGCACGACGTAGCGATATATCGAGGTCAACGACGAGATGAAGTGGGCTGCGGTGGAGGATGCTCGATGCCCGGCATGATGGCGATCCCCCAACAGGCGACATTCGGCGGCCGATGTCCGTTATCATGCTGATTTCGTTCGCTCTACCTCCAACGCCATCATGCAGAGGGCTCATACCAAGGAGCGCTGGTAATGACCCATAGAGATCGCGCGGGCGATCCGCCGGGTAGGAGGGAAGCCGCGGGCGATGCGGGACATCGTCGAGGCTTTCCGACGCCCTCCGGCGGTTCGCCTGC
>JACZWN010000258.1 GCA_022572105.1 Pseudomonadota bacterium | reverse complement strand
CACACGCGGTCCGGGCCGGAACAAGCGGTCCAAGCCGGGCCTGGTCGCGGCCAGGAAACTCCGCGCGGCGCAGGGCCGGCGCGGCCGCCATGCGGCTCAGCGCCGGCTCGACTTCGGGCCCGGCGGCGACTACGAGCTGCCGCCGCTCGCGCTGCTGGCGGAGGCGCCGGCGAACGCGGCCGATCCGCCGCTCGGGCGCGATTCGCTCGAGAAGAACGCGCGCCTGCTCGAGACGGTGCTCGACGACTTCGGCGTGCGCGGCGAGATCGTCAAGGTCCACCCGGGCCCGGTGGTCACGCGCTACGAACTGGAGCCGGCGCCGGGCACCAAGACCAGCCGGGTGGTCGGCCTGGCCGACGATATCGCGCGCTCCATGAGCGCGGTCTCGGTGCGCGTGGCGGTGGTGCCCGGCTCGAGCGCGATCGGCATCGAACTGCCCAACGCCCGGCGCGAGACGGTCTATCTGCGCGAACTGCTCGCCTCGCGCGCCTACGAGCGCGCCGGCGGCAAGCTGCCGCTCATCCTGGGCAAGGACATCAGCGGCGCGCCGATGATCGTCGACCTGTGGCGCATGCCGCACCTCTTGATCGCCGGCACCACGGGCTCGGGCAAGTCGGTCGGGGTCAACTCCATGATCCTGTCGCTGCTCTACCGGCTCGGTCCCGACAAGTGCAAGCTCATCTTGATCGACCCGAAGATGCTGGAGCTCTCGGTCTACGAGGGCATTCCGCACCTGCTCGCCCCGGTCGTCACCGACTCGAAGAAGGCGGTCGTCGCGCTCAAGTGGACGGTGCGCGAAATGGAGGAGCGCTACCGCGCCATGTCGCGCATGGGCGTGCGCAACATCGAGGGCTACAACAGCCGCGTCGAGGACGCGCTGCGCAGCGGCGAGGTGCTGACCCGGCGCGTCCAAACCGGCTTCGATCCCGATACCGGGCAGCCGATCCACGAGGAGCAGCCCTTCGACCTCGAGCTGCTGCCCTACATGGTGGTCGTGGTCGACGAGATGGCCGACCTCATGATGGTCGCGGGCAAGGAGATCGAGATGGCCGTGCAGCGCCTGGCGCAGATGGCGCGCGCGGCGGGCATCCACCTGATCATGGCGACCCAGCGCCCCTCGGTCGACGTGATCACCGGCACCATCAAGGCCAACTTTCCGACCCGCATTTCCTTCCACGTGACCTCGAAGATCGACAGCCGTGTCATCCTCGGCGAACAGGGCGCCGAGCAACTGCTCGGCCAGGGCGACATGCTGTACATGGCCCATGGCGGACGCATTGTGCGCGTCCATGGGCCCTTGGTCACCGACCAGGAGGTCGAGGACGTGGTCGCCTTCCTGAAGAAGCAGGGCCAGCCGGCCTACATCGAGGCGGTCACCGAGGAGGAGGAGATCGCCCTCGACGGCGCCCCCGGCGGCGGGGGCGGCGGGGACGAACTCTACGACCGGGCCGTGGCGGTCGTCCATCAGCACCGCAAGGCCTCGACCAGCTTCATCCAACGCCACCTGCAGATCGGCTACAACCGGGCGGCGCGCATCATCGAGCGCATGGAGACCGAGGGCGTGGTCGGCCAGCCCAACCACGTCGGCAAGCGCGAGATCCTGGTCCCGGGCCCGAGCGATCATTGAGCCGAAGGGTCTTGTGCCGCAAAGCGGCTTGTACCACTGTCGGCGCACCCGACCGCCGAGCGCCCGGCGAAGGTTCGCAACGCCAGGTCCGCGACGCCATGTTATTGAGATCGGTTCCGATGATCCGGACGTTCCTCGCCGCCGTCCTCATCCTGGCCGCCGGCCTCGGCGGCGCGGCACCGCTGTCGGGGGCGGCCGAGCGGGCCGTGTTGTCGCCCGACCAGTCGGCCGCGGTACGCCGGGCGGTGCGTTACCTGAACGGCATGACCACGCTCAAGGCGCGCTTCATCCAGGTCTCCTCCAACGGCACCTACGCCGAGGGCCGGATGATCATCCAGCGGCCCGGACGGCTGCGCTTCGACTACGATCCGCCGCACCCTGTGCTGATCATCGCCAACGGGCTGAGCCTGCTGTTCTACGACCGGGACCTCAAGCAGGCGAGCTTCCTGCCGCTCTGGGAGACGCCGCTCTGGTTCCTCATCCGCAAGGAGGTCACGCTGTCCGAGGACGTCGTGGTGACCGGGGTCGAGCAGGCCTTCGGCACCCTCAGGATCACCCTCGAGGACCGCGAGATGGCGGACGCGGGCAGCGTCACGCTGGTCTTCAGCGACCGGCCGCTCGACCTCAAGAAGTGGGAGATCGTCGATGCCCAGGGCATCATGACCCAGGTCTCGCTGGTCAACCCGCACTACGGCATGGAGGTCGACCAGGAGGCCTTCGATTACAGCGATCTGGAGATCGAGACCGGCCTGCGCAGGCCGGAAGACAAGTAGAACGCCGGCGGCGGACCCGCCTTACGATTCCTCCTCGGGCAACCCTTCCGCCTTCAGGTGCCACCAGGCGCCCAGGCAATCATGGGTATCCGGCTCGACGATGCCGCGGAACATAAAGGTGGCGCGGATGCGCGCCTGGGCCACGAGCGCCGGCATGCCGAGGGAGCGGGCCATGTCGTGCTCCAGCCAATCGCAGGGGTCGAAGCTCTCGTAGCGCGCGAAGGTAGCAATCGCCGCGGCCACGACCAGCGCGGCCGCGATCCCGAGATATCTCATGCCTATCCTTCCCGGGCGCTGGCGGCGCGCCGATGTAGCGGGCGCTCCGCCCGCCGGGGCGAAGGCGCGCCACTATAACCGGGCGACCGCAGCCTTGCGAGGGGCGCCGCCGCGGTCACGATACCCGGGTCACGATGCCCGGGTCACGATGCCCGCGGCGGCGCCGGCTCGGCGCGCCGGTCCCGGCTCAGGAACGGGCGCAGGAGGAGCTGCGGGAACGGCCGCTCGGCGCGCGCCTCGACCCCGATCGGCATATCCAGCGTGCGCTGCGTCGGACTCTGCGAGCCGAACGGCGGGTCCCAGAAGCTGAAGATCGTGCCGTAGTTGGAATCGGTATCCTGCTGCCGGGCGTGGTGATGCACCCAGTGGATCGAGGGCGTGATGACGACCTTCGAGAGCGCCCGCTCGAGGCCGCCCGGCAGCGCCAAGTTGGAGTGGTGGAAAAGGGCCGCGGCCAGCACCAGGGTCTCGAACGCCACGATCGAGGTGAAGGGAACGTCGAGGAGCGCGATCACCGCCGCGCGCGCCAGCGCCGAGAGCAGGACCTCGCCGAAATGGAAGCGCAGCGCCGTGGTGGTGTCGAGGAAGCGGTCCAGGTGATGGATCTCGTGAAAGCGCCACAACAGCGGCACCACGTGGTTCGCCCGGTGCCACCAGTAGATCAGGAAATCGAGCAGCACGATGTCGAGGGCGAGCCCGGGCGCCCCGCTCCACCACTCCGGCCGCCAACCGAGGTGGTGGCCGGTGGCCCACAGCGAGACCGGCAGCACGACCAGCGGCGAGAGCAAGACGTTGGCCAGCCACAG
>JACZWN010000257.1 GCA_022572105.1 Pseudomonadota bacterium | reverse complement strand
CCCGGCGCGGCGCCACAGCGCGCGCGGCTCGGCATAGCCGTTGCCGCGATGGGCGAGCAGCGCCTCGACCTCGGCCGCGCCCAGCCCCTTGACCTGGCGCAGCCCCAGGCGCAGGGCCAAACCGTCGCCCCGGGCGCCTTCCGGGCCATCCGGGCTCCCGGGCAAGGCCGGCTCCAAGGTGCAGTCCCAATCGCTCTCGTTGACGTCGACCGCGCGCACCTCGACGCCGTGGACGCGCGCGTCGCGGATGATCTGCGCCGGCGCGTAGAAGCCCATGGGCTGGCTGTTGAGCAGCGCCGCCGCGAAGACCGCCGGGTGATGGCACTTGAGCCAGGCCGAGACGTAGACGAGCAGCGCGAAGCTGGCCGCGTGGCTCTCGGGAAAGCCGTAGCTGCCGAAGCCCTCGATCTGGCGGAAGCAGCGCTCGGCGAAGTCGCGGTCGTAGCCGCGCGCGGCCATGCCCTCGATCATCTTGTCGCGGAACTCATGGATCGTGCCGCTGTGGCGGAAGGTCGCCATGGCGCGGCGCAGCTGGTCGGCCTCGGACGGCGTGAAGCCGGCGGCGACGATGGCGATCTTCATCGCCTGCTCCTGGAACAGCGGCACGCCGAGGGTCTTGCCGAGCACCTGTCTGAGCGCCTCCGAGGGGTAGTCGACCTTCTCCTCGCCGTTGCGCCGGCGCAGGTAGGGGTGGACCATGTCGCCCTGGATCGGCCCGGGGCGCACGATCGCGACCTCGATCACCAGGTCGTAGAAGGCGCGCGGCTTGAGCCGCGGCAGCATGGACATCTGGGCCCGGCTTTCGACCTGGAAGACGCCGATCGAATCGGCCTTGCACAGCATGTCGTAAACTTGCGGGTCCTCGGCCGGGACGGAGGCCAGGTCGTGGCGCTCGCCGGTGTGCCGGGCCAAGAGCTCGAAGCCCTTGCGCAGGCAGGTCAGCATGCCCAGGCCGAGCACGTCCACCTTGAGGATGCCCAGCGCATCGAGGTCGTCCTTGTCCCACTCGATGACCGTGCGGTCCGCCATGGCGGCGTTCTCGATCGGCACCAGCTCGTCGAGGCGGCCGCGGGTCATGACGAAGCCGCCGACGTGCTGGGACAGGTGGCGCGGGAAGCCGTGGACCGCGCGCACCAGTTCCAGCGTCTGGCGTAGGCGGCGCTCGCCCGGGTCGAGGCCCAATTCCTTGAGTTCGGCGTCGCCGACGCCGTCCCGGCTCCAGCCCCGGACCAGGCCGGAGAGCGCCGAGAGGGTGTCCCCGGTGAGCCCCATGGCCTTGCCGATATCGCGCAGCGCGCCGCGGCTGCGGTAGCAGATCACGGTCGCGGCCAGGCCGGCGCGCTCGCGGCCGTATTTGGCGTAGATATACTGGATCACCTCCTCGCGGCGCTCGTGCTCGAAGTCGACGTCGATGTCGGGCGGCTCGTCGCGCTCGGCGCTGACGAAGCGCTCGAACAGAAGGTCGACGCGCGCCGGATCGACCGCGGTGATGCCGAGGCAGTAGCAGACCGCCGAGTTGGCCGCCGAGCCACGGCCCTGACAGAGGATGCCGCGCCCACGGGCGAAGCGCACCAGGTCGTGCACGGTCAGGAAATAGGGCGCGTAGCCGAGCTGGCCGATCAGCGCGAGCTCGTGGTCCAGCGTCGCCTGGACTTGGCCGGGAACGCCGCCGGGATAGCGCGCCGCCGCGCCGATCCGGGTCAGCTCCGCGAGCTCCTCCTGGGGCGTGCGCCCGGGGGCGGTCAACTCCTCGGGGTACTCGTAGCGCAGTTCGTCAAGGCTGAAGCGGCAGCGCCCGGCGATCTCGATGGTGCGTTCGATGGCCTCGGGGTACTCCCGGAACAGGCGCGCCATCTCGGCCGGCGCCTTGAGGTGGCGCTCGGCGTTGGCCTCGAGGCGGAAGCCGGCCGTGTCGATGGTGCAGTGCTCGCGCACGCAGGTGAGCACGTCCAGGAGCGCCTTGCGCGCGGGCGCGTGCAGGCGCACGTCGTTGGTCGCGACCAGCGGGGTCGCGCAAGCCGCCGCCAGTTCGCTCAAGCGTTCGAGCGCCCGCGCGTCGTCGCCGCGGTAGAGCACTTGGCCCGCCAGGTAGCAGGCGCCGGCAAAGCGCCGGCCGAGGCGCGCGAGGATCTCGCCGAAGGCCGGGCCGGGGCTCTCCGGCGGCAGGACGATCAGCACCTGGCCTTGCCCATGGTCTTCCAGCTCGGCCAGCGTGAAGCGGCAATCGCCCTTCTCGGCGCGCCGCTTGCCGAGCGTCAGCAGGCGGCACAGGCGGCCGTAGGCGGCCCGATCCGTGGGATAGCACAACACCTCGGGCCCGTCCTCGGGTATGAGGCGCGCACCGACCAGCAGCTTGAGGCCCGCCTGCTTGGCGGCTGTGTGGGCGCGCACCACGCCGGCGAGCGTGTTGCGGTCGGCGAGCCCCAGCGCGGCCAAGCCCAGCGCCTTGGCGGCGAGCACCAGCTCGTCCGGATGCGAGCCGCCGCGCAGGAAGGAGTAGTTGCTGGTCACCTGCAGCTCGGCATAAGCGGTCATGGGGGAAAGTCCGAGAGATGGCGGATTAACTCAGCGTATGGTCCGCCTTGGACCGCGGCATGGAATCGCCTATCAGCGGTGACCAGCACGGCATCCGAAACCTCGGCGCAGGCCAGGTACAAACAGTCGTAGACCGGGTGACCGAGCGTCAAAGCAATATCAAACGCCCGTTCGCAGAGTAAGGACGAGGAGACGATCCTGGAAAACGGATCACCAACTTGGGTGACCATTCCAAGGGCCAGGTCCCTGCCGAGGTCTCCCCGCGTCACAAGCCGCCAGCCGACGTTCGCGATCTCCGCGAAAAGAATATCCGGCGCACAAAGCGGGACATTGCCTCGAATCAGGTTTCGAGCCTCATCGCGCAGCGGTTCCTGCACGAACCACTTCACCGCAACGCTGGCGTCAACCACCAAGGTCATCAATCCCGCCCATGGTCCGTGTCGCGATCCTCCCGGATCAGCAGGGTGCTGTCGGTCTGGTAGGTCTTGGGCGTCATCGCCGCGATGCGATCCGCCCGAGCAAGGAAGTCCTCTCTGGCCTGTCGGCCCACTGTCACGGACAGGATTTCCCGCAGCTCCGCCTCGAGCGAGCGGTGGTGGGCCTTGGCCCGGGCCTTGAGCTTCGCGACCACCGCGTCGTCCAGGTTGCGGATTGTCAGATTGGCCATTTCCATCTCCTTTGCCAGCGAAATGATAGCATTATGCTAGCATATTATAAGCAAATTGCTAGCAAAATGCTGTCACCCGAAGATCCCGTGCAGGAACCAGCGGCCGTCCGCGCGGTACAGCCAGTAGCGCCGGCCGTCCGCGACCTCGACCCGGAAGTAGTCGCGCGCCGGTTCCTCGGCCAGGGCCGGCGCGGCCTGCCACCACTCGGGCTCGATGCGCTCCGGCCCCTCGGCGCGGGCGACCTCGTGGTTGAGGCGGCGCCAGTGGAAGCGCACCGGCGGGGG
>JACZWN010000256.1 GCA_022572105.1 Pseudomonadota bacterium | reverse complement strand
TGGTCACCCAGTTCTGTTTCGAGGCCGCGCCGGTGATCGCCTGGGACCGACGCATCCAGGCCGAGGGCAATCGGCTGCCGGTCCATATCGGGGTGCCGGGCCTGGCCACCATCAGGACGTTGCTGGCCCACGCCCGGGCCTGCGGCATCGGCCCGTCCGTGAGGTTCCTGACCCGGCAGGCCCGGAACGTGACCAAGCTGATGACCGTCTCGGCGCCCGACCGGCTGATCGGCGCGCTCGCGGCCTACCGCGCCGGCGACCCGGCCTGCGGGATCGCCGGCGTGCACGTCTACCCGCTCGGCGGCCTGCGCCGCTCGGCCAAGTGGAGTTACGCGGTCGCCGCCGGCCGGTTCACCATGAAGAAGGACGGCACGAGCTTCACCGTCGATGTCGACTTGGGATAGGCGAAACCGCCGGCCGCTTGAAACCGGAAACCAGGGGGGAGAGATTCATGGCCAAGTACAACGTTCTATATTGGCAAGACATACCTTCGGTGATCGAGGCCAAGGACGGAACGGCGACCCACAAGGTGCAGCTCAGCCAGCGGTTTCAGGCGTTGATCGACGCGGCCGCCATGCGCCAAGGCCTGGCCGGCACCGACGCCTATCTCGAGCAGTGGCGGCGCGGCAAGCCGGTCGCGCGCGACGGCTCGGCCGAGCAGGTGGCCAACGCGGTCAAGGAGGAGCTCGAGGCCCGTTACGATGCCCTCAAGGCCTCCGCGCTGAGCAAACGATGATCCGAACGCCGCACCCATCCCCGGGTCCGCGGATAGGCCCCGGGTACACGGATAGGCAATGTCGAGCGACCGCGTCATGACGCTCCGCGACGAACCCTACGGGCGCTTCACCGGCGCGCGCATCGAGGTCCCGGTCGGCCCGCTCCTGCGTCTGCAGGGCTATCGGGACATGGCCCGCATCCGGCCGCGGGTGCGCGAGATCGCCACCAAGGTGGCGGCGCTCGCCGGAACGCTGGTTGCCCCCGAGACCACTTACCGGCGGGTCCGGATCGGAACGTGTACGCCCGCGGCGCTCGCCCTCGAGACGGGGGGGGAAACGGGGACGACCTTTCATAGCGCCGAGTTCGCCAAGGTCCTCGGCGGCTGTCGCGAGGTGGTCGTCTTCGTGCTCACGCTGGGCGCCGGCCTCGACGCCGAGACCGAGCGGTTCACGGCCAACGACGAGATCGTCGAGGCGCTGTTCATGGAGATGGCGGGCTGGATCGCCGTGGAGCGGGTGACCAAGAATTTCGCCGGGCACCTTTCGACCCGTATCCGGGACCAGGGCCTGACCCTGACCCGGCGGCTCGGGCCCGGCTACGTCGACTGGCCGCTCGAGGAGCAGGCGGCGCTGTTCGGCCTGCTCGACGGCGCGCCGCTGCCGGTGCGCCTGTTGGACGGCAGCGCCATGATCCCTAAGAAATCGCGCTCCGGCCTCTACGGCCTGCGCCCGCTGGACTGATACCACGGAGCGTCGATAATATCTTTTTTACCCCTCCGGTGTTTCGAACGACTCGCCGGCGTAGCGGCGCCCGGTCTGGAGCGCCTCGGGGGTGCCGACCAGCTCGTTGACCTGGGCGAAGTCGAACATGCGGTTGCGGAACGCCTCGGTGGTGCCGTGGCGCGCCAGGCCGTCGAAGAGCTCCCCGGCGGTATGGGCGACGGCGCGCACCAGCGCGCTCGGGAAGATCACCAGGGCGAAGCCGAGCGCCTGCAGCTCCCCGGCCGGCAGGATCGGGGTCTTGCCGCCCTCGACCATGTTGGCGAGCAGCGCCACGCGGCCGCCGAATTCCCGGCCGATCGCCGCCAGCTCGTCGCGCGAGCGCGGCGCCTCGACGAAGAGGACGTCGCAGCCGGCCTCGACGTAGCGTTCGCCGCGCTCGAGCGCGGCCTCGAAGCCCTCGACCGCGATGGCGTCGGTGCGCGCGACGATCAGCGTCTCGGCGTCGGCGCGCGCGTCCAGCGCCGCCTCGAGCTTGCCGACCATCTCCGCGGCCGGGACCAGGGTCTTGCCCTCGAGATGGCCGCAGCGCTTGGGGCTGGTCTGGTCCTCGAGCTGGATCGCGCTGGCGCCGCAGCGCTCGAAGCGGCGCACCGTGCGCATGACGTTGAGCGCGTTGCCGTAGCCGGTGTCGGCGTCGACCACCAGCGGCAGGGCCACGCGCTCGCGAATGAGCGCGAGCGTGTCGGCGACCTCGGTCATGGCGACCAGGCCGATGTCCGGGCGCCCGAAACGGCCGTAGGCGATGCTGGCGCCCGAGAGGTAGAGCGCGGTGAACCCGGCCCGCTCGGCGACCAGCGCCCCGAGGGCATCGTAGACGCCCGGCGCGACGACGATGCGCGCGGCGGCGAGCTGCGCCTTGAGCGATGGCAAGCTTGGGGATGCCCGGCTGGAGGATGGTTGACTTGGCGGCGTCGGCTCGGCCGCGGTCATGACGCGCCCTTTCCGGCCGCCGATTTCAGCCGCCGCTCCAGATGCGCGATCAGACCGCCGTCGCGGACCAGCACCATGAGGTGCGCGGGCACCGGCTCGCAGGCGTAGGTCTCGCCCGCGGTCAGATTGCGCAGTTGGCCCGCTTCGGCGTCCAGGACCAGGCGGTCCCGGGCGCCGACCCGCCCGGTCTCGGGACAGATCACCGCCGGCAGCCCGAGGTTGAAGGCGTTGCGGTAGAAGATGCCGCCGAACGACTGGGCGATGACCCCGGCGACGCCGAGCAGCGTGAGCACCTGGGCCGCCTGCTCGCGCGACGAGCCGATGCCGAAATTGGCCCGCGCGACCACGAAATCGCCGGCCTCGACGCCGGCCGCGAAGTCCGCATCGACCGACTCCAGGCAGTGCCGCGCCAGCTCCTCGACCGGCCCCTTCATGTAGCGGCCAGGCGCGAGCACGTCGGTGTCGATGTCGTCGCCGAACAGCCAGGCCCGGCCGCCGGTTTCGCTGTCGCCACCTGGCGCCGCGCCGCCTTGGGCCATGGTGATGGCGCTCATGGCGCGCCTGCGTCCAGGAACGCGCGCGGGTCGTGGATGCGCCCGGCCACCGCGGCCGCCGCCACGCTGTACGGCGAGGCGAGATAGACCCGGGCGCCCGCCGAGCCCATGCGGCCCTTGAAGTTGCGCGCGGTGGTGGAAATACAGACCTCGCCGTCGGCCAGCAGCCCGGCGCCGAGCCCGGCGCAGGCGCCGCAGGCCGAGGCCAGGAGAATGGCGCCGGCCTCGGTCAGCGCCGCGAGCGTGCCGTCGGCGATGGCTTGCTCGGTGGTGCGCGTCGAGGCCGGGGCGACCAGCAGGCGGGTGCCGCGCGCCACCCGGCGGCCGCGCAGCACCTCGGCGGCGAGGAACGGGAGAATCCCCTCGAGATCGTTGGGCACGGCGCCGATGCCGCGGAGGAAGTTGGCGACGGTCTCGTTGCCTTTGAAGAACTCGCCGGCCGCGACGCTGCGGCAGTAGGCCCCGGTCTCCTCGAACAGGAGGTACTGGGGAATGACGGTCTCCAGGC
>JACZWN010000080.1 GCA_022572105.1 Pseudomonadota bacterium | reverse complement strand
GTCGAGCAGGGCTTGGCGCTCACCGGGTTCTTCCTCGAGCGCCACGTCTTCGCCCCGCACCACCGGGACCTGCCGGCGGCGCGCCGGCGCCTGGCCGAGCGCTTCCCCGCGCTCCGGGCGTGAGCGCCCCGCCGATGTCGGAGCCCGCGTCGAGCCCGCGCCACGTGGTGGTGATCGGCGCCGGCATCGTCGGCGTCTGCTCGGCGCTGGCGCTGCTGCGCGCGGGCTTCCGGGTCACGCTCTTGGAGCGCGCCGCGCCGGGCCAGGGCGCCTCCTTCGGCAACGGCGCGGTGATCGGCGAGGCGGCGGTGGTCCCGGTGGCCACGCCCGGCCTTCTCCGGAAGGTCCCGGGCATGCTCTTGGATCCGCGCGGGCCGCTGGCCCTGCGCTGGTCCTATCTGCCCAGGATCGCGCCCTGGCTCCTGCGCTTCGCGGCGGCCAGCCGGCCCAAGCGCGTGGAGCAGATCTCGATCGCACTCGCCGCCCTCTTGGCCGGCAGCTTCGCGGCCTTCGACCGGCTGCTGGAGATGGCCGACGCGGCCGACATGCTGCGCCGCACCGGCTGGCTCTGCGTCTACGAGACCGAGGCCGGCCTCGAGGCCTACCGGCCCATGCTCGAGCTCCAGCGCCGGCGCGGCGTAAGCTTCGATATCCTAAATCGCGATGCGTTGCGCGAATTCGAGCCGGCGCTGGGGCCGATCTTCGCGCGCGCGGTCTACTACCCGGACGTGGGCTACGCCCTCGACAGCCTGCGCCTGGTGCAGGTCCTGGCCGCGGCCTTCGGGCGCCGCGGCGGCACCCTGAAGCGCGCCGAGGCGCACGGCTTCGAGATCGGGCCGGACGGCCCGCGCGCGGTCCTGACCGAGGCCGCACCGGTGCCCTGCGACGCCGTGGTGATCGCCGCCGGCGCCTGGTCCAAGCGCCTGGCCGCCGAACTCGGTAGGGCCCCGCCGCTCGATACCGAGCGCGGCTATCACGTGCAGTTCGCCGCGCCCGGCGTGGCGCCGCGCCTGCCGGTCTATTCGACCGAGCGCGGCATCATCGCAACCCCGCTCGAGGTGGGCCTCAGGGTCGGCGGCACGGTCGAACTGGGCGGCCTGAAAGCCGCGCCCAACTGGGACCGCGCCCGGGTGCTGCTCGAACAGGCCAAACGCTGGTTCCCGGGCCTGCGCACCGAGGGCCATAGCCGCTGGATGGGCTTCCGCCCCTCGATGCCCGATTCCCTGCCCGTGATCGGCCGCTCGCCCCGCTTCGCCAACGCGATATTCGCCTTCGGCCACGGCCACTGCGGCATGATGATGGGCGCGCGCACCGGCGAGATCGTGGCCGCGCTGCTGGCCGGGCGCGACCCCGGCCTCGACATGACGCCCTACCGGGCCGACCGCTTTTAAGGAAGTTTCAATGCCTGGTGGCCCAAGGTCCGCGAATCCACTATGTGTGGCCTGTTCCCGAGGAGTCCATGGGCCAAGCGACCATGCCTAAGCCGGCCGGCGAGATTCGCGAGGTGCGCCTGATCACGGCGCTCGAGGAGCGCTACCTCAGCTACGCGCTCTCGACCATCATGTCGCGCTCGCTGCCCGACGTGCGCGACGGCCTCAAGCCGGTCCACCGGCGCCTGCTCTACGCCATGCGTCAGCTGCACCTGGACCCTGAGTCCCGGTTCAAGAAGTCGGCGCGCGTGGTCGGCGACGTGATCGGCAAGTTCCACCCCCACGGCGACCAGGCGATCTACGACGCGCTGGTGCGCCTGGCCCAGGACTTCGCGCTGCGCTACCCGCTGATCGACGGCCAGGGCAACTTCGGCAACATCGACGGCGACAACGCCGCGGCCATGCGCTACACCGAGGCGCGCCTGACCGCGGTGGCGGCCGCGCTCAACGAGGGCCTCGACGAGGACACGGTCGATTTCCGCCCGACCTACGACGGCGAGACGGTCGAGCCGGTGGTGCTGCCGGCCAACTTCCCGAACCTCTTGGCCAACGGCGCCCAGGGCATCGCGGTCGGCATGGCGAGTTCGATCCCGCCGCACAACGTGGGCGAGATCTGCGACGCGCTGCTGCACCTGATCAAGACCCCGAAGGCGACGGTCGGCAAGCTGGTCGAGCTCATGCCCGGACCGGACTTCCCGACCGGCGGCGTGCTGGTCGAAGCCCACGCCTCCATCGTCGAGGCCTACAAGACCGGGCGCGGGTCGTTCCGCCTGCGCGCGCGCTGGGAGGTCGAGAAATTGAAGGGCGGCACCTACCAGGTGGTGGTCACCGAGATGCCGTTCCAGATCCAGAAGTCGCGCCTCATTGAGAAGATCGCCGATCTGCTCAACGCGCGCAAGCTGGCCGCCCTCGGCGATGTGCGCGACGAGTCGACCGAGACGGTTCGCCTGGTGCTCGAGCCCAAGAGCCGCAACGTCGATCCCGAGGTGCTCATGGAATCGTTGTTCCGCCAGACCGACCTGGAGACGCGCATCGGGCTCAACATGAACGTGCTCGGCGCCGACAACACGCCGCGAGTCATGAGCCTGCGCGAGGTGCTGCGCGCCTTCCTCGACCACCGGCACGAGGTCCTGCTGCGGCGCACGCGTTTCCGCCTGGACAAGATCGCCAAGCGCCTCGAGATGCTCGACGCCTATCTGATCGTCTACCTCAACATCGACGCGGTGATTCGCATCGTCCGCGAGGAGGACGACCCCAAACCGGTCCTGAAGAAGCGCTTCAAGTTGAGTGAGGCCCAGGCCGAAGCGATCCTGAACATGCGTTTGCGCGCCCTGCGCAAGCTTGAGGAAAAGGCGATCCGCAAGGAGCACGAGGATCTCGCCGAGGAAAAGGCCGCGCTCAAGACGCTGCTCAGGGACGCCGACAAGTCGCCCGAGAAGGGCGGCCGGGTCTGGGCCGCGATCGCCGAACAGGTCCAGGGCATCAAGGACAGCTTCGGGCCGGACACGGATATCGGCCGCCGGCGCACCGGGCTGAGCGAGCCGCCCTCGGACGTGGTGGTGCCGCTCGAGGCCATGGTCGAGCGCGAGCCGGTGACCATCCTGTGTTCCGAGAAGGGCTGGATTCGCGCGCTCAAGGGGCACACCGAGAACGGCGCCGACGTCAAGAACAAGGAAGGCGACCGGGGGCGCTTCTCGTTGCGCGCCCACACCACCGACAAGCTGCTGATCTTCGCCACCAACGGCCGTTTCTACACCATCGGCGTGGACAAGCTGCCCGGCGGGCGCGGCTTCGGCGAGCCGGTGCGCCTGATGATCGATCTGCCCAACGACCAGGACATCGTCGACCTGCAGGTCTACCACGCCGGCCGGAAATTGGTCGTGGTCTCGTCCGACGGGCGTGGCTTCGTCGTCTCCGAGGACGACGTGCTGGCCCAGACCAAGAACGGCAAGCAGGTGCTCAACGTCGGCGGTGAGTCGGAGGCGGCGGCTTGCACCCGGGTCGAGGGCGACATGCTGGCGCTCATCGGCGAGAACCGGAAGCTGCTGGTCCTGCCGGTCGAGGAGCTGCCCGAGATGACCCGCGGGCGCGGCGTCATCCTGCAGCGCTACAAGGGCGGTGGACTGTCCGACGTCACCACCTTCGCGCGCGCCGAGGGCCTGACCTGGACCATGACCGGCGGCAAGAAGCGGCACGAGACCCAGATAATCGACTGGCTGGGCAAGCGCGGCGCCGCCGGCCGCCTGCCGCCCAAGGGTTTCCCGAAATCGAACAAATTCGACTGACCGCGCGGGCCCGTCGGCGGGCTGTTCCATTCGACGTGTTGAACCTCGACCGGGCGCTGGACGGCGGTGGCCTCGGGATCTTGGACTTGATGGTTTTTCTCCGGGGCGTCTGGCGCCTGACGCGGACCCTGGAGGACCGGCGCGCGGGCCAGCGCGGCCGGCTCGACGGTCGGGCGGTGTTCGCGCCCGCGGGCGCCGGGCTGGTCTACCGGGAGCGCGGGGTGCTGCGCTTGGGCGCCTTCACGGGCCCGGCCGAGCGCGTCTACCGCTACCGCTTTCCCGCGCCCGGACGCGCCGAGGTCGCCTTCGAGGACGGCCGCCCGTTTCATGACCTCGATCTATCGCACGGCCGCTGGTCGGTCGCGCATCGCTGCCGGGACGACCTCTACCGGGGCAGCTTCGAGGTCGAGGGCCGCGACCGCTGGACCGCGGTCTGGCGCGTCCTAGGTCCGCGCAAGGACCTGGTATTGCGCGGCCGCTATGACCGGGCCGGTTAGCCTGGCGCGGATTTGTTTTGCAGTCCGCCACCCGCTAACGTATTGAGGAGGCGCGGCTTGCGGGACGGCGCATCCAAGATGGCTTGAGCCGGTCCGGCTGGGCCTTCCCCGTCGCGCCGAAGGAGAGCAGGGTCCTTGGGATAAGGCGCCGGGAGGCTTCGTGTCCATTATCGTCCGCTTTGTCCGTTTCGTCGACCGTATGAACGAGTCCATCGGGCGCGGGGTCGCCTGGCTGACCCTTGCCATGGTGCTGATCGCCTTCGTCGTGGTGATCCTGCGCTACGTCTTTTCCATCGGCTGGGTCTGGATGCAGGAATCCTACGTCTGGGTGCACGGCATCGTGTTCATGCTCGGCGCCGGCTATACCCTGCTGCACGACGGCCACGTCCGGGTCGACGTGTTCTATCGGGCGGCGGGGCTACGCTACAAGGCGATCGTCGACGTCCTGGGGACGTTCCTTCTACTCTTGCCCATGGTGATCCTGGTCTTCGCCATGGGCTTCGGCTACGTCGCCTCGTCCTGGTCCATGCTCGAGGAATCGCGCGAGGCCGGCGGCATGCCGGGGCTGTTCATGCTCAAGACGGTCATCCTCGTGTTTTGCGTGCTGACCGGCCTGCAGGGCCTGTCGCTGGCCGCGCGCCAGGTCCTGGCCTTGCGCGGTCATCCCGAATTCGTCCCCAAGAGCGACACGGGGGTGTTCTAGGCCATGGATCCGGCGCTGCTCGGGGAAGTCCTCAGCCTGCTCATGTTTCTCGCCGCCTGCGGCGTCCTGATCCTGGGCTATCCCGTGGCCTTCAGCCTGGCCGGCACGGCCTTGGCCTTCGCCTCGCTCGGCTACCTGCTCGACGTGTTCAACATGAACCTCCTGGGCGGCCTGCCGTCGCGCTATTTCGGCGTCATGGTCAACGAGGTCCTGGTCGCGGTGCCGCTGTTCGTGTTCATGGGGGTGATGCTGGAGCGCTCGAGGATCGCCGAGCAGCTCCTGGAGACCATGGGCATGATGTTCGGGCAGATGCGCGGCGGCCTCGGCCTGTCGGTGGTCTTCGTCGGCATGCTGCTCGCCGCCTCGACCGGGATCGTCGGCGCTACCGTGGTGACCATGGGGCTGTTGGCGCTGCCGACCATGCTCAAGTCCGGCTACGACCCGAAACTCGCCTGCGGCGTGATCTGCGCCTCGGGCACGCTCGGCCAGATCATTCCGCCGTCCATCGTGCTGGTGATCCTGGGCGACATCATGCAGGGCGCCAACACCCAGGCGGCCCTGGGGCTCGGCAATTTCGCGCCCGATCCGGTCTCGGTCATCGATCTCTTCGCCGGCGCGTTCCTGCCGGGGATGGTTCTGGTCGGGCTGTACATGGCCTGGATCATGTTCGTCGCGTTGACCCGGCCGAACGCCTGCCCGCCGGTGCCGACCCAGGAGGGGGTCGACCTGCGCGCCCGCGTGCTCCAGATCCTGCTGCCGCCGGCGTGC
The DNA here is from genome assembly GCA_022572105.1 of Pseudomonadota bacterium. Lineage (GTDB taxonomy): Bacteria > Pseudomonadota > Alphaproteobacteria > Kiloniellales > J153 > JACZWN01. The sequence continues at coordinate 8,160 of JACZWN010000080.1, read as the reverse complement.
CTGATCGTGCTGGTCCTGGGTTCGATCCTGATCGGTGCCGCGACCCCGACCGAGGCCGCCGCCATGGGCTCGATCGGCTCCCTCTTGCTGGCCGGCCGCGCCATGGATCCCGACCGCTCCTGGCCGGTCTACGGCGCCGGCGTCAGCCTGCTCGTGCTGGTGGCGCTGGTCAGCCTGTTCGACCTGCGCCTGCAGCGCGAGATCGTACCGACCGGCGACCTGATCGCGGCGCTCCTCGCCATGGTCGCGGTCGCGGTGCTGGTCGCCGGCATCGGCGTCAGCCTGAAGCGGGTATACCAGAGCGGCGTCCTGACCGAGGTCATGCGGGCGACGGTCAAGATCTCGACCATGGTCTTCGTGATCCTGCTCGGCGCCTCGGTGTTCAGTTTGACGTTCCGTGGCCTGGGCGGCGAGAAGATCGTCTCCGACGTGCTCAGCACCATGCCCGGCGGGGTGTTCGGCGCCATGCTCATGGTCATGGCGCTGATATTCGTCATGGGGTTCTTCCTGGACTTCCTCGAAATCATCTTCGTGGTGGTGCCGATCGTCGGGCCGATCCTGATCGCCTTGGGGATCAATCCCATCTGGCTCGGCGTCATGATCGCGGTCAACCTGCAGACCAGCTTCCTGACCCCGCCGTTTGGCTTCGCGCTGTTCTACCTGCGCGGCGTCGCCCCACCGAGCATCACGACCATGGACATTTACCGCGGCATCATCCCCTTCGTGGTCATACAGGTCCTGTGCCTGGTCCTGCTCGCCGTATTCCCGGGCCTTGTGACCTGGCTGCCGTCGGTGCTGTTCGGGTCGTGAGGTTGCTTGGCGACAAAAAAAGACCGGCGGGAGCGCCCCGCCGGTCGTGAGATTGTGCGTGCCCGGCCGTCAGGCCCGGGCGGTTCCTCGGCTTACAGACTGACCCAATCGAAGGGCAACACGCGGGCGTTGTAGAAGGCCTGCTCCGAGACCTTGGCGAAGGCGATGGATCCCGTGCGGAACTTGACGATGCTCTTGAGAACCTCGCTGCTCAGCGCATCCTTGGAGGCCAGATCGCCGATCACTTGGCCCGAGAGGGCGCCGAGTCCGATCAAGACCTCGTCGGGGAACTTCTTCACCTGCACGCCGTGCTTTTTCACCAGCGTCTCCAGCGCGGCGTTGTTGTTGGCGATGTACTCGTTGAGGACGTAGCTGTTGGCATAAGCGTTCGCCGTCTGGACGATCGCCTTGAGGTCGCCGCTCAGGCCTTCCCAGGCCTCGAGGTTGATGAAGTTGTCGAGCAGGGTCGCCGGCTCGTGCCAGCCCGGGTAGTAGTACTTCTTGGCGCTCTTGTAGAGGCCGAAGGCCAGGTCGTTGTAGGGTCCGACCCATTCGGTCGCGTCGATCGCGCCAGACGCCAGCGCCGGCGGGATCTCGCCGCCCGGCAGGTTGACCACGATGCCGCCGGCCGCCTTGACCACCTCGCCGCCCAGGCCCGGGATGCGCATCTTGAGGCCCTTGTAGTCCTCGAGCGTGTTGATGTCCTTGTTGAACCAGCCGCCCATCTGGACGCCGGTGTTGCCCGAGGCGAAGAACTTGCAGCCCAGTTTCCTGTAGACCTTGTCGGCCAACTCCTGGCCGCCGCCGAACTGCAGCCAGGAATTCTGCTCGCCGACGTTCAGGCCGAAGGGAATGGAGGCGATAAACTGGCTCGCCGGGACCTTGCCCTTCCAGTAGTAGGGGGCGCCGTGGCCCATCTCCAAGGTGCCGCTGGAGACCGCGTCCATGGTCTCGAACGCCGGGACGATCTCCTTGGCGCCGTAGACCTCGACGGTCAGTCTGCCGTCGGAGGCCTTGGTGATGAACTCGCCCAGCTTGTTGGCGCCGGTGCCCAGGCCCGGAAAGTTCTTGGGCCAGGTGGTCTGCATGCGCCACTTCTTGAGGCCCTGGGACAGGCTCGGCTTCGGGAAGCTCGATGCCGCCACCGCCGTGACCGCGGTCGCCGTCACCGCCGTGGTCAGGAACTCACGGCGCTTCAAGGCCTTCGCGCGCGGCCGCTCAAGGGATTTGCCTGAACGTTTCATGAATCCAATCCTCCCTCTAGGTTTGTGGTTTGGTGTTTTGCAAAACCTTCGACCTCCGGGGCGCCCGAGGGCCGGCCACTCGCGGAGCATAGGGGTCCGGCCGCAACTCTGCAAGAAAGCTCGGAAGCGTGCCCGTCCGGACAGTCCCGGGATCAGTCCCGGACGATCCGCCAGCCGTCCGGCCCGAGCGCCTCGAGCGGGCGGAAGCGGCTCTTGTAGGTCATCTTCGGCGCGTCGCGGATCCAGTAGCCCAGGTAGACGTAGGGCAGGCCGGCGGCGCGCGCCGTCTCGATCAGCCAGAGCACCATGTAGGTGCCCAGGCTGCGCCGGCCGAGATCGGGGTCGAAGAAGCTGTATACCGCCGAGAGACCGTTGTCCAAGCGGTCGAACAGGCAGGCGGCGACCAGGCGGCCGCCGTCCTCGCGCAATTCGACCATGCGCGTATCGACCCGGCTCTGCCGAACCATGCCCTGGTAGTCGAGCACGGTCATGTCGGCCATCTCGCCGTCACCGTGGCGCGAGCCGATATAGCGGCCGAACAGGGCGTATTGCTCGTCCGTGGCCTTGGCCGGCAGCTGCGCGGCGCCGAGGTCCCGGTTGGCCCGCGCCACGCGCCTGAGCGACGGGCTCGCCACGAAGCCGGCGGCATCGACCCGGACCGGGATGCAGGCCGAGCAGCCCGAGCAGGCCGGGCGGTAGGCGAACTGGTGGCTGCGTCGAAAGCCGGCGCTGGACAGCAGGGTATAGCGTGCCGTGGCATCGGGTCCGGCCAACTCGGTGATCAGCTTGCGCTCGCGCCGTCCGGCCAGATAGGGACAGGGGCTTTCGGCCATCACGTAGTAGACCTGCCGCGGCGGGCCACTTTCGCCGAGCCGGTCGTGGATGGCGCGTGGGGCGGGACCGTCCTTCATGGACGGGTTATACCAAGTGTCGATGCTGTTAGTACAGGTCGCGGCGGCGTCCCGGGTCCGGGTATCAGCCGGGCCCGGCGGTGGCGTTCAGGCGGGCGTGGCGCACCATGACCGTGCCGGCCAGAAGGTCGTGCAAGGTGCGCCGGCGCTCGGTGAACGGCGCGACCAGCAGGATCAGCCAGGCCGTGAGGCTGACGCTTGCGTAGAACAGAACCGTGGTCAGGAAGGCCTGGGAGTAATCCGGCGGCCGTCCGGTCCAGGCGCGCAGCTCCAGATCGAACAGCCGCATGCCCGGGGTCGCGCCCCGGCGGCCGAGGAAGATCGTGTGGTAGCCGACCGGCAGCACGGCGAGGACGATGATGCCGAGCGGCGTGAGGGCGCCGAAGGTCAAGATTCCGGCCAGGCCGAAGACCAGCGACGCGCAGACGTAAAGGACCGCGATCAGGGTCACGTCGACGAGGTAGGCGACGACACGGCGCGAGAGGACGCTGTCGTAGAGCGCCGGCTCGGCCAGGGGGTCCGGCGGGGCCTCGCCCCAGGCGGCGGCGCCGAGGCTCAGGCTGGGCAGGCTGCTCTTGTAAGCCACGCGGCTCGGGGTTCCCTCGTCGTTCCGGCTTGTCCCCAAAATAGATGGGGACGCGCCCGTGGCGTGGCAAGCGGGCGGCGGCGTGGGCTTACTCGGTGGCGGCGTTTTGCTTCTTCGTGGCTTTGCCGGCCTTTGGGGCGAACGCGTTCTCGCGCAGAAGAACGATCGAGATGCGCCGGTTGCGAGGCGAAAGGGGATTGTCCTCGTCCAGGTGCTCGGTATCGGCGAGGCCCACGACCGAGGCGATGCGCGCGGGCCGCAGTCCGGCCGCGATGAGCGCCCGGCGGCTCGAATTGGCCCGGTCGGTCGACAGCTCCCAGTTGGAATAGCCGTTGTCGTTGACGAAGGGGGCGGCGTCGGTGTGGCCCTTGACGGCGATCCGCTGCGGCAGCGTCCTGACCGCGTCGACCACGAGCGTGATGAGCTTCCTGGTGTGCTCGAACATTTTGGCGCTGCCCGAGGGGAACATGGACTTGCCCTCCTCGTCGACGATCTGGATGCGCATGCCCTCCGGGGTCTGGTCGATCACCAGGTTGTTGACCAGGCTCTCGAGCTCGGGCACGCTCTCGATCGCCTCGCGCAAGGCCCGCTCGGCCTCGGCGAACTGCTCCGCTTCGCGCTCGGCCAGAATTTCCTCGAGCTCGGCTTCGTTTGGCTGCTCGGGCGCGTCTCCGTCCCCACCGCCGGCGCCGGTCTCCTCCGTAGCCGTATTCTCCTGCGGGTCGCCGGTATTGTCCCAATCGGGCGGGTTGGTCGGCAGCTTGATGATGACGCCGACCGGTGTGTAGTCGTGCGGGTTGGCGCCCTTCTTGGTGAAGGTGCGGCCGCCGAGCAGGCCGCCGGAGCCGCTGGAGTTGCGGGCCACGCTGGCCGGGGCGAAGTAGTCGGCGATGCCCAGCTTCTGCTCCTCGGTCGTCGCCTGGAGCAGCCAGAGCAGCAGGAAGAAGGCCATCATGGCGGTCACGAAGTCGGCATAGGCGACCTTCCAGGCGCCGCCGTGATGGGCGTGCGCCGCCTTCTTGACCCGCTTGATGATGATGATCGGCGGGGCTTTGTCTTCGTCGTCGTTCGCCATCGACTGGGCGTCTTTCCTCAGGCCACGGTTCAGTTGGCGACCGGCGGCAAGTTATCGAAGGTCTCTTCCAGCTCGGCGAAGCTCGGGCGCACGTCGGAGGGCAGCGTCTTGCGCGCGAACTCCATCGAGATCACGGGCGGATGGCCGGCCACGTGGGCTAGCATGCCGGCCTTCATGCAGTGGTAGTACTTCGCGTCCGCCTCGATGATGTTGCCCAGCGCCGCGGCCATGGGGCCAACGAAACCATAAGACATGAGGATGCCCAAGAAGGTGCCGACCAGCGCGGCGCCGATCAGCTGGCCCAGGATCTCCGGCGGCTCGGTGATCGAGCCCATGGTGTGGATGACGCCGAGCACGGCGGCGACGATGCCGAGCGCCGGCAGGCCGTCGGCCATGGTGTACAGGGCGCTGGCGACGGCGGTTTCCTCGTGATGGTGGGTCTCCAGGTCCTGGTCCATCAGGGCCTCGAGCTCGTGCGGGTTCTCGGTGCCCATGGTCAGCAGGCGCAGGTAGTCGCACAGGAAGGCCATGGCGTGGTGGTCGCCCTGGACCGCAGGGAACTCGGCGAAAAGACTGCTGTCCTCCGGGTTCTCGATGTGCTTCTCGAGCGCCAGATTGCCCTTGCTCTTGGCCAGCTTGAACAATTGGTGCAGGAGGCTGAGCATCTCGACATAGCTGTCCTTCTTGTGCCTCGGCCCCTTGAGCATGCGCCCGAAGGATTTGCCGACGCCCGCCAGGATCGTCTTGGTGTTGCTGGTCAGGAAGGCCCCGATGGCGGCGCCCAAGATGATCAAGAATTCGTACGGCTGAAAGAGCACGGCCAGGTGGCCGCCCGGGATGGCGTAGCCGCCGATGACCGAAAAGGTAACGATAACGAAGCCGACGATGATCAGCATGGCGCGGGTCTGGGTTCAGTGGGCCCGATTTCCGCGGCATTGTGATCCGGTGGAGTTAAGAACCGTTTAACCAAAAACCCGGGTGATGGTCCGTTCCGCCTTGATTTCCGGGCATTTTTCCCGGTCCCGGGAGGCTCCGGGCCGGGGCCGCGGCGAATGTTCCGCGAACCCCCATGGGCGCCGTTAACGGCCGGTTATCGCACGCGCCGGAAACCCCGGGCGAAACCGGCCCGCGGAGCTCGGGCCCGCGGCGGCGCTCGGCCCAGTCGACGGCCGGCGCGTGGGTGCCCCACGTGTACAAGTCCGCCCGGCTCGTCTATCTTGCCGCTGCCTGCAACCGTTCAGCCGAAGGAGCCGCCCGTGACCCCCGATAGCCCGATGAAATTCGATACGCGCGTCGTACGCGCCGGGATCTCGCCGGATCCCACGACCGGATCGATCGTCCCGCCGATCTACGCGACCGCGACCTACGTGCTCGAGGAAGTGGGCAAGGACAAGGGCTTCGATTACACCCGCGCGGCCAATCCGACGCGCCAGGTGCTGGAGGCCAACCTGGCCGCGATCGAGGGCGGTGCGCACGGCGTCTGCTATTCGAGCGGCATGTCGGCCGTCGACTCCTGCCTCAAGCTGCTCAGCGCCGGCGACCACGTGGTCTGCTCCGACGATGTCTACGGCGGCACCTCGCGGCACTTCAACAAGGTGCTGTCGCGCTACGGGCTCGCCTTCACCTACGTGGACACCTCCCAGCCCGAGACCGTGCGCCAGGCGGTCCGGCCCCAGACCAGGATGCTCTGGGTCGAGACCCCGACCAACCCGCTGCTCAAGGTCACCGACCTCGAGGCCATGGCCGCCATCGCCAAGGAGCACGGGCTCTACCTCGGCGTCGATTCGACCTTCGCCACGCCGGTGTTCCTGCGCCCGCTCGAGTTCGGCGCCGACATCGTCATGCACTCCACGACCAAGTACCTGAGCGGCCACAACCAGATCATCGGCGGCGCGGTGATCACCAACCGCGACGACATCTTCGACGAGCTCAAGTTCATCCAGAAGACCATCGGCGCGGTGCCCAGCCCGTTCGACTGCTGGCTGACGCTGATGGGCCTCAAGACCCTGCACCTGCGCATGGCGCGCCACGCCGAAAGCGCCCAAAAGGTGGCGGAATATCTGGAAAGCCACGACAAGGTCGCCCGCGTCGCCTATCCGGGCCTGCCCTCGCACCCCCAGCACGCCATCGCCAAGGCGCAGATGTCGGGTTTCAGCGGCATGATCTCCTTCGAGCTCACCGGCGGCCTGGAGGCCGGCAAGACGGTCATGAACGGGGTCAAGCTGTGCGGCCTGGCCGAAAGCCTGGGCGCGGTCGAGACCATGATCACCCATCCCGCGACCATGACCCACGCCGAGGTCCCGGCCGAGGACCGCCAGGCGCGCGGCCTGACCGACGGCCTGGTAAGACTTTCCGTAGGCATCGAAGACGTGGACGACATCATCGCCGATCTGGAGCAGGCGCTGGAGAAGGCGTAGATAGTTCGTATGGCGGAACGGCGAAGTGTGTTCCGCCGGATGACCTGATCGGGCATAATCGGGGCAGGCTATTACCGCCCCAACGGGCCGCCGGCAGGGTGTCACCCTCTCAGTTTTGACGGAAATTCCAAAGCCCTATACACTATCCCAAGGATCGCCAACTCTACCCTTTCGCGTCCATATCACGGAGAACGCCCCGTGCTACGCATCGAGTTTGATCGCGAGGACGACGGCCGTTGGATTGCCGAGATCCCTGCCTTGCCCGGTGTCATGGCCTACGGTGCTTCCCAGAAAGAAGCCCAGGCCAAGGTTGCAGCGCTCGCCCTTCGCACGCTCGCCGACAGGCTCGACGCGTAGCGGCCTCGTTCGCCACGTGAGGGCATACAGGTTGGCCCCGTAGACGCGCACGACGTAAAAGGGCAGGCCGTCAAAGCTCTTGAGCGGGCTCTTACTCTTTCAATCACCCATCCATATCCGGTCAAACTTACTTACTTTCTCATTCCAAATATAATAAGAATTTGCTGCTTCAAACGTAATATAATCGATACTGGGGTTTGATATAACTATGAATTCCGCTTCTCCATCTTTACATTCTGGTCCAAACCCTTGCGCACAATATGACTGATATCTTCCAGGCTGTAGGACAGATAAGCCCATTCTTTGTGGTGGAAAAAACGAAAATAAATTTTCATCTAAAGTTATAACTTTATAACTATCTGCTCCCGATGACATAAAAACATGTAGCCCCCATTTCGTATTATCTCTTGAAAATAGTATCCACGCATGATCTAAAAAACCGTCATTATTAAAATCAGCCAGGGAAGCATTTCGCCCCAATCCCATCCTTTTTTACCATACATTAGTATTACTTTTCCCTATATTGGTATATAAATATTGTCTTTTATCGTGACGAGAACCTAATAAACTAATCTATGCAGTTTTCTAAATAGAAAATCATCAAAAAAACCATAAAAATCTATTACCCAGAGATAACTTTTAAAAACAGCAAACCTCTCCTGGCTGAAGGCATCCTTGTACATCATTACCTTTATTTTCGCATTCTTGAAAGTTTTGAAATACCCGATCTTTATCAGGGGGACAAGTCCCAGGTACTTTA
>JACZWN010000079.1 GCA_022572105.1 Pseudomonadota bacterium | reverse complement strand
TGAGCGCCCAGCTCGGCGCGCTGCGCCTGCGCCTGCCGCGCGCCGGGCTGGCGGCCATCGACCCCTTCGCGCTGCGCGCCGCGATCGGACTGCTGCTGGTGGTCGGCCTGGTCGCCGCCGGCGATGACTGGCCGCAGCGCTTGAAGCGCGCGGTCACGCCCGAGCTTTCGGCCTTCGCCGCGGCCCCGCCGGCCCAGTTGGACGTCTGGATCAACCCGCCCGCCCACACCGCGCTGCCGCCGCTTTTCCTGACCCCGGGCGAGGCCGGCGCGGCGCCGCTCGCCGTGCCGGTCGGCAGCACGGTCCTGGCCCAGCTGCAGGGCGGCCGCGGCGTGCCGTCCCTCGTTGTCGGCGACCAGAAGACACCGTTCACCCCGGTCACCGCGGATACCTACAAGGTGAGCCTGGAAATCCGGGCGGGCGAGCGCCTGGCGGTCGAGCAGAGCGGCCGGGAACTGGCCGCCTGGGGGCTGGCGCTCCTGCCCGATATGGCACCGAGCGTGGAGTTCCTGTCGCCGCCGGGGCGCACCGAGCGGGCGGCGCTGCGCCTGGAATACCTGGCCGAGGACGACTACGGCCTGAGCGCCGTCTCCGCGCTCATTCAGCGCCTGGACGACCCAAGCGTGGCGCCGATGGAACTGGACCTGGCCTTGCCCGGCATCGGCCTCGCGCGCGCCCAGGGCATGAGCTTCCACGACCTGACGCCGCACCCCTGGGCCGGCCTGGCGGTCGAGATCCGCCTGGTGGCGCGCGACGCGCTCGGCCAGCGCGGCGAGAGCGACCCGGCGCGTACGGTCCTGCCCGAGCGGATCTTCAACCACCCAGTGGCGCGCGCGCTGGTGGAGCTGCGCAAGCAACTGACCCTCGACCCCACCGCCCGGCTTCCGGTGATCCGCGCGCTGGGCGAGATCTACGACCGGCCGGATCACTATTTCAACGACGTGGTGGTGGCGCTGGCCATCCGGTCGGCCGAGCGGCGGCTGATCCACGATCCCTCGCGCAGAGCCATCGGCGAGGTCCAGCAACTGCTGTGGGATACCGCCCTGCACATCGAGGAGGGCGAGCTCGCCATCGCCGAGCGCGACCTCCGCGAGATCCAGAAGGCGCTGATGGAGGCGCTCGCGCGCGGCGCGGACGACGAGGAGATCGAGCGCCTGATGAGCGAGCTACAGCAGGCGCTCGACCGGTTCCTCGAGGCGCTCGCCGAGCAGTTGCGCGAGCAGCTGGCCGAGGGCGCCGAGATGCAGCCGCTGCCGCCGGACGCCCAGATTCTTCAGGGCGACGACCTGCAACGGCTGATCGAGCGGGCCCGCGAGCTGGCGCGGACCGGCTCGCGCGAGGCCGCGCGCGACCTGCTCGCGCAGTTGCAGAATCTGCTCGAGAACCTGCGCGCCAACCCCTTCGCCCAGGGGCTGGACGAAGATTCGCGCAACGCCTTCCGCATGATGCGCGACATGGATTCGCTGATGCAGCGCCAGCAGGAGTTGCTCAATCGCAGCTTCCGGCGCTCGCAGCGAGGCGACCCGAGCGACCAGACCGCGGGGCGGAGGCAGCAGGAGAATCGGGCCGATTCGCTCAGCCAGGAGGCGCTGCGCCGCGCGCTGGGCGAGATGATGCGCCGCCTGGGCGAGGCGCTGGGCGACATTCCCCGGCCGCTCGGCCGGGCCGAGCAGTCCATGCGCGACGCGCGCGACGCACTCGATGCGGGCCAAGCGGGGGACGCCGTCAGACCGCAGACCCGGGCCATCGATCAGCTCCAGCAGGGCATGCAGGCCATGGCCGAGCAGTTCATGGAGCAGATGGGCTCCATGGCGCGGCGCGGGATGGGACAGGTCGGCGTCCAACGGGGAATGGGCCGCGACCCGCTCGGCCGCGAAGCCGGCAACGGCGGCTTGGAGGCCCTGGAGGGGGTTCAGATCCCCGACCAGATGGAGATCCGGCGAACGCGGCGCATCCTCGACGAGCTGCGCCGGCGCCGCGGCGAGCATAGGCGCCCGCCGCTGGAGCTGGACTACATCGACCGCTTGCTTCGCCGGTTCTGATACCGGGCGACCTTTGGTATTACTGCGGCGGCGCCATTGCGCCGAGCGGCTGGCCGTTCACCAGGACCTCGCCGGCCGGCGTGAGGGCGATCTCGAAGCGATCGATCGCCGTGCCGTCGGGCGCCGTCTCGCGCCGGGCCATGGACTTCAGCATCATGAGAATCATCACGCTGCCGTTGCCGCCGGGCACCTCGCCGCCGCCTTCGGCCGCCGTCGCGCCCGTGGCGATCGAGATCATCCGGTCCAAGCCGGTGATGGTCAGATCGAGGCGCCCCGTGACGCCGATCGGCACCGAGACGTCGGCTTGCAAAACACCCTCCCCGATCACCCGCCCGGCGGGGGCTTCCACGTCGAGGCGGTCGAGCCGCAGGATCGTTCGCGCCTCGTTGATGGCGGCCAGAATCTCGGCGCCCATGGCCTCGCCGATGGCATCGTTCGGAGAACCCCGATCGCCCGAGGCCACCGATAACGCGATGGCGCGCATGACGCTCCGCCACATGAGCCGCATGGGAAAGCGCTCGACGCTGACGATGAAGCCGAGGTTTTCCGGCACCAGGGCTTGCCGGGGATCGGCCGCCTCGGCGCCCGGCGCGCCACCGGGCGTTTCGGCGCGCAGGCCGGCGACTTTCATGCCCAGGTTGCCGTAGCCGAGCGGCAGATGCAGCTCGCCGGCCACGATGTCCACCTCGGCCTGGTCGAGGTGGAACCGGGGCTTCTGCGCCGGGTCGAGATAGGTCAGATCGGTAAGCCTGAAGCGCTCGATGAAGCCCTGGGGCAGGATGTCGATCTTGGCCAGTTCTTCGACGATCGCGGCGAGCGCGCTGCGGTCCGGCGGGGTGTCCCCGTCGTTGAGCGTCCGGAGCGCCTCGGTGAACGCGCGGAAGCCGACCAGGTCCTGACCCTGAGACTCGTAATCCACGTAAAGCTCCGCGATTTGCAGCGTGCCGAAATCGGGATTGATCATGCGCAGTCCCACGGCCCGCGCCTCGCTCACCATATCGGTCAAGCCGTCGGCGCGGGTCGTCGATCGGCTGACGGCCGTGACCTCGGCGATGCCGAGAGCCAGGTTTTCCTCCGGCATGACTATTTCGAAACCGGCGATCGCCATGTCCAGGTCGAGGAAGTAGCGCAGCCCGGCCGACCAAACGCCGGCCAGGCGCTCCAGCCGGTAATTGATGAGGACGGCATCTTTCCCGGCGTCGTCGACGAGCGTCGCTTCCCCGGCGGCCGTCACCTCCGAGACGCGGTAGCGGCGCGCGCCCGCCTCGGCTCCGGTATCGGCTCCGGCATCGGCTACGGTAAAGGCCAGATCGCCCAGCTCGAGCCGGCCGCCGAGGTCGGGCAGGGGCAGGGCCAGGGCCAGGATCTCGACGCGGACGGCCTCGCCTTGCGCCGTGGTCCTGACCTCGGTGAAGCTGAAGGCCTGGTTCGCATAGGCGAAAATGCCGCCCTTCAGCGCCTCGGTCAGGTCCTGGCGCAGGGTATCGGGATCGAGCGCCCGCGCCGCCGGAACCGAAGCGATCCCAAGGCCCAACCCAAGAACGACGGCGAAGATGAGACGGCGCATTGGACGATGTCCTCGCTTTTGATTCGCCCGGATATAACAGGTCCAGCTTGCCGAGTCGTTTAGCTATCCCAAAAATGCCGTTCCACGGCAAAGGGCTACTCGGGGTCCTCGAGGCCGCCCCCGGCAAAAGCTGGCGGCAGGGGCAAGCCCTTCTCGGCCATCACCCGGCGCAGGCGGTCCGGATAGTCGGTGATGATGCCGTCGACGCCCAAATCGATGAGCGAGGCCATGTCGGCCGGCTCGTTGACGGTCCAGACCACCACGCGCAGGCCGAGGTCGTGCGCCTCGCGCAGCTCGGCCGCGCGCAGGCCCCGGTAATAGGGCGACCAGACCGCGCCACCGGCCGCCTCGACCGCGCGCGGCGTCGAGCCGTCGAAGCGGTCCACGTCGAAACCGGCGGTCCAGGGCGAGACGCCGGGCCGGCCGCGCTCCAGGTTGTCCAGCCAGCGTTCCTCGGCGCTCAGGTAGACGGTCGGGACCTCGGGGGCGAGTTCCTGGAACGCCGCCAGCGCGCGCCAATCGAAGGACTGCACCATGGCGCGGCCGGTCACGCCCGCATCCCCGAGCGCCGCCACCAGCGCCTCGGCGAGGGCCTCGGGCGCGACCGTCTCCTCGGGCGCCAGCGGCGAGGTCTTGATCTCCAGGTTGTAGCGCACGCGCGCGCCCGAGCGCGCCTCGGCCAGCGCGAAGACCTCGGCGAGTGCCGGGATGGCGACCCCGTCGCGGCCCTGTTGCTCGGCGAAGCGCTCGGCCGCCCGGCTGCCGGGGCGCAGGCGGCCGATGTCGTAGGCGCCGAGCTGGGCGCGCGTCAACTCGAAGATCGCCGGGGTCGGCGCCTCCAGCCAGGCGCCGTCGGGCCCGCGCGTGCGCTCCGGATCGAGCCTGCGGTCGTGGTGGACCACCAGGACCCGGTCGCGGGTCATGGCCAGGTCCATCTCCAGGGTGGTCACGCCGAGCGCCAGCGCCGCCGCGAAGCCGGGCAGGCTGTTCTCGGGATGGTAGCCGCGCGCGCCGCGGTGGCCCTGCAGGTCGAAGGCGGGGAGCGCGGCCCTCATGTCCGCGGGCGCTGCGGGCGGAACCAGAAGGGTAACCAGCCCAACCGCCGCCAGCACGCCGGTGACCGCCAGCCAGGCGCGCGAGCCCCCCGACGGCCGCTTGCGTTTCGCGGGCTCGCGCGGCGGCTCACGGGTCATACCAAAGGCCATTGATATCGTCCCCCTACTGTCCGGCTGTTCGTCGAATAGATTTAGCTGGTTATGCTTTGAGGCCATCCAGGTCCAGAGCCTCGATATCTCGGGGCGACCCGAGTCATAGCCGCATCGAATCACAAAACCCTCGGATTTGGGAATCCCCCAAATGAAATATATTTCGCCCGGACTTTTGCCCCCGTTACGAATTTCGTGGCTAACGCATTGATTTAACGAATTGATCCCGCCTCAATTCCCGCGAAAATTCCCTGTTCTATCCCCGTTTAACAGGGAATTCGGGGTTTAACAGTTGCGGCATGAGGGCTCGGAGTAGTTATTGGCATCCGTACCGTAAGTATATCTGCATGCAAGCAGATAATACCAACGCTCTTTGGTATAAGTCCGCCATCCGGGTTCGGTGGCGCCCACGCTTCGGTAACCGGGACAAGTAAGTGGCGAATTTTGTTGGGACTGACGGCGTCTGGTGTCAGGTGTTGCGGCCGGACAAGGCGGCATTCTTTCGCGGCCGGGCCGGGCTGTTCCTGGACCGCGACGGCGTCATCGTCGAGGAGGTCGGCTACCTGCACCGGCCCGAGGACGTGCGCCTCGTGCCCGGCGCGGCCGCGGCCATCGCCGCCGCCAACCGCGCGGGCGTGCCCGTCGTGGCGATCACCAATCAATCGGGGATCGGACGAGGGCACTACGGCTGGCCGGAGTTTCAAGATACCCAGGAGCGGATCGCGGCGGTGCTCGCCGACGCCGGCGCCGCGCTCGACATGGTGCTCGCCTGCCCCTATCACCCCGAGGCCGCGCCGCCCTTTCGCCATCCCGCGCACCCCTGCCGCAAGCCGCGCCCGGGCATGATCCTGCGCGCCGCCGAGCGCCTCGGTCTCGATCTCCCGGGCTCTTGGATCGTCGGCGACCGGGCGCACGATCTGGAGGCCGGCCGCGCCGCGGGCCTGGCCGGCGGCCTTCACGTGCTGACCGGCTACGGCGCCCATGAGCGCGCCGGGGCGGAGGCGCTCGCCGGGGCTCGTTTCCGGGTTCTTTTGGCCGAGTCCCTTGCCGCGGCGCCCGGGCTCCTGCCGCCGTTCCAGCCTTCGCAAGGATCTCCCGACCGCCCCGCCGCCGAGTCGTGAGCCCGCGCCGATTGTGCTACCGTTTTCGGCAATCGGGCGTGGGGTGTCGGGCGTGGGGTGTCGGGCGGCTGGTATCAGCCCAGGCCGAGCCCGACGGCGACCTGGAGGGCGACGAAGAGGACCGAGCCCTTGGCGAGCAGGCGCCAGGCGAATTTGCCCCGGTAGTTCCCGGCGCTACGCCAGATGGCGACCGCGATGAAAGGCGCGTAGAGAAGGGTCGCGGCGCTCAGCGTGAGCAGTAGCGGCTTGGCGCCATGCGCCAGGCCGAGGCCGGACAGCAGGGTGATCGGGGTCACCAGCAGCAACAGTCCGAGAATTCCGTAGAACCAGCCCGTCTTGGCCAGGGGAACCTCGCCGCGCCACAGCGCCGTCACCTGAGTCATATCTGCCACCCGAGCGAAACGTCCGCTTCGAACCAGGCGTCAGTATCGGCCGCGACCGGTTAACAGAAGGTTGCCGGGTCGCCGGCGCGGGCAACCCGGCGGCGGCCGGCCTCGCCGCGCCGCGCCTTGCTTGATCTGGCGCCCGCCGGGGGCTAATCTCACGCCCGCTTTCCGCAGCGCAAAAAACCCTCCCCATGCCCAAGGCCGGCAGCCCAAGAAAACCCAACCCCAGGACCTGTTTCCAGCGCTTGATCCTGAAACTTCAGGACTACTGGGCGGAGCGGGGCTGCATCATCCTGCAGCCCTACGACATGGAGATGGGCGCGGGCACCTTTCATCCGGCGACCGCGCTGCGCGCGCTCGGCCCCGAGCCCTGGCGCTGCGCCTACGTCCAGCCCTCGCGCCGGCCGAGCGACGGGCGCTACGGCGAGAACCCGAACCGCCTGCAGCACTACTACCAGTTCCAGGTGCTCCTGAAGCCCTCGCCGCCCGACTCGCAGGAGGTCTATCTGGGCTCGCTCAAGGCGATCGGCCTGGACCCCAGGAAGCACGACATCCGCTTCGTCGAGGACGACTGGGAGAGCCCGACGCTGGGCGCCTGGGGCCTGGGCTGGGAGGTCTGGTGCGACGGCATGGAGGTGAGCCAGTTCACCTATTTCCAGCAAGTCGGCGGCATCGACTGCGACCCGGTCTCGGTCGAGTTCACCTATGGGCTGGAGCGCCTGGCCATGTACGTCCAGGGCGTGGAGAGCATCTTCGACCTGGACTGGGACGGCGTGCCCAAGCATAACGGCGGCAAGACCTACGGCGACGTCTTCCTGCAGGCCGAGCGCGAGTTCTCCGCCTACAACTTCGAGCTGGCGAACACCGAGACCCTGATGCGCCACTTCGCGGACGCCGAGGCCGAATGCGCCAAGCTGCTGGCCGCCGCGCCGCCCGCATCCGTCCCTCTGCCGCTGCCGGCCTACGACCAGTGCATGAAGGCGAGCCATCTGTTCAACCTGCTGGATGCCCGCGGCGTCATCTCCGTGACCGAGCGCCAGGCCTACATCGGCCGGGTGCGCGCGCTCGCCAAGGCCTGCTGCGAGGCCTGGATCGAGAGCCGGCGGGTGTCCGCGCCGCCGGCCGCCCAGGCGGCCAAGTAACATGGCCGAACTGCTGCTCGAGATTCTGTCCGAGGAGATTCCGGCGCGCATGCAGGCGCGCGCGGCCCAAGAGCTTCGCCGTCTGGTCACCGAGCGCCTGACGGGCGCCGGGCTGGCCTTCAGCCAAGCGCGCGCCTTCGTCACGCCGCGCCGCCTGGCGCTCGTGGTCGACGGCCTGCCCAAGCGCCAGCCCGACGCGGTCGAGGAGAAGAAGGGCCCGCGGCTGGATGCGCCGGTTCGGGCCATCGAGGGCTTCCTGAAGGGCCACGGCCTGGCGTCCATCGACGCCGCCGAGGTGCGCGAGACCGACAAGGGCACCTTCTATTTCGCGGTCAAGCGGGTCAAAGGGCAGGCGAGCGCGAAGGTCCTGCCCGGCGTCATCGCCGAGTCGATCCAGGCGCTCAGCTGGCCCAAGTCGATGCGCTGGGGCGAGACCCGGTTTGCCTGGGTGCGCCCGCTCCACGGCGTGCTCGCGGTCTTCGATGGGCGCAGGCTCGCGGGCGCGCTGGAACTCGGCAACGGCGCGGTGCTGACCTTCGGCAACACCACGCGCGGCCACCGCTTCCTGAAGCCCGGGAAGTTCCGGGTCACCGGCTTTGCCGATTACGAGGCCAAGCTCGAGCAAGCCAAGGTAATCCTCGACCCGGCCAAGCGGCGCGCGGCCATCCTCAAGCAGGCCAGGCAGAAGGCCGCGCGGGCCAAGCTCGAACTTCCCGACGACCCGGCGCTCCTCGACGAGGTTACCGGCCTGGTGGAATGGCCGGTCGTGCTCCTGGGCCGGATCGAGGAGCGGTTCATGGACCTGCCGCCCGAGGTGCTGACCACCGCGATGCGCGCGCACCAGAAATACCTGGCGCTCACCGACAAGGACGGCAACCTCGCGCCGCGCTTCCTGGTGGTCGCCAACATGGAGAGCGCCGACAAGGGCAAGGCGATCGCGGCCGGCAACGAGCGGGTCCTGCGCGCGCGCCTGGCGGACGCCCGTTTCTTCTGGGACCAGGACCGCAAGCAGTCGCTCGCCGCGCGCACGCCCCGGCTCGGCGACATCGTGTTCCACGCCAAGCTCGGCAGCCTCGACGAGAAGATCGACCGGGTCCAGGCCTTGGCCGTGGAGATCGCCGGCTACGTGCCGGGCGCCGACAAGGACCGGGTGCGCTCGGCCGCGCGCCTGGCCAAGGCCGACCTGGTGACCGGCATGGTCGGCGAGTTCCCCGAGCTCCAGGGCATCATGGGGCGCTACTACGCGCTCGCCGACGGCGAGCACCCCGAGGTCGCGGACGCCATCGCCGAGCACTACGCGCCCCAGGGGCCGGGGGATGCCTGTCCCGGCGCGCCGGTCTCGGTCGCGGTCGCGCTGGCCGACAAGATCGACACGCTCGCCGCCTTCTTCCGCATCGACGAGAAGCCGACCGGCTCGAGGGATCCCTTCGCGCTGCGCCGCGCCGCGCTCGGCGTTATCCGCCTCATCGTCGAGAACCAGGTGCGCCTGCCGCTCAGGCGGGTGGTCGAATCGGCCAAGGGCCTGATCGACCACACGCTCCTGAAGCGCGGCTCGCAGGCCTCGTTGTCGCGGACAGTACCCGGTTGGGGCGAGATCGACACCACCGTGCTCGCCGTGCTCGACTTCTTCGCCGACCGGCTGAAGGTGGCCCTGCGCGAGAGGGGCGTGCGCCACGACCTGATCGCCGCGGTTTTCGCGTTGGGCGGCGAGGACGACCTGGTGCGTCTCTTGGCGCGCGTCGAGGCGCTGGGGGCCTTCCTCGGAACCGACGACGGCGGGCACCTCCTGGTCGCCCACCAGCGCGCCGCCAACATCGTGCGCATCGAGGAGAAGCGCGACAAGACGCGCTACGAGAGCGCGGATCTGAGCAACGGCAAGCTTGTGCAGGTCGAGGAAAAGCGGCTCGCGATCCGTATCTTCAACAGCGAGTCCGACGCCCAGGAGGCGCTGGCGCGCGAGGACTTCACCGGCGCCATGGCCGCGCTCGCGAATCTGCGCGGGCCGGTCGACGACTTCTTCGACAAGGTGACGGTCAACACCGAGGACCCGGACTTGCGCGCCAACCGCTTGCGCCTCTTGGCGCGCATCGGCGAAACCTTGAACCAAGTCGCGGATTTTTCGAAGATCGAGGGGTAGTAGGGGGACGCGATGACCAAATGGGTGTACGCCTTCGGCGGCGGCGTGGCGGAGGGTAGCGCCGTCCTGCGCGACCTGCTCGGCGGCAAGGGCGCCAACCTCGCCGAGATGTCGTCGCTCGGCCTGCCCGTGCCCCCGGGCTTCACGCTGACCACCGAGGTCTGCAACGCCTACACCAACGATAACAAAACCTACCCCGAGGGACTCGGCGCCGAGGTCGCGGCGGCGCTCGCCCGGGTCGAGGAATTGGCCGGCGCGCGCTTCGGCGATGCCCGGAGCCCGCTTCTGGTCTCGGTGCGCTCGGGCGCGCGCGCCTCCATGCCGGGGATGATGGACACGGTCCTCGATCTCGGCCTCAACGACGAGACCGTGGGCGGCCTGGCCCGTCATTCGGGCGACGAGCGCTTCGCCTACGACAGCTACCGCCGCTTCATCCAGATGTTCGGCGCCGTGGTGCTGGGCGTCGAGCACCACCACTTCGAGGAAATCCTGGAGCTGCACAAGGAGGACCGCGGCGTCGGCCTGGACACGGAACTCGACGCCGAGGACTGGCGCCAGGTCATCGGCCTGTACCAGGACAAGATCGTCGAGGTCACCGGCCAACCCTTCCCCCAGGCGCCGAACGACCAGCTCTGGGCCGCCATCGGCGCCGTCTTCGGCTCCTGGATGAACCAGCGCGCGCGCACCTACCGCCGCCTGCACGGCATTTCCGAGGACTGGGGCACGGCGGTCAACGTCCAGGCCATGGTGTTCGGCAACATGGGCGAGGACTGCGCGACCGGGGTCGCCTTCACGCGCAATCCCTCGACCGGCGAGAACACCTTCTACGGCGAGTACCTGGTCAACGCCCAAGGCGAGGACGTGGTGGCCGGCATCCGCACGCCCCAGCACCTGACCATCAAGGGCAAGCACGACAACCACTCCGACCTGCCGGCCATGGAGGAGATCATGCCCGAGGTCTTCGCCCAGCTCGCGGAGGTGCGCGTGGCGCTGGAGAAGCATTACCGCGACATGCAGGACATCGAGTTCACGGTCCAGCGCGGCACGCTCTACATGCTCCAGACCCGCGCCGGCAAGCGCACGGCGGGCGCGGCGATCCGGATCGCCATCGAGATGGTCGCCGAGGGCCTGATCTCCAAGGAGGAGGCGGTCGCGCGCATCGAGCCGGGCTCGCTCGACCAGCTCCTGCACCCGACCCTCGACCCCGACGCGGAGCGCAAGATCGTCGCGCGCGGGCTGCCGGCCTCGCCGGGCGCGGCCGCGGGCCGGATCGTGTTCTCGGCGAATGAGGCCGAGGCCAAGGCGGCCGCCGGCGAGGCGGTCATCCTGTGCCGGGTCGAGACCTCGCCCGAGGACATCCACGGCATGCACGCGGCGCGCGGGATTCTCACGACCCGCGGCGGCATGACCAGCCACGCCGCGGTGGTCGCGCGCGGCATGGGGCGGCCCTGCGTGGCCGGCGCCGGGGAGCTCAGGATCGACTACAAGTCGGCCGTGATGCGCGTGCGCGGGCACGAGCTCGAGGCCGGCGACGTGATCACCATCGACGGTGGCACCGGCGAGGTCATGCTCGGCGAGGTGCCGACCGTCCAACCCGAGATGTCCGGCGACTTCGGCACGCTCATGGGCTGGGCCGACGAGTTCCGCACCATGGGCGTGCGCGCCAACGCCGAGACGCCGCTCGACGCCGAGACCGCGCGCGGCTTCGGCGCCGAGGGCATCGGGCTCAGCCGCACCGAGCACATGTTCTTCGAGGCCGGGCGCATCGTCGCCGTGCGCGAGATGATCCTGGCGGAAACCTCCGAGGAGCGGCGCAAGGCGCTCAAGAAGATCCTGCCCATGCAGCAGCAGGATTTCTTCGAATTATTTGAGATCATGAAGGGTCTGCCGATCACGATCCGGCTGTTGGATCCACCGCTCAACGAGTTCCTGCCCCACGGCGAAGCCGAGCTGGCCCAGGTCGCCGAGGCCATGGGCGTCTCGCTCGATCATCTGCGCGCGCGCAAGCTCAAGCTCGACGAATCCAACCCCATGCTCGGCCACCGCGGCTGCCGCCTCGGCATCACCTATCCGGAGATCTACGAGATGCAGGCGCGCGCCATCTTCCAGGCGGCGGCGCAGGTCTACAAGCAAAGCGGCGCGACCGTCGAGCCGGAGATCATGATCCCGCTGGTCGCCATCCGGAAGGAGTTCGAGATCCTCAAGGACCTGGTCGACGAGGTGGCGCGCGAGGTGATGGCGGCCGAGGGCGTGGAGCTGAAATATCTGGTCGGCACCATGATCGAGCTGCCGCGCGCCTGCCTGCTGGCCGGCGAGATCGCCGAGACCGCCGAGTTCTTCAGCTTCGGCACCAACGACCTGACCCAGACCACCTACGGCCTGTCGCGCGACGACGCCGGCGGCTTCCTCGGCACCTACGAGCGGCGCGGCATCATCGACCAGGATCCCTTCATCACCCTCGACGTCGCGGGCGTCGGCGAATTGGTGCGCATCGGCGTCGAGCGCGGCCGCGCGGTGCGCCCCGGCCTCAAGCTCGGCATCTGCGGCGAGCACGGCGGCGACCCGGAGTCGATCCGGTTCTGCCAAGAGGTCGGGCTCGACTACGTCTCCTGCTCGCCCTACCGCGTG
Source organism: Pseudomonadota bacterium (assembly GCA_022572105.1). Classification (GTDB taxonomy): domain Bacteria; phylum Pseudomonadota; class Alphaproteobacteria; order Kiloniellales; family J153; genus JACZWN01. The sequence goes on along the minus strand of JACZWN010000079.1, from coordinate 1,650 downwards.
CCCATCGCGCGCCTCGCCGCCGCCCAGGCGGCGCTGGCGGAAAAGAAGTAGGCGGGGAACTCGCCTGATCGGGAAAGAAACACGTGGCCAGGATCCTGATCGCCCGCGCCGTGGACGAGGCCGCCTTGGCGCTGTTGGATGCGCGCGGCGACGTCGAATACGAGGTGCTGGAGACCCCCTCGGTGGCGGAGCTCGAAGCGCGCATCGCGGCCCTCGACGCGGTCCTGCTCGGGCTCACGCCGGTCGGCGAAAGCACGGCCGCCAAGGCGAAGCGGCTCAAGGTGGTCTCGCGCTTCGGGGTCGGCTACGACAACGTCGACGTCGCGGCGCTGACCCGGCACGGCATCGCGCTGACCACGGTCGGCGACGCCAACGCGGTCACCGTGGCGGAGCACGCGCTCCTGTTGATGCTGGCGCTGACACGCCGGCTGCCCGCGCACGATGCCGCGGCCCGGAGCGGTAATTTCGGGATTCGCGGGACCTTCAAGCGATCCGAGCTTTGGCAAAAGACCGTGCTGATCGTCGGCTTCGGCCGGATCGGGCGGCGCGCGGCGCGCCTCTGCGCCGCCTTCGGCATGGCCGTGGTCGTGGCCGACCCCCACGTCGCGCCCGAAGCGGTCGAGGCGGACGGCCATCGCCATGTCGACGATTTCCACGAGGCCCTGGCCGAGGCCGATTTCGTGACCCTGCACATGCCGGCGCGCGCGGACGGCGCGGCCGTCCTGGGCCCGGCCGAGTTCGCCGCCATGAAGCCGGGCGCCTATCTCATCAACGCCGCCCGGGGATCGCTGGTCGACGAGGACGCGCTGGCGGCGGCCCTGACCGGCGGCCATCTGCGCGGCGCCGGCCTGGACGTCCTGCGCGCCGAGCCGCCGGCGCCCGACTGTCCCCTGCTCGAACTGGACAACGTCGTCCTGACCCCGCACATCGGGTCGCTCACCGAGGAGGGCGTCCGGCGCATGAGCATGGAGAGCGTGCGCAATTGCCTGGACGGGATCGACGGCAAGCTGCGGCCCGAGTACGTGGTCAACCCCGAGTACGTGGTCAACAAGGAGGTGCCGGGCGGTTAGGCCGGCCCGGCGCCCCGATATCGGCCGCGGCGCGCACGGCGCGACCCAAGTGGCGGCGTCGGAAAAGCAATGGGCGGGGCGTTGCCCGGATCGCCGGGCCGCCGATGCGGCCCTAAACCTTCATCCAGTCCGGCTTTCTGACGGTCAGGCGCGCCGCGCCGGCGCTGAGTGGCGCCTCCAGGTGTTCGAGGCGGATGAGCGCCAGGCCCAGGCCATCGGCGGTCGAGCGCAGCACGCCCACATCCTTGCCGTCCGCGGTGACCGGGGTCCCGGGTTCGGGCGCCGGCCCGTCGATCTCGACCGGCACCAGGCGCTTCTTGACCAGCCCCCGGTACTTGGTGCGCGCGGTCAGCTCCTGGCCCATGAAGCAGCCCTTGTCCCAGTCGATGCCGCCCAGCTCGTCGAAGCCGTTTTCGAGCAGCGTCGCGCGCTCGACCTCGAGGTCGCGGCTGCCGTCGGGCACGCCGAGCCGGATGCGGAGCGCGTCGTAGTCGGCGGGCCCGGCAGGCGCGAAGCCGGCGCCTTGCAGCGCGGCCTCGGCGTCCGCCCTCGGCAGCACCGCGCGCGCGCCGAGCGCGGG
>JACZWN010000078.1 GCA_022572105.1 Pseudomonadota bacterium | reverse complement strand
CCCGACGCCGTCGCCGGCGTCGGCGGCGCCCTCTCCGGGCCCTCATCCGAGAGCTCGGCGATGGCGGCGAGCAGACGCTTGCGATGGCCGACCGAGACGACCCCGATGTCCTTCAGGTCGTCGCCGTTCAGGTCGCGCAGGGTCTGCGCGTCGATGTCGTTGTCCGCGAAGGCCCGGGCGTACTGTTCCAGCCCGAGCCCGCGCAGCCAGGCTCCAATGTCCACGATGGCCCTCCCCCGCAGCGCAAGACCGCCTCGATGCCCGGAGTTTAGCACGTGGCCCGGAAGAACGCTCCAATCCCTTCCCCGCACCCGGGCGCCGGCGAAGCGACGAATTGCCTTGGCCTATACCAAGCGACTCATACCGCGCCAGGTCGAAGCGTTCGCGCAGACGGGCGAACAGGCGCTCCATGTCGGCGGGCTCCAGGATGGTCGGCGTGCCGCCGCCAAGGTGGACGTGGCAGACCCTATGACGCCCGGGGAATGACGCCCGGGGAGCAGGTCGGCGAGCAGGTCCAGGGACATGGTCTGGATTCGGGTCATGGTTCGATTTAAGGCGGGCGGATACCGCCGCGCCTTGATTCAGATCAAGCATTTTGGCGGCGGATGGGGCATAATACGGGACAGACCCGATCGAGGAGACCGCCCCGTGTTCAGATCGGTCACCGAGAGCCGGCGACTGCCGAAGAAGCGCCGCCTGCTGTACCGGGCGGAGGGGCTGGTCGTGGGCGCCCTCGTCTGCCTCCTGCTGGTGCTCGGCTTCGCCTGGCTCATGGCGCCGCCCGGCCCTTGAGCCGCCAAGGGTCCTGGACCGTCAGGCCCGGTCGCCGAGGCCGGCCCAAAGCTAAGGCGCGGGCTTTAAAATCCGCGCCAAGTCCTTGAAAAGAATGGTCGGAGCGGCAGGATTCGAACCTGCGACCCCTTGGCCCCCAGCCAAGTGCGCTACCAGACTGCGCCACGCTCCGCTCAGGCTCTCGGATCGCCCGGGCCTTATATAGCGCCGGGCGCAAGCCGAGGCAATCCGGCAGCGGCACGCGCCGCCGGGGGGCGCATTCTTAGCGTTTGGCCGCCTTGCGCAGCAGGTCCCGCATCTCGACCAGATCGTCGAGCACCGCCTCCAGCGCCTGGCGATCGTCCGCGACCGGGGCGGCGGCGGGCGCCGGCTCGAGCTTGCCGTGACCTTCGCGCAGGAGCCGCTGCACCCCCTTGATGGTATAGCCGTCGGTATAGAGCAGGTTGCGGATGCGGTACAGGAGGTCGACGTCCTCCGGCCGGTAATAGCGGCGCCCTCCGCCGCGCTTGAGCGGCCGCACCGGGGTGAACTTGGACTCCCAGAAGCGCAGGACGTGCTGCGGCACCTCGAGATCCTGCGAGACCTCGCTGATGGTGCGGAACGCCGCCGCCGATTTTCCTCCCGAACGACCCGCTGGCATCGCTTGGCAATGGCTCCAGCTATACAGCCCGCGCGGTGCGGCGCTCAGCCGCTCGAGCGGGACAGAGACGCGTTGATCCGATTCTTCAAGACGTGCGAGGCGCGAAACACGAGCACGCGCCGCGGCAGGATGGGCACCTCTTCGCCGGTCTTCGGATTGCGCCCGATACGCTCGCCCTTCTGGCGCACCGAGAAGCTGCCGAACGACGAAAGCTTGACCATCTCGCCGCGCACCAGCGCGTCGGAAATTTCGTTGAGGACCGATTCGACCAGATCGGCCGACTCGTTGCGCGAAAGACCGACTTCCTGATACACAGCCTCGCTCAAGTCCGCACGGGTCACCGTACGAGCGGCCATGAAGCTCTCCCTGTGCTCTTTTTCTAGTGGGACGTTACCCCAAGCCCGCGGAGCGGTCAATTATCCAACTGTTGCCAGATGATGCGTGGATTGCTTGACACGAAATCGAGGCCTGCGGGCGCGCGCGGCGCGCCACGCGCCCGTTCACCAACGCACCAGCGCCGAGCCCCAGGTGAAACCGCCGCCCATGGCTTCCATCAGAATCAAATCGCCGGAGCGGATACGCTGGTCGCGGACCGCTTCGCACAGCGCCAGCGGGATCGAGGCCGCGGAGGTATTGGCGTGTCGATCGACGGTCACGATCACCCGGTCCTCGGGCAGATTGAGCCGCCGCGCCATGGCCTCGATGATGCGCAGGTTGGCTTGATGCGGCACCAGCCAGTCGATGTCGCTGGGCGTCAAGCCATTGGCCTCCAACGCCGCGCCGATGGCCTCGACCATGCGCACGACGGCGTGGCGAAAGACCTCCCGGCCCTCCATGCGCAAATGCCCCACGGTGCCCGTGGAGGACGGGCCGCCGTCGACGTAGAGCGCGTCGTGGTGCCGGCCGTCGGAGTAGAGATGGGTCGAGAGAACGCCGCTCGCCTCGGAGTTGCCGGCGCAGTCCACCCCCTCCAGGACCACCGCGCCGGCGCCGTCGCCGAACAGGACGCAGGTCGAGCGGTCGGTCCAGTCGAGGATGCGCGAGAAGGTCTCGGCACCGATGACCAGCGCGTTCCGGGCCTGGCCCAGGCGGATGAAGTTGTCGGCCACCGCAAGGGCGTAGATGAAGCCGGTGCACACCGCCTGCACGTCGAAGGCGGCGCCGCCGGTCATGCCGAGTTCCGCCTGGATGCGCGTGGCGGTGGCGGGAAAGGTCTCGTCCGGCGTCGAGGTAGCGCAGACGATGAGGTCCAGATCGACGGCCTCCAGACGCGCCATGTCGAGCGCCTCCCGGGCGGCCTTGAGGCCAAGGTCGGAGGTGAGTTCGCCGTCTTCGGCCACGCGCCGTTCTCGAATTCCGGTGCGTTGGCGAATCCAATCGTCGGAGGTGTCGACGGTTTTCGCGAGTTGGGCGTTGGTCATCACCCGGGCCGGCAAGTACGATCCGCAGCCCGTGACTTGCGAGCGACGCACCATCACCCGGCCACCGCCCGCGCGTCGGTGGAGCGTTGCGTGAGTGCGGCGAAATCGGCCTGGGTCTTCTCGATGATCCCATGCACGTTCATGTCCACGGCGACATCGATCGCGTTGGCGAAGCCGAACGCGTCGGTGCCGCCGTGGCTCTTGACCGCGACCCCGTTCAGGCCCAGGAAGATCGCCCCGTTGTAGTGCCGCGGATCGAGCCGCTTGCGCAGCTTGCGCAACGAGGGGCGAGCCAGAAGGTATCCGAGCCCGGCCATGATCGAGCTCTTGAAGGTGTGCCGCATGTATTCGTTGACCAGCGTCGCGGTCCCCTCGGCCGTCTTCAAGGCGATGTTCCCGGTAAAGCCGTCGGTCACGACGACGTCCACCGTGCCCTTGGCGATGTCATCGCCTTCCAGGAAACCGACGAACCGGCCGGGCAGTTCGGCCGTGCGCAGGATCGCCGCCGCCTCGTGCAGCGACTCGTGGCCTTTGCGCTCCTCCGAGCCGACGTTCAAGAGGCCGTAGGTCGGCTGCAAGACCCCGAGAACCGAGCGCGCGAAAGCGTTGCCCATGACCGTGAAGTCGATCAGATTGCGCGAGTTGCAGACGAGGTTGGCGCCCAGGTCGAGCATGAGCGACTCGCCGTGCAGGGTCGGGAAGAAAGCCGCGATCGCCGGCCGGTCGACGCCCGGCATGGTCTTCAACACGAACTTGGCCATGGCCATGAGCGCGCCGGTATTGCCGGCCGACACGACACCCGCGGCCTTGCCTTCGTGCACCGCGTTGATCGCCAGGCGCATGCTCGAGTTGCGGCCGCCGCGTAGCGCGATCGAGGGTTTGTCGTCGGCGCCGACTGCGTCGTCGGTATGAACCAGCGTGGTCACCGCTTCGAGCCGCTTCATCCGGCCGAGCAAGGGCCCGACCTCGCTTTCGCGGCCGAACATCAGGAAGTCGAGCTGCGGATGGCGCCGGCGCGATATGTTGGCGCCGCTCACCACCACCTTCGGTGCGGCGTCGCCGCCCATGGCGTCCAAGGCTATGGTCAGGCGATCACTCACCTCGTCCTCAATCCCTCGTGCTGCAACCGTCTGCTCGACGGGCGACCGGCTGGACCGGTGAGGATCAAACTTCCTCGAGTTCGACGACCTCGCGGCCGTCGTAATACCCGCAGGCGGCGCAAAGATGGTGCGGGCGCTTCAATTCCCCACAGTTCGGGCACTCGCGATAGCTGTTCGCCGGCAGCGCGTCGTGCGACCGGCGCTGGCCGCGCCGCGATTTGGATATCTTCTTCTTGGGGACAGCCATGACTTTCGATTTCCGGATCCGATGAAAGGCGCTTCTGAGAGTGAAAGGCGCGTCTGAGAGCGCTTCTTAGCCAAATTCCGCCCCTGCGGCAAGTCTACCCGGAAAGCGCCGGCACCGGAAGTAACGAAGCCGTCAACGCCCGCGCTTAAGGGACTCCAAGACGGCAAAGGGACCATCGGCGGCGCGCGGCTCCTCCGGCAGCGCCGCCCCCGGTGCCCGGGGATAGGGGTCGAGCGCGATCGCCAACTGCTGGGCGACCGCCTCGCCGAGGTCGATGCCGTGCGGTCCGACCGGTTCCGGCGGCTCCTCCGCCTCGGGCTCGACCACCACCTCGCCCTGCGCGGCGGCGGCGTCCAGGTCGTAGAGCAGGATGAAGCCTTTCTCCAGGTGGGCGCCAACCGGCTCCAGGGTCACCACGCAGGCCTGCGTCACCTCGGCGGCCAAGCGGCCGTCGACCCGGACCAGGTTCCGGGCCCCGGCACGCTCGAGCCTGAGCGTCGCGCTCAGCCGATCGAGCGAGAGCAGGCCGAAGCGCCGGGCGAGCGCCGCCCGTTCCCCGGGCTCGGCCGAGATCTCCTCGGTGATCTCCACCTCGCCGAGCCGGTCGACCGGCACGAGACGCGAGAATTCGGCCTGCGGTTCGGAGCTTGAGGCCATAGACGATCTCCCGGGGCACGAGGTCCTGGCCGAGGACGCCAAGGGCGGCGGACTTTAGGTAATACCAAAGGTCGTTGATATTGACCCGTTTCACCCCGTGGCGCTTTGGGTTGATTTTTGTCGCCAGTCAGGAGCGCGTTGCGCCGCAGTGCGGGACACTATAAGCGACGCGCGGCGCGCCTGGCGACAAAAATCGCCCGGCCCTACGGGTGGCGCACATCGGCTCATGAAACGGGTCAATATCAACGACCTTTGGTATAACGCCGGCGTCCGGGTCAACACGGGCGGACCGGCGTGCGGTCACGCGTCCCCAGCGGCCTCGGGCGGCGCCCCGAAGACCAGATTTCCGGCCATCAGGCCGGCCAGGTCGAGGCGGGCCAGGGCGCCGGCCTCGCGCCGCAGGTAGCCGGCCATGGCCCGGAGCGAGCCCGGCTCGGACTGCACGGTGCCGTACAGATTACGCTCGAGCGCCGCCTCCAGTTCGGCCCCGGGCGCGCGCAGGCCGGCCTGGTAGACTTCGATGCGGCCGTACAGGCCCTGGGCCATGAGCTTGACGCGGCGACCCACCCCGAGGTCGCCGGCGCCGAGCTCGCGCAGGCTTTGATCCATGTCCAGGAACAGGGTGTCGAACAGGGCCTGGGCCAGGTCCGCGGACTCGGGACGGTCCGCCTTCAAGCGGTGCAGGATCAGGAAGGTGTGCAGCGCGATCAACTCGAAACGGCCGTCCAGGGTATCGGGCACGCCGCAGCGGCGATAGAACTCGGGCCGGCGCGCCTGCTCGACGATGATCCGGTAAAGCGACCGGGCTTGCGCTTCGAATGCGTTGCGGTGGAACAGACGACCCAGAACCATGCCCCCCTTCCCGGTCCGGACCCGCGCCGGACGCATCCCGTGGCCGCGCCGGACTTCCGGGTCGACCCAAATTCAGGCTTGAAATAACCGCGCCGACCTGTTTAATCAAATCTTGCGGGAGGATGCAATATTAACAATGGTTAACCGCCGTGACGAAACAATCACCAAAATGGACTAATCGGTTGAATCTTTGGCCGGTGTTACTTGCAGGAGTCTTGGCGCTCGCCCTGGGGGCTTGCGCGCAGAGCGTGCAGGTCCGCGGCAACATTCCGGATCGAGACATGGTCTCCAAGATCAGCCCCGGGGTTCATACGCGCATCGACATCACCAGCCTGCTCGGCTCGCCGTCCACCGTGTCCACATTCGAGGACAGCAAGTGGTACTACATCGGCCAGAAGACCACGCAGTTCGCCTTCTTCGCGCCCGAAATCCTCGAGCGCAAGGTGCTGGTGATCTCGTTCGACGACGCGGGCTACGTGGCGGGTACCAGGACCTACGGCCTCGAGGACGGCAAGATCATCGACCCGGTCGAACGGATCACGCCGACCGAGGGCCGCGAAGTCTCCATCCTTCAGCAGTTGCTCGGCAATCTGGGGCGGTTCACGGGCAATTAATCGACCGACCCGACGCGAATCACAAGCCCCGGAAGGCGGATGCCCTCCGGGGCTTTTCCGTGGCTGTTGCGCGGCGCCTCAGGAGGCGAGCGTCGCGAGCAGCAGGAGCGCCACGATGTTGGTGATCTTGATCATCGGGTTGATTGCGGGGCCGGCAGTGTCCTTGTAGGGATCGCCGACCGTATCCCCGGTCACGGCGGCCTTGTGGGCCTCCGAGCCCTTGCCGCCGTGCTGGCCGTCCTCGATGTACTTCTTGGCGTTGTCCCAGGCGCCGCCGCCGGCGGTCATGGAGATGGCGACGAACAGGCCGGTGACGATGACGCCGAGCAGCATGGCGCCGACGGCCGCCAGCGCCGCCGCCTGACCGGCGATCGCCAGGATCACCCAGTAGAGCGCGATCGGCGAGAGCACCGGCAGCATCGAAGGCACGATCATCTCCTTGATCGCGGCCTTGGTCAGCATGTCGACGCAACGCCCGTAATCCGGCTTCGCCGTGCCCTCCATGATGCCCGGGATCTCCTTGAACTGGCGGCGCACCTCGATCACCACCGAGCCCGCCGCCCGGCCGACCGCGGTCATGCCGAGCGCGCCGAACAGATAGGGCAAGAGGCCGCCCATCAACAGGCCGACCACCACGTAGGGGTTGGACAGTCTGAAGTCGACCCCGTCGCCGATGTCGAGCAGGCCCTGCTTGGCAAAGTGCTCGATGTCCAGGGTGTAGGCGGCGAACAGGACCAGTGCGCCGAGGCCCGCCGAGCCGATGGCATAGCCCTTGGTGACCGCCTTGGTGGTGTTGCCGACCGCGTCCAGGGCGTCGGTGGTCTTGCGCACCTCGGCCTCGAGGTCGGCCATTTCGGCGATGCCGCCGGCGTTGTCGGTGACCGGCCCGTAGGCGTCGAGCGCCACCACCATGCCGGCCAGCGCGATCATCGTGGTGACCGCGATCGCGATCCCGAACAGGCCGGCCAGGAGGTTCGAGGCGATGATCCCGGCGACGATGATGAGCGCCGGAACCGCGGTCGCCTCCATGGATATGGCGAGGCCCTGGATCACGTTCGTGCCGTGGCCCGTGGTCGAAGCCTGGGCGATGCTGCGCACCGGGCGATACTCGGTGCTGGTGTAGTACTCGGTCACCCAGATGAGCGCGCCGGTGATCGCCAGGCCGACCAGACCGCAGTAATAGAGGTAGCGCGCCGGGACGGTCCGGCCGTCGAGGTTGAGCATGGTCTCGGTACCGAGCACCCAATCGGTGACGAACCAGAGCAAAATGGCGGAGATCACGACCGAGACGATGACGCCCTTGTAGAGCGCGCCCATGATGTTCTGGCTCGCGCCCAGGCGCACGAAGAAGGTGCCGATGATCGAAGCGATGATGCAGGCGCCGCCGATCACCAGCGGATAGCGCATGACGTCGGCAACGATGTCGCTGCCGGCGAAGAAGATCGAGGCCAGCAACATGGTCGCGACCACGGTGACCGCGTAGGTCTCGAAGAGGTCCGCGGCCATGCCCGCGCAGTCGCCGACGTTGTCGCCGACGTTGTCGGCGATGACCGCCGGGTTGCGCGGATCGTCCTCCGGAATGCCGGCCTCGATCTTGCCGACCAGGTCGGCGCCAACGTCCGCGCCCTTGGTGAAGATGCCGCCGCCCAGGCGGGCGAAGATCGAGATCAGCGAGGCGCCGAAGCCCAGGCCGATCAGCGGATCGATGAGTTCGCGGCCCTCGGCGCCCAAGGCAAGCAGGACGCTGTAGTAGCCCGCGACCGCCAACAGGGCGAGGCCCGCGACCAGCATGCCGGTCACCGCGCCGGCGCGGAACGCGATGGCCAGGCCCTGGGCCAGCCCCTTACGCGCGGCCTCGGCGGTGCGCACGTTGGCGCGCACCGACACGTTCATGCCGATGTAGCCGGTCGCGCCCGACAGCACCGCGCCGATCAGATAGCCAATGCCGACCGTAAAATCGAGCGCGAACGACACGATCAGGAAGATCACGATGCCGACCATGGCGATCGCGCGGTACTGGCGGTTGAGGTAGGCCTGGGCGCCTTCCTGGATCGCCGCGGCGATGGCCTGCATGCGCGCCGAGCCCGGGTCGGCGCTCAAGACCGAGCGGGTCGCCCAGATTCCGTACGCCAGCGCCAACACGCCGCAGGCGAGGACAAACAGCAACTGCGTCGACATGTGGATTTCCCTTATTTCGATAAACCGGCGCGATAAGCGCCCGACTCGAACCCCCCGGTTCCGCGGGTGCGAAAATCGCGCGGAAAATGCCAGAAGCTTTCAGTAAAGGCAACCGCCGCCGAAGGCCGATCAGATTTTCGAAGCTCCGGCCACACGAATTCCGCATGCCGGCCTCGTAAAACCCACGCTCAGCCCGTGCCGAGCGCGCGCTTGTTGAGGTCTTCGAGCGTGACCCTAATCACGGACCCTGCGCCGAGAACCCGCTCGGCGGCCTGGCTCAACCGCTCCCTGACCATCGGCAGATCGTAGCCGCGCTCCTGCACGTAACGAATGGCGTACATACCGTGGAGCTCGCTGAGCATGGTATCCCGCAGCGGCTGCGAGAACACCCGCAACTCCGTCAGTGGAACGGCCTTCACCAGTTCGATCACGACGACCACCGTGACGTGGAGCATCACCTGTCCCTCGCGGATGACCGGCAGAATGATGGGATCGAGTCTGAGGACGCGCGTCGCCCGAATCAGCGATTCTTCCTCGACCGCCTCGGCGCTACCCGCCTCGGGTTGCTCGCGCAGGAAAAACCACCATCCGGCGCCGCCGGCGCCACCCAGGAGTACGAGCAGAACGAGAAGGATCGCCAGTTTCTTCATATCCGGACACAGATGGTTGCGCGGAGGCGCGCTACCCCGCGGTCATAGAGCGATCTTGGTAAAAATAAGTTAAGTCTTTGGCAAGAAAGGCTATTCGAAGGGCCTAAAAATGGCTCCAGCCGCCGCCGGGCAGGTCCATTTCCCGACCCGCGGCGTCGAGCACGCGAACGCCCTGGCCTTCGCCGATCCGGCCGATCCGGGTCAGCGGCAGGTCGAGCCGCCCGGCCAGAGCGGCCAGCTCGCCGACACGCCCGGGCCGGACGGTGAATAGCAGCTCGTAGTCGTCGCCGCCCGTCAACAGGGCCGCAAGCAGGGCCGCATCCGATACCAGCGCCGCGCGCGCCGCCGCCGAGAGCGGCACGGCGCCGGCCTCGATTTCGGCCGCCACGGCGGAAGCGGCGGCGATGTGGCCGAGATCGGCGACCAGGCCGTCCGAGACGTCGAGCGCGGCCGTCGCCAGCCCGGTCTCGACAAGCTTCCGGCCCAGCGCCAGGCGCGGTTCGGGCAGGCGGTAGCGCGCGGCCAGCGCCGCCCGCTGGTCCTCGTCGAGCGCGCGCAATCCGCCGCGCAGCGCGTCCAGCCCCAGCACCCCGTCCCCGATCGTGCCCGAGACGTAGACCTCGTCTCCGGCGTGCGCCGTGGCGCGCGACAGCGCCCGCCCCTCGGGCACCTCGCCAAAGGCGGTCAGCGACAGGGTCAGCGGCCCCGGCGTCGCCACCGTGTCGCCACCATAGAGGGTTACGCCGAAGACTTCCTGATCTTCGGCCAGGCCGGCGGCGAAGGCCGCGATCCAGGCCTCGTCCACGTCCTTGGGAAAAGCGCCCGCCAGCAAATAACCGATCGCCCGGGCGCCCATGGCGGCGAGATCCGACAGGTTGACCCGGAGCAGCTTGCGGCCGATCAGCCCGGGCGGATCGTCGGGCAGGAAATGCACGCCCTCGACCATGGTGTCGATCGTCAGCACCAAGCTGTCGTCGCGCGAGGGGTCGAAGACGGCGGCGTCGTTGAGCAGGCCCTGCGCGCCCGGCGCGGCCTCGGCCAGCGGGGCGAAGTAGCGCGCGATCAGTTCGAATTCGCCACGCATCGCCCTCCCCCGGTAGTCCGATCGCGCCGCGCGTTCAGCGCGGGCCCTGGCCGGTGGGGGCGGCGTCACGCGCCTCGAAGGCCTCGGGGCGGAGCGTGCGCGCCAGACGGTCGAGCACGCCGTTGACCAAACCCGGCTCCTTGCCGCCGAAGAACGCACCCGCCAGGTCGACGTATTCCGCCACGACCACGCGCGCCGGCACCTCCGGGCGCCGCGACAGCTCGAAGGCGCCCGCCCGCATCACGATGCGCAACAGGATCTCCAGACGCTCGACCGGCCAATTCTCGTCGAGCACGGCGGCCAGCATGTCGTCGAGCGCGTCGCGCTCGGCCACCGTGCCGCGCAAGAGTTCGTCCAGAAGCCGGCGGTCCGCGGCCGCAAGACACAGGCCGTCCACCTCTTCGTCCAGGCGGTGGGACAGGAACTCGGCGAGGACGCTCTCGGCCGAAGCGCCGGTCATCTCGACCTGATAGAGCGCCTGCACCGCCGCCAGGCGCGCGGCGCTTCGCTGCGCGCCGCCGGCGCGCCGGCCGGCGTCCCTGGCCGTTCGCGTCTCGGGTGACCCGGTCATGGCGGCCCAGTCCTTCAGCGCGGGTAGAGGTGAAACTGGCGCTTGATCTCGATCATCCGCAGGCAGGCGCGCGCCGCCTCGCCGCCCTTGTTCCTGCCGTCGACCCGGGCCCGTTCCCAGGCCTGCTCCTTGGTGTCGCAGGTCAGGATGCCGTAGCCCAGCGCCAGGGCGTATTGGCAGGCCAGGTCCTGGAGCTTGCGCGCGCTCTCGCGGCAGATGTGCTCGTAGTGGCTGGTCTCGCCGCGGATCACGCAGCCGAGCGCGACATAGCCGTCGAAGCGCCGGCGCGCGGCGTAGAACTCCATGGAGCGCACGCCCATCTGGATCGCCGCCGGGATCTCGAAGCCGCCCGGCACGGAGACCCGCTCGAAGCTGGCGCCCTGGCGCTCGAGCTCGGCGCTCGCGCCCGTCACGAGCTCGTCGGCGATGTCCTCGTAGAAGCGCGCCTCGACGACCAGGATGTGCGGCGCGTCGCTCCGGTCTGTCGTCGCCCGGTCTGTCATCGCCCGGTCTGTCATCGCCTAGTCTCCGTTCACGGGGATGGGGCGCTGCTCGACGACTTTCAGGCCATAGCCGTCGAGGCCGACGATGGTGCGCTTGGTGTTGGACAGCAAGATCATATCGGTCACCCCGAGATCGAGAAGGATCTGCGCCCCGACGCCGTAATCCCGCAGCTCGCCGAAGGTCTTTTCCTTTTTGCCCAGACGCGCCTTGATGCCGTCGGACAGGCTGGTCGGCGTCGGCTCGCGGATCACCACCAGTACGCCCCTGCCGGCCTCGTCGATCAGGCGCATGACCCGCTCCAGCTCGCCGGCCTTGCCGCTGGTGCGCTCGCCGAGCGCGTCGTTGAGCACGTCGAGCACATGGACCCGGACCAGGACCGGGCCCGGGCCCGAAAGCTCCCCCTTCCACAGGGCGATATGCTCGACGCCGGTCGTCTGGTCGACGTATATCGCCGTCTGGAAGGTGCCGCCGTATCGGGACTCCAGGGTCTCCGTGAGCCTGCACTCGACGACCCGGTCGTGGCGCCGGCGATAGGCGATGAGGTCGGCGATGGTCGCGATCTTGAGACCGTGGCGCTGGGCGAAGGCGATCAGGTCGTCGCGCCGGGCCATGGTGCCGTCGTCGTTCATGATCTCGCAGACGACGCCGGCGGGGTTGAGCCCGGCCAGGCGGGCCAGGTCGACCGCGGCCTCGGTGTGGCCGGTGCGCACCAGAACGCCGCCGTCGCGCGCCACCAGCGGAAACACGTGCCCGGGGCAAACGATGTCGTTCTCGCCCGTGGTCGGGTCGATGGCGACCGCGATGGTGCGCGCGCGGTCCGGCGCCGAGATCCCCGTGGTCACCCCGTCGCGCGCCTCGATCGACACGGTGAAGGCGGTCTCGTGCCGCGACTCGTTCTTCTGCGCCATGAGCGGCAGGCCGAGCGCCTCGATCCGCTCGCGGGTCATGGCCAGGCAGATCAGGCCGCGGCCGTGCCTGGCCATGAAGTTGATGGCATCGGGCGTGGCCATCTGCGCGGGGACGACCAAGTCGCCCTCGTTTTCCCGGCCCTCGTCGTCGACCAGGATGAACATGCGGCCGTTGCGCGTTTCCTCGATGATCTCATCGATCGGCGAGACGATCTCGCTGAAGGTCGCGCGCCAGGGCTCCTCTTTTACGCTCGCCATCCCTCACTCCTTCGACAACAGGCGCTGAACGTAGCGCGCGAGCACGTCGATTTCCAGGTTGACGCACGTGCCCGGCCGGCAGGCCCCCAGCGTCGTGATCTGGGCGGTGTGGGCGATGATGTTGACCTCGAAGCGCCCGCCGCCCGCTTCGTCGCGCACCTCGTTGACGGTCAGCGAGACGCCGTCGAGCGCGACCGAGCCCTTGGGCGCGATGCAGCGCAGGAGCGCCGCCGGAGCGGCGAACGCCAGGCGCAGCGAATCCCCCTCCTCGCGCCGATCGAGCGCCTCGGCGACGCCATCGACGTGGCCGGACACAAAGTGCCCGCCCAGCTCGTCGCCCAGCTTGAGCGCGCGCTCCAGGTTGACCGGCGTGCCGGGTCCCCAATCGGTCACGGTGGTCGTGGCCAGGGTCTCGGCCGAGGCCTCGGCGGCGAACCAGCCGGGGCCCTTGTCGACTACCGTCAGGCACACGCCCGAGCAGGCGATCGAGGCGCCGAGCGCGATGGCGCCGGTGTCGTAGGCGGTCTCGAAGGAGAAACGCGTGTCGCCGCGCCGCTCCACCGCGCGCACTCGGCCCAGGTCGGTGACGATTCCGGTAAACATCAGAATGAATCTAGGTAAGACGGACGTAGCTTTCCACCAGATCATCGCCGATCGGGCAAGAATCTTGGAGCGAGAAGCCCGGCGCCTTGGCCAACTCATCGAGGCCGAAGCCGGCGATCGCGGGCACGCCGTCGCCGCCGATCACCTTGGCGGCGTGGAACCAGACCAGACGGTCCACCAGCGCGGCGCGCAGCAATCCCGCGGCGATGCGCCCGCCGCCCTCGACCAGCACCCGGGTCATGCCGCGCGCGCCCAGCGCCTGGAGCGCGGCCTCGATCGAGAGGTTGCCTCCTTCGTCATCCCCGACCGCGATCACCTCGACGCCGGCGCTCTCGTAGGCCTTCACCCGGTCGCGATCCCGATGCTCCCGAGTGATCATCAAGGTGGCCTGCTCCCGCGCCCGCGCCACCAGGTCGTGGGTGAGCGGCAGGCGCAGGCTGCCGTCGAGCACGACCCGGAGCGGCGACGTCTCTTCCAGTCCCTCCAGGCGCACGTCGAGGCGCGGGTTGTCGGTGAGCGCGGTGCCGCTGCCGATCAGCACCGCGTCGTGGCCGGCGCGCAGGAGATGGGCGCGCCTGCGCGCCGTCTCGCCGGTGATCCAGCGGCTCTCGCCGCGCTTGGTCGCGATGCGCCCGTCGAGCGTGGTGGCGAGCTTCAGCGTGACCAGCGGCCGGCCCCGGCGCTGGCGCAACAGATAGCCGGCGTTCACCTCGGCCGCCGCTTCGGCGCCGAGGCCGAGCGAAACCCCGATCCCGGCGTCGCGCAGGCGGGCCAGCCCGGCGCCGGCCACGCGCGGGTCCGGGTCCTCCAGCGCCACGACGCAACGCGCGATGCCGGCCGCGATCAGCGCATCGGCGCAGGGCGGGGTCGCGCCGTGGTGC
>JACZWN010000077.1:2053-14113 GCA_022572105.1 Pseudomonadota bacterium | reverse complement strand
CGGGCCGGCGCGGGGCCACGATGTCCTTCAACGGGCTCGGCGCGGGCGCCGGCTCGTGCGGCTCCGCGGGCGCAGCCGGCTCGGGTGCGGCGCGCTCGTGGATCTCCGGCCTGGATCGGGGTCCCCGAGGGAATCGCTTGCGGAACATCGTGCCCTTTCCTGGTCCCGATCGGGGCGCTTTCATGGCCGCGTCGCGGCGCTCGCTGTGGCGCTCGCCTGGCGCCGGCGCAGGCCTTCGAAGACGTGAAGCATGAAGCCGGTGGCGACGATCGGGGTCACCAGGTTGACGATCGGCACCGTCAACAGGAACGCGATCACCGCTCCCGCCAGCAGCAGCCGCCCCCGATAGGCCCGGCGCAGGCGCCCGACCCCGGCCATGTCCAAGCGGCGCGCGGCCACGAGCTCGAAGTATTCACGGCCAAGAAGATAGCCGTTGAGCAGGTAGAAGACAAAGAAATTGAAGGGGGGCACGAAGAGCAGCAGGAGATAGAGCGGCAAGGCCAGGAGGTTGAGCGCGAGCGTCACCCCGGCGAAGACCAGGCCGCTCATGACCGCCGCGCCCACCGGCTGATCGCGCGGGGCCGGCAGGCCCGGGTAGTGGCGCCGCTCGACCGCTTCGGCGATGTCGTCGAGCAGAAACGACATGACCACCACCATGATCGCCGGGAACAGGAAGAAGCTGACGACGAGCACGCCGACCACCGCCCCGGCGCCGAAGATCCATTCGACGACCTGGATCCAGAAGCCGCCCGGCTCCTGGCCGGCCATCCAGTCGGAAAGCGCCGCCCCGGCCCAGGCCAGGCCGAACCAGGCCGCCATCCAAAGCACGACGAAGACGGCCAGCGAGGCGCCCAGCGAAAGCGCGAAGACGCGCCGGAAAGCCGGATCGAAGATCTGGCCGAAGGCCTTGGCGAGGGCTGCGAACATGGCCCGGCCTGTTTAGCCCGTGCCGGGTCTGGCGCACAAGGCGCGGGGGTGTGCGCGCTTGCCGGGGTCCCGGCCGTTTAGTCTGAGATCCTCTTCTTTCGCCGAAGGCGGTCCAGAGCCGGTGTCAGTTATCGGCTCGGTCCTTCGCGGTTCCGAGTCGCTTCCCGGTCGCGGAGCTTTTCAAGCGCCAATTCGCACGCCTCCCGGAGAGAAGGCAGGTCGTCCTTCACGATCTCCCAGAGCCGCTCCGCCCGCAGCCGATCGTACTCGTGCCGAATCCGGTTTCCAAGAGATCTGATCTGTTGCCACGGCTGCTCGGGAGCCAGCTCGGGGGCGGTCTCGCCGAGCTTCGCCGCCGCTTCGCTCATTCGCTCCAGGCACCGCTCGACGGCGTCACGGGTTTTGGCGTCCGCAACGAACCCGCGCATGTCCATTCCTTCGGTGTAACGCTCAATCGCCCGGGCGTTCTCCAGGATATCTTCGAAACGGCGCGCAGGTTTGCTAGAAGGCAAGAACTCGATCCTCGTCGATCTGCTCTTGCAGACGGGCCGTTTCGACCGGCTCTTCGACCAAATCCACCGGGCACGCGAGGATTTGCGCCAGCCGTGCCCGCAACGCCTCGAACCGCCCGAAATAATCGAACCCCCCCTGGGAGAATCCCGACTTCAGCCTGACGGTGAGATCCACATCGGACATCGGCCGCGAGTCTCTGCGCGCCGCCGAGCCAAACACAGACACGTGCTCGACCCCGAGGCCGCGCAGCTCCACCTCACGGTCCCGGAGGATTTTCAAGATATCGTCTTGCCCGATATCCCCTCGCTCAGGCGCCTCCGACTCATACAGCATCGCCCGTGCTACGTGCTTCATTCTCTCTGCGACAACCTTACCCACCATCCGGCTGAGCAGCTCCGGCGGTGAAACGCCTTCGATCTCGGCGAGCGCTCGAAGCATCCGCGCATCGCGTTGGGGGAGGCGGAAGGAGAATGTGTCGAACCTGTCCGCCGAAGTCGAAGCAGCGGTGTGCCCAGGTGTCACGGCGACGATGGATTTGGAGGGGCGGAAAAAATCCGCAATGTCGTCGTGAGATGAAGGGTCCGAAGCCGCTTTCAATTGCTTCGCAAGCGGCTCGGAGTCGCCTTCCGCCCAGCACGCCAACAGATCGTAAAGCTGATGGATATTGCTTAGCTTCAGCCGGCGCCTGCAGCCATCTCCGATCGTTTGGTAGGTAACGTGATGTAGATTTGCAACTTCCCGAACTGCCTCCCGGTACGCTCGCTGGAGCGGGTCACCCCTCGCGTACCTCTCGCGGAATAAGCGGAACACGCGCAGAAGCTGTTCGACGGTCTGCCGATTCATCATGGTGTTCTCTCTCGTGCCGTATGATCTACCGAAACGTAAGATAATATGTATTTGGTAGATTCGTCTGATTTATCAAGCGCTGCGGCAAAAAAATTATCTGGCAGATCAGAGGGTCTGGTGGTCGCGATGGCTCGGTCGAGCCGGACTCCAAGGTGTACCGGGGTTGATGCGTCGGTCTTGCCACACGCTTTCCAATCCCTTCATGCGTAGGAAGAACTGCCTCGAAGAAGGCGTCGTCGCGTGTTCACCGGGCTTGAAGGGGCTTGCGGACCGGCTATACTCCGCCCCGCTCGCGCGCAGCCAGGATTGACGCGACCCTCTCATGCCCAAACAGCCCCTCGACGTCGTCGGCATCGGGAATGCCATCGTCGACGTGCTGGCTCAGGCCGACGAGGCCTTCCTCAAGGCCCAGGACCTGGCCAAGGGCACCATGACCCTGATCGACGGTGCGCGCGCCGAGACGCTCTACGCCGCCATGGGCCCGGCGGTCGAGGTCTCGGGCGGCTCGGCGGCCAACACCATGGCCGGGCTGGCTTCGCTCGGCGGGCGCGGCGCCTTCATCGGCAAGGTGCGCAACGACCAGTTGGGCGGCATCTTCCGGCACGACATCCGGGCCGCCGGCGTTACCTTCGAGACCCCGGCGGCGACCGAGGGGCCGCCGACCGCGCGCTGCCTGATCTTCGTCACCCCCGACGCCCAACGCACCATGGGCACCTATCTGGGCGCCTCGGTCGACCTGATGGCCGAGGACCTGGACGCGGACATGATCGGGCGCGCCAAGGTGACCTATCTGGAGGGCTACCTCTGGGACGCGCCGGAAGCCAAGGCGGCCTTCCTGGAGGCCGCGCGCATGGCGCACGGCGCGGGGCGCAAGGTCGCGCTCTCGCTGTCCGATCCGTTCTGCGTCGACCGCCACCGCGACTCTTTCATTGAATTGATCGGCGGCCACGTCGATTTGTTGTTCGCCAACGACGTGGAGATCTGCTCGCTGTTCCAGGTCGACGACTTCGACCGGGCGCTGCAGGAGGTGCGCGGCCACTGCGAGATCGCGGCGCTGACGCGCAGCGCCAAGGGCTCGGTGGTGCTACGCGACCGCGAGGTCCACCTGGTCGACGCCGAGCCGGTCGCCAAGGTGGTGGACACGACCGGCGCCGGCGACCTCTACGCCGCCGGCTTCCTCCACGGCTATACCCGCGGACGAGGGCTCTACGACTGCGGCCGCCTGGGCGCGATCGCGGCGGCCGAGGCGATCTCGCACTTCGGCGCACGGCCCGAGACGCCGCTCGCGGAGCTGGCTGCCGCGTGCATGGGTGGTGGGCACTAAGAAACGAAGGATTTTAATAAGTTCCTGGTTCCTTTGTGCCTTTGTGTTGAATTCTTTCTTCCGCCCATCAGGTACGAAATGTTGGAATCGGAACGCCGGTACCCGCCCGCGGATAAAAGACCTGGAAACATGACCCAGACCAAGTTGCGCAATGTGGCGATCATCGCCCACGTCGATCACGGCAAGACGACTCTGGTCGATGCGCTGCTCTGGCAATCGGGCACCCTGCGCGACAATCAGCGGGTGAACGAACGCGCGCTCGATTCCGGCGACCTGGAGCGCGAACGCGGCATTACGATCCTGTCTAAATGCACCTCGGTGGTCTGGCGCGGCGTGCGCATCAACATCGTGGACACGCCGGGCCACGCCGATTTCGGCGGCGAGGTCGAGCGCATCCTGTCCATGGTCGACGGGGTGCTGCTGCTGGTCGACGCCGCCGAAGGGCCGATGCCGCAGACCAAGTTCGTGACCATGAAGGCGCTCGCCCGCGGCTTGCGGCCCATCGTGGTAATCAACAAGATGGACCGGCCCGACGCGCGCGCCCGGGAAGCGCAGAACGAGGTCTTCGATCTCTTTGCCGTGCTCGGCGCGAACGAGGAGCAGCTGGATTTCCCCACCCTCTTCGCCTCCGCCAAGCAGGGCTGGGCGGCCGAGGCGCCGGACGCCCCCCGCGACTCCATGGATGCGTTGTTCGAGGCGATCCTGTCGCACGTGGCCCCGCCCACCGGCGACCCGGACGCGCCCTTCGCCATGCTCGCCACCACGCTCGAGGCCGATCCCTATCTTGGCCGCGTGCTCACCGGGCGTATCCAAGCCGGCACCGCGCGCCTCAACACCATGGTCAAGGCGATCGGGCGCGACGGCGGGATCATCGAGGAGGCGCGCCTGACCAAGCTGCTCGCCTTCCGCGGTCTCAAGCGCGAACCGGTCGCGGAGGCGCGCGCCGGCGATATCGTCGCCCTGGCTGGGCTCGCGCAAGCCACGGTGGCCGATACGATCTGCGCTCCGGAGGTGACGCAGCCGATCGAAGCCCAACCCATCGATCCACCGACGCTCGCCATGACCTTCTCGGCCAACGATTCACCCGTTGCGGGCCAGGAAGGCGACAAGGTGACCAGCCGCATGATCCGCGCGCGCCTCGAGCGCGAGGCCGAGGGCAACGTGGCGATCCACTTGAGCGAGACGGCCGAGAAAGACGCCTACGAGGTGGCCGGGCGCGGCGAATTGCAACTGGGCGTCCTGATCGAAACCATGCGGCGCGAGGGCTTCGAGCTGTCGATCAGCCGGCCGCGCGTGCTGTTCCGCACCGATCCGGAGACGGGCGCGCGCCTGGAGCCGATCGAGGAAGTCCAGGTCGACGTGGACGAGGAATACGCCGGCGTGGTGGTCGAAGCCCTGAGCGAACGCCGCGCCGAGATGACCGGGATGCAACCCTCGGGCGGCGGCAAGGTGCGGGTCAGCTTCCTCGCCCCTTCGCGCGGGTTGATCGGCTATCATGGCGAGTTCCTGACCGCGACGCGCGGCACGGGGATCATGCACCGGATCTTCTCCGGCTACGCCCCCTACAAAGGGCCGATCCAGAGCCGGCGCAGTGGGGTGCTGATCGCGAACGGCAAGGGGGCGGCGGTGGCTTACGCGCTTTGGAACCTGGAGGACCGGGGGATCATGTTCATCGCGCCCGGCGCCACCGTCTACCAAGGCATGATCATCGGCGAGCACAGCCGTGGCAACGACTTGGTGGTCAATCCCTTGAAGAGCAAGCAACTCACCAACATACGCGCCGCCGGCAAGGACGAGGCCGTGCGCCTGACCACGCCGCGCACGCTTACCCTCGAGCAGGCGCTCGCCTACATCGCCGAGGACGAACTGGTCGAGGTGACGCCCAGGTCGATCCGCCTGCGCAAGGCGCTGCTCGACCCGCATGCGCGCAAGAAACAGGACCGGCTGAAGGATGCCGGTTGAGATCGGGTTCCTGGGTCCGCCCGGCCGCTGGCGCGAGGCGCTGGCGATCTATCTGGAACGCCGCCTGCTCATCGTCTTCGCCATGGGCTTCGCCAGCGGCCTGCCCTTGGCCTTGAGCGGCGCGACGCTGGCCATTTGGCTGACCGAGGCCGGGGTTGGTTTGACCGCGATCGGATTGTTCGCCGCGGTCGGCACGCCCTATTCCGTGAAGTTCCTCTGGGCGCCCTTGATCGATCGGGTGCCCGTGCCGCTGCTCACGCCGCTACTCGGCCGGCGCCGCTCCTGGATGGTGCTCATCCAGCTCATGCTCATGGCGGCCATCGCCGTCCTGGGGTTCACCCGGCCCCAGGAGGCGCCGCTGGTCACCGCGTTTTGCGCGTTGCTGGTCGCCTTCCTCTCGGCCAGCCAGGACGTGGTGATCGACGCCTACCGCATCGAGATCCTGACCCCCGAGCAGCAGGGCGCCGGCGCGGCCGCGACCCAGGCCGGCTACCGCATGGGCATGATCGCGAGCGGGGCGGGCGCGCTGTTCCTGGTGCACGGCGGCCTCGACTGGTCGCTCGTCTACGCGGTCATGGCGGTGTTGCTGGTCGCCGGCCTCGTCGTCGCCCTGCGCGCGCCCGAGCCCGAGGCCGAGGCCGAGGCCTCGCCATCGGCGGCCGGCTTCGGGTCGCGGCTCAAGAACATGGTCGCCGACCCCTTCGCCGAGTTCTTCGCCCGCAACGGCGTCCAGACCGCGCTGCTGATCCTGGTCTTCATCCTGCTCTACAAGCTGGGCGATGCCTTCGCCGGCGTCATGGCCAACCCCTTCTACGTCAGGATCGGCTTCTCGCTCGGCGAGATCGCCGCGGTCAGCAAGGTCTTCGGCATCGTCGCCACCCTGGTCGGCGTGCTCCTGGGCGGCGTCGTCGTGGCGCGCTACGGCGTGCTGTGGAGCCTGTTCGGCTGCGGCATCCTGCAGATGCTCTCCAACCTCATGTTCGCCGCCCAGGCCGCGATCGGACCCGACGTGGGTTTCCTCATGCTCACCATCGGCATCGAGAACCTGACCGGCGGCATGGGCTCGGCGGCCTTCGTCGCCTACCTGTCCCTGCTCTGCAACACCGCCTACACAGGGACGCAATACGCGCTGTTCTCCTCCTTCATGGCGGTCGGGCGGACCTGGCTTTCGGCCTCCAGCGGCTGGTTCGCCGACCAGACCGACTGGGTCACTTTCTTCATCCTGTCCACGGCGATCGCGCTGCCCGGGCTGGTGATGGCGATCTGGATGGTCAAACGCCTGCCCATGGCGGCCCAATCGGGGCGCGAGACGGCCGGCGCCTAATATCAACGAGACTCGGTATTAATCGTGGATAAGTATTCTTTCGCGTTGCGGGCGCGTGGCGAATCGCTTACCTCCCGAGCCGTGGAACGGATGCCGCGCGTCACCAAGTTCCGAGGTCCCGTATGACCCAGAAGGGGGTACCGCTGGGCGTCGGTCCCGCACCGGCCGGCCCTCGTCCCTCCGTCAAGAAAACCCTCGACAAGGACCTGAACAAGCTGACCGGGCTGGGCATCGGCGTGATCTTCCTCGCGCTGGTTTGGTGGTTCAGCGCCCTGCAGACCGGGGATGGCGCGGGCGGCGCCTTCATCATCCTGGCCGGCATCGTCGGCGGCTACATGGCGCTCAACATCGGCGCCAACGACGTCGCCAACAACGTCGGCCCGGCGGTCGGCGCGCGTGCGCTCACCATGACGGGCGCGCTCGTCATCGCCGCGGTCTTCGAGACCATGGGCGCGCTCCTGGCCGGCGGCGAGGTGGTCGCCACGGTGTCCAAGGGCATCATCGACCCCACGCGCTTCGAAAGCGGCGACGTCTTCGTCACCGCGATGCTCGCCGCGCTCTTCGCCGCCGCCTTGTGGGTCAACCTGGCCACCTATGTCAGCGCGCCGGTGTCGACCACCCACGCCATCGTCGGCGGGGTCATGGGGGCCGGGATCGCGACCGCCGGCTTCGACGTCGTCGCCTGGGGCACCATGGCCAAGATCGCCGCCAGCTGGGTGATCTCGCCGCTGCTTGGCGGCACCATCGCGGCGCTCTTCCTCGCCTTCATCAATCGCGCGATCGTTTACCAGGACGACAAGATCGCCGCCGCCAAGCGCTGGGTCCCGGTGCTGGTCGCGCTCATGGCCGGCGTGTTCTCCGCCTATCTCGTCATGAAGGGCCTGAAAAGGGTCTGGACGCCGGAACTCTGGCTGGTCGCGCTCATCGGCTTGGCCATCTTCGCCGGTGCCTACGCGGCGATCAAACCGCTCGTCGCCCGGCGCGCCGAAGGCATGGAGAACCGCAACGAGTCGGTGCGCAGCCTGTTCACGATCCCGCTCATCTGCTCGGTGGCGCTGCTGTCGTTCGCTCACGGCTCCAACGACGTCGCCAACGCGGTCGGGCCGCTGTCCGCGATCGTCGGCGTCGTCGGCTCCGGCGACATCTCGGCCAAGGTCGAGATCCCGCTCTGGGTCATGCTGATCGGCGCGGCCGGCATTTCGCTCGGCCTGGTGCTCTTCGGCCCGAAGCTGGTGCGCAGGGTCGGCCAGGAAATCACCAAGATGAACCCCATGCGCGCCTACTGCGTGGCGCTGTCGGCGGCGATCACGGTGATCCTGGCCTCGGCCCTCGGCCTGCCGGTCAGCTCGACCCACATCGCGGTCGGCGCGATCTTCGGCGTCGGCTTCTTCCGCGAGTACTTCAGCGCCCGGCGCCCGCGCGTGCGCCGGGACGACACCGGCAAGGAAACCACCGGCAACGGGAAGTACAACGGTGAGATCATCCGCCGGCGCAAGCTGGTTCGGCGCTCGCACCTGATGACCATCGTGGCGGCCTGGGTGATCACGGTGCCGGCGACCGCGGTCATGGCCGGCGGGCTGTTCTTCGCGTTCAGCGCCCTGTGAGAGCCGAATCCCCCTTGCAAAAGCGGACCGGTGCAAAAGCGAGCCGGTGACTCGCGCTTGGTTGCTGCGCGGCCGGAAAAAGCGTGTTAGCATCACGATTATGACTATTCAGCGTAGCGTCATCGCATGTCTTGCGCTCGCCGCGATCGCGGTCGGCGCAGCGACCTTGAGCGGGCCGGCCGCGGCGCAGTCCGCACCGGCCGGTGGAGATCGACAACTTCAGAAGCTCATCAAGGAGCTGAGGAACGAGCTCAAACGCGGCGAGAGCGACCGGCTGATCGACCCCTGGTATCTGCGCGACCTGCGCAAGGTTCTCCGCCGCTACGAGAATCCCTGGGGCAAACGCCTGTTCAGCGATGACTTCTCTGGGCGCGGCCCCCAGCCCGATGCGCCCTGGCGGGTTACCGCCGGCGAGTTCCTGATCGACTGGCGTTACGGCCTGCGCACGGTGGTCGAGCCGCCGCCGGCGCGCCAGCAACAGCAGACGCAATCCTCCGGCAAGAACCAGGTGGGGCAGCTCTTCGGGCAGCTTCTGCGGCAGACGCTGCAAGGGCGGCAGGGCGGCCAGGTCGCCGAGCAACCGCCGGCCGACCCCGGTTTCGCCGCCGTCATCGCGCCGGTCAAGGTGACCAATGCCTTCGCAATGCGCGTCGAGCTGACCTCGCGCATGGTCCCGGGGAGCGCCGAGCCGCGCTTCGAGTTCGGGCCCTATCAGGGCGCCAACGCCTCGGCCGGCTACCGCCTGGCCTATCGCCCGGGCGCGACCGGCGGGACGCCGTCGCTCGAGCTCCTGCGCCTGTCCTCGCGCGGCGGGACCTCGACCATCGAGCTCTACGACCAGCCGCTCAAGCTCGAGGACGGCAAGGCCCACGTCATCGAGTGGACCCGGAACCGCAGGGGCCGCATGGTGGTGCGGGTCGACGGCAACGAGGTCATGAACGTGATCGACCGCGGCTTCCGCGATCCCTTCGACGGCGTCGCGCTGGTCAACAGCGGCGGCGACTACGCGCTCCGGAGCATCACCATCGACGGCGTCGACTGATCCTCGGTATGAGGCCGAAGGGCGCCGGTGGCGCGCACGGCGCGGTCAAGGTTCCCTAAAGCAGCTTGCCCTCCATGATCGAATCGTGCGCGGCGATCGCCGCGGCGGTGACCACATCGTTGACCGTGGCGCCGGTCTGGACGATCTGAGCCGGTTTCGAAAGGCCGATCAGGATCGGCCCGATGACCGTGCCGACGCCGGCGGTCTGGACCAGCTTGGGGGTGATGTTGGCGCTGTGCAGCGCCGGCATGATGAGCACGTTGGCCGGCCCGCTCAGGCGCGCGAAGGGATAGAGCCGGCGCATGAGCTCGTAATCGAGCGCCACGTTGGCCTGCATCTCGCCGTCGTACTCGAAATCCAGGTCGAGTGCGTCGAGCAGCTTGATCGCGTCGCGCAGGTGCTGGGCGCGCGCGCGCATGGGGTTGCCGAAGTTCGAGAAGCTGAGCAGGGCCACGCGCGGCTCGTGGCCCATGGCGCGCGCCTGGGCCGCGCTCTGGATCACGATGTCGACCAGCTCCTCGGCGCTGGGCAGTTCGTGCACCGAGGTGTCGGCGATGAACAGCGAGCGGCTCTCGAGCACCATGATCGACATGCCGAAGACCCGGTGTCCGGGCTTGGGATCGATGACCCGTCTGATGTCCTCGAAGGCGACCCCGAAGCTGCGCGTCAGGCCGGTGACCATGGCGTCGGCGTCACCCAGCGCGACCATGCAGGCGGCGAAGACGTTGCGGTTCTGGTTGACCATGCGCTGGCAGTCGCGCCGCATCTTGCCCGCGCGTTGGAGCCGGGCGTAGAGGTGGTCCATGTAGCGCTGGTTGTTGGCCGAAAGCCGGGCGTTGTGGACCTCCGCGAAGCCGTCGGGGATGCCGATCTGGCGCATGGTCTCGCGGATGCGGTCCTCGCGCCCGACCAGGATCGGCAAGCCGTAGCCGGCGTTTTTGAAGGCGTAGGCGGCGCGGATCGTGGTCTCCTCCTCGCCCTCGGCGAAGACCACGCGGCGCGGGTGCCGGCGCACCCGTTCGAAGATGCCCTGCAGGCTGGCCGCCGTCGGGTCGAGGCGGGCGGCGAGTTCGTGCTCGTAGGCCTCCAGGTCCTCGATCGGCCGCCGCGCGACGCCCGCGGCCATGGCCGCCTTGGCGACCGCCGTGGGCACCGCGACGATGAGCCGCGGATCGAAGGGCGCGGGGATGATGTAGTCCGGGCCGTAGCGCAGCCGGCGCCCGGCGTAGGCCCGGTTGACCTCGTCCGGCACGTCCTCGCGCGCCAGCGCCGCGAGCGCCTCGGCGGCGGCGATCTTCATCTCCATGGTGATCGACGAGGCGCGCACGTCGAGCGCGCCGCGGAAGATGTAGGGGAAGCCGAGCACGTTGTTGACCTGGTTCGGATAGTCCGAGCGCCCGGTGGCGACGATGGCGTCGTCCCTGACCTCGGCGATCTCCTCGGGCCGGATCTCCGGGTCCGGATTGGCCATGGCGAAGATGATCGGCTTGTCGGCCATGGAGCGGACCATGTCCTTGGTCATCGCGCCCGCCGCCGACAGGCCGAGGAAAAGGTCCGCGCCTTCGAGCGCCTCGGCCAGGCTGCGCGCATCGGTCTCGATCGCGTGCGCCGACTTCCACTGGTTCATGCCGTCCTCGCGGCCCCGGTAGATGACGCCGCGGGTGTCGCAGAGGAGGACCTTGTCGGGCGACGCGCCCATGGCCTTGATCAGTTCCGCGCAAGCGATGCCGGCGGCGCCGGCGCCGTTGATGACCATGGAGGCCTCGCCCATCTCGCGCCCGGTCAGGTGCAGGGCGTTGATGATCCCGGCCACGGTGATGATCGCGGTGCCGTGCTGGTCGTCGTGAAATACCGGCACGTCGATCAGCTCGCGCAGGCGCTCTTCGATGATAAAGCACTCCGGCGCCTTGATATCCTCCAGATTGATGCCGCCGAAGGTCTTGCCCAGGTAGCGCACGCAGTTGACGAACTCGTCGACGTCGCGGGTGTCGATCTCGAGATCGATGCCGTCGATGTCGGCGAAGCGCTTGAACAGCACCGCCTTGCCTTCCATGACCGGCTTGGCGCCGAGCGCGCCCAGGTCGCCGAGGCCGAGTACCGCCGTGCCGTTCGAGATGATCGCCACCAGGTTGCCCTTGGCGGTGTAATCGTAGGCCTTGTCCGGGTCCTCGTAGATCTTGAGACACGGGGCGGCGACGCCGGGCGAGTAGGCCAGCGTCAGGTCGTGTTGCGTCGTCAGCGGCTTGGTGGCGCGGATCTCCAGCTTGCCGGGCCGGCCGCGCGCGTGCATCTCCAGCGCTTCCTGCTCGATCGTGCGCGACCTGTCGTCGGCCATGATCCCTCCCCTTGGCCCCCGGGGCGTGGCTCTCTGCCCGAGGGAACGGTTGTTCCGGCAGAGATGTTAGAGAGCGCCGCGCGGGGCGTCAAAGGAACCCTTCGTCGAGCGGGCGCCCGCGCGGAGCCGGTCGTGACCGGGACTTAATCCTTGGTATTACCGCCCGGCCGGGCGGTCGGGGCG
>JACZWN010000077.1:1324-2043 GCA_022572105.1 Pseudomonadota bacterium | reverse complement strand
CGGCGCCGTGGCGGGTCAGGACGCCGGGGGCCTGCGCCTCCCGCTCGGCGTTTTCCGCGCGGACCCAGAGCAGGAGTGCCCCCGATTCCAAGGCGCGCGCGAAGCTCTCGGTGTGCGGGGTCGCGCGGACGGTTTCGAGGAGCTCGGCCAGCGCGGCGCCGGTCAGGCCGGCGGCGACCGCGGCCGAGACCGCCGCCCCCACCGGCCCGGTGGCGACCGCGATCAGTCCCGCGGCGGTGATCGGGCCGACGTACTTGATCTCGCCGACCAGGCCGGCGAGCGCCGTCTGCCAGGCCTCGCCGGAGGTCCCGGCGGCGCCCAGCGCCTCGTGGGTGTCGAGCACCGAAAGGTCGCTGGGCGTGAAGCCCGCGTCCAGCAACTCCTCGACCGCCGTGGTGAATTCGTCCCGCCCCGCGAAGCGGCCGACCACCTCGGTGATCTCGCCCGGTCCGGAAACGCTGCCCTCTGGTTCCACGCTGGTACCTCCCGCCCGCCATCGAGCTCGCCGGCTCGGGACGTTGGCTCGGGACGTTGGCTCGGGGCATTGTGACTCGCTCGCGTCCGCTTGCCTAGAGCGCGCGGCCCTGTGCTAACGTTACCGGCACAGGGAAAGGCCGGGCTCGAGATCCGGCCACACTCGAGGCGACGAAACGGCAGCCCGTGTCCGAGAACCCACACGACCAAGGCGCGGCGGGCGCGACGCCCCGCCCGGCCGAACC
>JACZWN010000077.1:0-1314 GCA_022572105.1 Pseudomonadota bacterium | reverse complement strand
ATCTTACTGAATTGTTGATCCCCTATCAACAAAGCGAGAAACTCCCGGACGCTCCTGGCCCCACCACAACTCCAGGGGCGTCCACCCCTTCTGGAAGGAGGACACCGGATGGACGCTGACGCTCGAACCATGATGAGAAGGATTGTCACGTTGAACCATGGCGACCTGAAGGAGTTTGCCAACGCGATAAAAGGCAAGCTCACCCGTAGCGCCAACCCCAGCGTTGCCGATTTTACCGATGCAGTTTACGATGCGGCGCTTGAGTTGATGGCCGAGCCGGCCGAACCGGCGCCGGCCGGCGCCGTCACGCCGATGATGGCGCAGTACTGGCGGATCAAGCGCGCCCATCCCGACTGCCTGCTGTTCTACCGCATGGGCGACTTCTACGAGCTGTTCTTCGAGGACGCGCTTCAAGCCTCCAAGGCGCTCGACATTACCCTCACCAAACGCGGCCGGCACGAGGGGCAGGACATCCCCATGTGCGGGGTGCCGGTGCACGCCGCCGACGGCTACCTCCTGCGCCTCATCCGCCACGGCTTCAAGGTCGCGATCTGCGAGCAGATGGAAGACCCGGCGGTGGCGCGCAAGCGCGGCGCCAAGGCGCTGGTCAAGCGCGCGGTCGTGCGCCTGGTGACGCGGGGCACGATCACCGAGGACGAGCTCCTGGACGCGCGCGCGCACAACTACCTGGCGGCGCTGGCCGAGGCCGGCCTGATCGTCACCGGCGTGCTGGCCGAGACCACCATCACCATGGACGAACTCGTCAATCTGGAGGTCGGCGACGTGATCACCACCACCAAGCGGGCCACCGAGCCGGTCGTCGTCTGCGTCGAGGGCAGGCCCAAGTTTACAGCCTACCTCGGACAATTCAGGGGTGCCAGGGCTCTCCGCATCGCCTCGACCCTGCACGAAGCCGTGGACTCGGCCGACGAGAATCAGCCGAAACCGGAGTGATTCGTCGCTTTCACACCCCGAGGACGCCTCGGGCGAGCCGAATACGCCCGGCCCGGCCGAGTTGACCACCCCGTGCCAGGGTCTCTACAGTCACCCGTCAGGGAGTGGTCCCTGTCAGAGGAATCTGAACTGATGCGCGCAGGCACCAGCCATGATCGGTGAGCACCCGGTGGTATCGGCCTCCGGACCCGTTCGGCACACGCCGGACCGTCCACGCCCGGCCGCCAATGGAGGCGTCCGGATGAGTTGAGGCGAACCCATCTGGACTGTGCCGGATACTCCAGCAGGGGGTGCCGGGCACCGGTCGGGCCACGAGCGCGCATGGGCGGCTTGTGGCCCTTGCATTTTTGTCCCGACACG
>JACZWN010000255.1 GCA_022572105.1 Pseudomonadota bacterium | reverse complement strand
GCCGACTGTGCCGTCAACATCGAGCCGACGGCCGAACAGTTGGCCGACATCGCGCTCGCTTCGGCCAAGAGCGCCGGGAAGTTGCTGGGCGAAGCGCCGCGGGTCGCGCTCCTGTCCTTCTCGACCAAGGGCAGCGCCCGCCACGCCCGGATCGACAAGGTCACCCGGGCGCTCGAGATCGCCAAGGCGCGCGCGCCGGGACTTGCCATCGACGGCGAGTTCCAGGCCGATACCGCGCTGGTCGCAGAGGTCGCCGCCAAGAAGCTGACGGACGAAAGCCCGGTGGCGGGGCGGGCCAACGTGCTGATCTTCCCGGATCTCGATGCCGGCAATATCGGCTACAAGCTGACCCAGTACCTGGGGCGCGCCGAGGCGATCGGGCCGGTGCTCCAAGGCTTCGCCAAACCGGTCAGCGACCTCTCGCGCGGCGCCAGCGTCGACGACATCGTCGCCGCGACGGCCCTCGCGCTGGCCCTGGCGTGAGAAGGACTCGAGGCTTGAGGAGCCCGCGTTCGGGACCAGGATCGCATCGCCCCGAACCGTCTCCTGGCCGCGCCTAAACCAAGGCCGCCCGCAAGAGGCCGGCCGTGGCCAGGAACACGAGCAGGATCAGGGTGAAGCGGCGGAACGATGCCGGCGAGGTCGCGAGGAAGTGCCGGTTGCCGAGCCAGACGCCGAGGAATAGCGGGATACAGAACAGCGCCGTGCGCAGCAGGACCTCTTGGGTGACCAAGTCGTTCATCCAGGCCACGCCGGTACCGTAGATATCGGCGATCAACAGGTAAACGATCAGCGTCGCCCGCGAGGTCGCGATCGCGGCGGCGCTGTAGAGGAAGAACAAGACCACCGGCAGGCCGCCGACCGCCGCGGTGCCGTTGGCGATGCCCGAGACCACGCCGGTGCCCAGGATCGTGCGCACGCCGGGTTGGGCGTCGAGCCGCGCGCCGCGCCAAATGAGCGCGCAGGCGAGCAGCACCAGCAGCGAGATCACCACCCGCATGACATCGGCCGGCAACGCCGTCAGGAGCGCGAAGCCGGCCGGCATGCCGAGCGCCGCCCCGGCCAGCAGCCAGGCCATGGTGCGCCAGGGCACGTCCTTCCAGACCTGGGCGAGCAGGCCGAGGCTGGCGGCGATTTCGAGCAGCAGTGAGATCGGCACGACCTCGGCCGGCGGCAAGACCAGGGTCAGGCTGGTAACGATCAGCGCCGAGGCGCCGAAGCCGCTGTAGCCGCGCACCAGCGCCGCGACGAAGACCACGGCCAGCGCGTAGGCCAGGGTCGGCGCGTCCAGTCCGGCGAAAATCTGCCCTGCCGAGTCCACTTCGATCGAGCCCTCCCTGCCAGCGTGAACGTGAGCGCGGGATGGGAACCGCGCCGGGCGCTCATACCAAGGATCAGACCACCGTGTAGTCCTTGTACTTGTCCAGGAGCCGCGTCGGCTTCTTGAGCGCGTCGCGGCGGAAGGGGTCGCCGAGCTCCTGGGTGCACATGACCTCGAGGATCGTGGTCTTGCCCTGCTTCTGGGCGTCGCAGGCTTTCTCCAGCGCCTCGCCGACGTCGCCGAGGTTGCTCACCGTGACGCCTTCGGCGCCCATGGCGCGGGCGATTTCCGCGAAGCTCGGGTTGTCCAGGTTCACGCCGACGAAACGGGTGTCGTAGAAGTCGACCTGGTTTTTCTTCTCGGCGCCCCACTGCTTGTTGTGGAACACCACCGCGGTCACCGGGATGCGCTCGCGCACGCAGGTCAGGATCTCGCCGAAGCTCATGCCCCAGGCGCCGTCGCCGACGTAGGCCACCGCCGGGCGCTCGGGCGCCGCCACCTTGGCCCCGATTGCGGTCGGGAAGGCGTAGCCGCAGTTGCCGAAGCTCATGGCGGCGAAGAAGCTCTTGGGCTTGTCGAAACGCAGATAGCTGTTGGACACCGAGCAGATGTTGCCGATGTCGGTGGTCACCATGGCGTCCTCGGGCAGGGCCTTCTCGAGCTCGCGCAGCATCTGGCGCGGGTGCATGGCCCCGCTGCCCTCGGCGACCTCGAGGCTCCAGTCGTCGACCTCGTGGGACCAGGCGTCGAGCTCGGCCTCCCAGGCGTCCTTTTGCGCCTTGATCTCGGCCAGGCGCTCCTGGGCGTTGTGGCGGCAGGCCATCTCGCGGTTGGCGAGCCGGTCCATGATCGCCTTGGCCGCGCTCTTGGCATCGCCGCAGACGCCGACCGAGATCGGCTTGACCAGGCCGAGCATGCGGTGGTCGCTGTCGACCTGGATGATCTTGGCGTCCTTGGGCCAGTACTCGATGCCGTGCTGGGGCAGGGTGCCGAAGGGGCCGAGGCGGGTGCCGAGCGCGAGGACCACGTCGGCCTGGGCGATCAGCTTCATGGCCGCCTTCGAGCCCTGGTAACCGAGCGGGCCGCACCACAGCGGGTGCTTGGCCGGGAAGGAATCGTTGTGCAGGTAGCTGTTCACCACCGGTGCGTTCAGGTGCTCGGCGAGCGCGACGCATTCCTCCATGCCGTCGGACATAATCACGCCGCCGCCCGAGACGATGACCGGAAACTTGGCCCCCGCCAGGAGCGTCGCCGCGTCGTCCAGGCTGCGCTCGCCGCCGGGGCCGCGCTCGACGAACTTGGGCTTGGGAATCTCGACGTCGATCTCGCCGTAAAAGTGGTCGCGCGGGATGTTGAGCTGCGTGGGTCCGCGCTCGGCCAGCGCCATGTCGAAGCAGCGGGCGGTGATCTCGGCCATGCGCGAAGGCCCGCTGACGTGGCCCTGATACTTGGTGATCCGGGAGAAGATCGGCAGTTGGTCGGTTTCCTGGAAGCCGCCCAGGCCCATGGTCGTCGAGCCGGTCTCCGGGGTGATCGCCACGACCGGCGAATGCGCCCAGTAGGCGGCCGCAATCGCGGTCACGAAATTGGTGATGCCCGGACCGTTCTGGCCGATGCACACGCCCTGGCGGCCGCTGACCCGCGAGTAGCCGTCGGCCATGTGGGTGGCGCCCTGCTCGTGGACCGTGGGAATGAAGCGGATGCCGGCGGCGGGAAAGATGTCGAGCGCGTCCATATAGGCCGAGCCCACGATGCCGAAAATATCGGTAACCCCGTGGCTGACCAGAGTCTCGACGAAGGCCTCGCTGGGTGTCATGCGGGTCATGTCCGTCCTCCCTTCAAGTTTTTTCGTGAAACCGCAGGCGGCGGCGGCCGGGGCCACCCGGGCCGCGCCTCTTGACCTCGGATTGTACAGCGGCGCGCGCGCCTGAACAGGGCCAGTTGCGGGGCGCGCATAGTGCCAGGACCGAGGCGGCAGACCGTTCGCATGCCCTCGAAACCAGGCGCGATTGCGGCAACGCGCCGGACTTGCTACCAATTCAGGCAAGCCAAAACACACGGGGACCTCCAGCGATGACCAAAGTTGCCTTCGTCGGCCTCGGCGTCATGGGTTATCCCATGGCCGGCCACCTGAAGAACGGCGGTCACGACGTGACCGTCTACAACCGCACCGCCGCCACGGCCGAGAAGTGGGTCGCCGAATTCGGCGGCGCCTCGGCGCCGACACCGCGCGAGGCGGTCGCCGGCGCCGAGATCGCCTTCACCATGGTCGG
>JACZWN010000076.1 GCA_022572105.1 Pseudomonadota bacterium | reverse complement strand
TTAGCCGAGGGTGTTCTCTAACTCGGGGACTGGATGTCAAGCTCTCCCTTGATGCGCCTGCCGGGTTCACTGTTCTCTCCGCAGTAGGGGCTATGCCCTCTGCATGATGGCGTTGGAGGACGTTGGCGGATCAATGTTGAAAACGCGCTTGCCTCATTCGAGGCATCGCAAAGCCTCGGTCGATCTCGCCGACGCCGCCGTCCCGACAGGGACATCGGTTCCGCTCTCGCGGAATTCTTGGACGTTGTTTCTTCTAAGCTGCCGCCTCCTTGGTTGACCAGATGAAGTCGGTTCCATCGCGCCACATGCGATGCAGGATGACCGCAAGTTTTCGGGCCACGGCGACCTTGGCCTTCTTGAAGCCGATCCGTTTGACCAGCCTGATCCCCCAAGCCTTGAGCTTGCACCAGTGGGGCACCCGGGTGAGCAGCACGCCGGCGGCCTCGAACAGGTAGGTCCTGAGCATTCGATCGCCGCATTTGGAGATCCGCCCGGTCCAATCGACCTCGCCCGAGGCATAGCGGCGCGGCGTCAGCCCGAAATAGGCGCCGACGCTGCGCGATCGCCTGAACCGGGTCGGATCATCGACTGCCGCATGGAACGCCAAGGCGGTGATCGGCCCGATCCCCGGCACGGTCATGGAGCGTCGGCTGTCGACGTCGTCCCGCGCCAGGCCCAGGAGCTTGCGATAGAGAGCGGCGATCTCTCGCCTGACCTTCTCGCGGACCTCGAGCAGGGGTCGAACGGCCTCCCACAAAAGACCCTGCCGGCCAAGCAGCTCCTCGACCCGGCGGGTGAAGACAGTGCCGCCCGCCTTGCCGATGACCAGGCCGAGGTTCTTGAGCAAGCCACGGATCTGGTTCTCGAGATCGCGCTTGATCTTGACCAGCTGGGCCCGGCTGTTCAGGACCGCCCGGATCTCGTGACACGAGAGCCTCTTGACCTGGACTTCCTTGTACCAACCGCACTGCATGATCCGGGCGATCCCGGCGGCATCGTTGCGGTCGCTCTTGTTGATCTGCATCGACAGCGCCGCCTTGGCGTGGCGGGCATCGATGCAGATCACCGGCAAGCCGAGCGCCCTGAGCTCATGCCAGAGCCAGGTCGTCGTCGGACCGGTCTCGAGACCGAGCCGCTTCACGTTCCCTGCCTTTGCCTCGACGAACGCGGCGATCGCCGCCGGCTCCCAGATCACCGTGCCTTCAGACACGATCCCGCCGCCGCCATCGGCCATGCTAGATCGAGGTCTCCTTGAGCGATACGTCCAGTCCAACATAGTGTTCCATAGCTGCTCTCCCGATCGTTCATCACATTGACGCTGGCACACGCCAGACTTCGCTAGATTACGGAAGGGCAGCACCCTCTATCGATCAGGCTCGATTTAATCCCCGAGTTCCGCCACGTTGAAGATGTCCCGAGGACCAGATTTTTTAAACAATGATTCAAAGTCCGGGGCGGTATTGAATCAACATTGCTTCAAGCTCAGCCTACAAGAACGATAGTTTCACAAAATCTGCCGGCTCCGACTTCTTCATCACCCTCAGCCACAAATGGACATCGGGCACTCCAGATCACTTTGAATTTCCCGGACGCAGGTAGAAAGTCGCCTGTCTTCAGGAGGTGCAAAATGAGAACCGCAATACGCCTTTCAGTGAACGGTTTGATCTTCGTCATGTTGGTGCTCGTAGCGACAGGCTGCGCGCGACGTACTCCCGGGAGCAATGAATCCACACCCATCGCGTCAAGATCTTCAGCCATCACAGCCTGGTTGGACGAAGACCATCGCTCGATTGGCGTTGTCGCATTGGGGCCGGACCAGTTCTTATACCAGGATTGGTTCGAGTTCGAGCCGGCCTTCAAGGAGCATTTCGCCCGTGGACCCACCTACACGACGGTTCGCCCGAAAAGATTGAAGCGAACGCAAGTTGCGCTTGGCGACGCATTTCACGAGACGGCTGAGTCGTACTTCAGTTCATTACCATACGCCGGTGAAGCGGCTGGCTACGGTCTCCTTCTTGCCCCCGCACTCATCATGGTCGGCACGCTGTCGAGAGCAGCGATTGGTCGGTTTGAGTGGGTGCAGCCTCGCCCGGTTGTTCGGCTTCTGGACAGTGTTGATAGTCCAGTGTCGTCGATCCCCACGGGGTTGTTGAACAAGAAAAGCCTAGCAATGGCAATCGGCGACCAGATCATCCGCAGCTCACAAAATCGCGCTGACTATCAACTCCTTGAGGTGCCGTTCGAGCAGGCACGTGAACGTTCGCTGTGGATTGCTAGGGTTGACGCGCTTCTCACCGTGCGTGTGCAGTCGATTGACTTTATCGCCGATGACAGCGACGACCCCCGAGCGGTGCTGTTTATCAACCTATGGACCAACTTCAATCGGTCAGTTTCCCGGCCATTCGAGTACACGAGCAGCCGGCTGAAGCTCAGTGTTTGGACCGCCAGTAATGCGCGTCATCTTCGAGAGGAAATCGATCATGCTGCCGCATCAATTGCCGCACAGATCGTGGGAAATTTGTTTCCAGCCACCTAGAACGAATGATCCCGGACTAGGACAGTCCCTCGAACTCGCGAACCGTTCCTGCCAAGGAACCTAATCCGGCTGAGTGTGAGGTGGAGGTGCAGGTGGGGAACTCTTCAAGTCTCGGGTCGCGAAGGCTCGCAAAATGAACGTTCAGCTTAACGGCTGCGAGATGAGCGGCCCGGCACATCGACTCCGGAATTCGCCGCGCGCCGAGGCCATGTCCGCTACAGAGAGTGGTTAGGCCGCATCAAAGTTGGTGCACGGGCAACCAGGATACTTCCCGCGTGAAGCCTTGGCCCGCGTAGAGCCTTGGCCCGCGTAGAGTCTTGGTGCTATCGGGCCTTCAAGGATGAGCCTCTAGCCAAGCCTAGTAATACCAAGGAGCGCTGATAATGACCCATAGAGATCGGGCAGGCGATCCGCCGGGTAGGAGGGAAGCCGCGGGCGATGCGGGGCATCGTCAAGGCTTTCCGACGCCCTCCGGCGGTTCGCCTGCCCGACCGGAACGGCGGTTTCCCAAGGCTTTCGGGCGGCGTCGCGCATGGCTTCCGATGTCCCGCATCGCTACGCCACGCGCTCCTGGCCGAAAGCCTTGGGAAACCGTCTCTATGGGTCATTATCAAGGACCTTTGGTATGAGCGCGGCCCGGGCCTCGGCCGGGGTAGGACCTGGGGCCGCCCGGTTCCGGTCCACGGAATAAAGAGCGAGCGAACGAAGAAATGCCACCTCCCGAGCGTGTCCAAATCGTCGTGCCCGGCGACGATCCGGTGCAGATCGCCGGCTCCCCCAGCCTCGAGCGGCTCGCGCCTTACGGCGCGGTCACCATCCATGACACCCGGCCGGAAAGCGGCGCGGAAAAGATCGACCGGGTCGGGGACGCCGAGATCATCATCAATTCGCGCAGCATCGTGACCTGGCGCGAGGCCGAGCTGCGCGCCCTGCCCAAGCTCCGGATGATCGCCACCTGCTCCATCGGCACCGACATGGTGGACCTCGAGGTGGCGCGGGACCTGGGCATCGTCGTGTCCAACCAGCCCGGGCGCACGGCGCCGGCCGTGGCCGAGCACATGTTCGCGCTCATGTTCGCGGTCGCCAAGCGCGCGGCCTTCCAGACCGCCGAGCTCAAGGCCGGGCGCTGGACC
Source organism: Pseudomonadota bacterium (assembly GCA_022572105.1). Classification (GTDB taxonomy): domain Bacteria; phylum Pseudomonadota; class Alphaproteobacteria; order Kiloniellales; family J153; genus JACZWN01. The sequence goes on along the minus strand of JACZWN010000076.1, from coordinate 10,656 downwards.
CGCAAGGACAACGTGACGCTTCAAGGCAAGGTCCTGGGCGTGGTCGGCACGGGCGCCATCGGCGCCGAGATGGCGCGTCTGGCGCGCGCCATCGGCATGGAGGTCATCGCCTGGACCTTCAATCCCTCGGACGCGCGGGCGGAAAGCCTGGGCCTGCGTTTCGTCGGGCTGGACGCATTGCTGCGCGGCGCCGACGTGGTCAGCCTGCACGTCAAGCTGACCGAGGACACGCGCGGTCTCCTGGGCGCGCGCGAGCTCGCGCTGATGAAGGACGAGGCGATCCTGCTGAACGGGGCGCGCGGCGCGGTGGTGGACATGGCGGCGCTCCATGACGCCCTCATGGCCGGGCGCTTCACCGGCGCCGGCCTGGACGTGTTCCCGGACGAGCCGCTGCCGCCCGACGCCCCGATCCTCCAGTGCGAGCAGGTGGTGCTGACCCCGCACGCCGCCGATTCGACGCCCGAGGCGGTGGAGCTGCTCAACCAGGGCGCGGTCGACAACGTGATCGCGTTCCTCGAGGGCCGGCCGCAAAACAACGTCGCGGTGTGAGGCGGCTCACGGCGGGTCACCGCCCGCGTTCCGCAGGCCCCCGAGACTCGGGCGCCGGCACCAGGACGCCCGGGTTGAGGATGCCGGCCGGGTCGAGCTTGGCCTTGGCCGCCGCGAGCGCCGCGCCGAACAGCGCCGGGCGCTGGCGGACGTACCACGGCATGTGGTTGCGCCCGACGGCGTGATGGTGGGTGATGGTGCCGCCCTGGGCGAGCACCGCGTCCGAGGCCGCCGTCTTGATGTGCCGCCACTGCTCGGGCAGCGCGCCGTGGCGGCCCAAGCCGTGGAAGGTGAAGTAGGGCGCCGGGCCGTCCGGGTAGACGTGGGTGAAGCGGCAGGTGACCATGCCCGGGCGCCCGGTCGCCTCCATGATCGCGGCCTCGGTCGCCGCCTTGACGTTGTCGTGGAAGTCACGGAACCGGTCCCAGGTGATCGCCGTCTCGAAGGTGTCGTTGATGACCGCGATGGCGGTCAGGAGCTCGCGGTTGTAGGGCATGCGGATGAAGGCCTCGCGCCAGGCGCCGGCGGCGCCGCTCAGGTGGGCGCGGGGCGCCTTCGCCGCGTCCCTGTCGAAGTCGCCGCCGCGCTCGGCGCAAATCTCCAGCGCCCGCTCCAGCCAGGCCTCGACCGGATGGTCGGCGGATTCGAAGGCGAGCACCATGAGCGCGTGGGTGCCGTCCCCGGCGCCGGTGATCCTGGCCTCGTTGGCGTCGAGCAGGCGCAGGTTCGACGGGTAGAGCCCGGCCTGGCCGACCGCGCGCACCGCCTCGGCGCCCCGGTACAGGTCCTTGAAGGAGACGCTCGCCGAGGCACGGTGCTTGGGCCGGTCCTGCAACCGCACCCAGGCCTCGGTCAGGATTCCGAGGGCGCCTTCGGAGCCGATCATCAGCCGGTCCGGGCTGGGCCCCGCGCCCGATCCCGGCAGCCGGCGGCTCTCCAGTATCCCGGCCGGGGTCACCATGCGCAGGCTCTCGACGAAATCGTCGATGTGCGTGTACAGCGTGGCGAAATGACCGCCGGAGCGGGTCGCGATCCAACCGCCCAGGGTGGAGAACTCGAAGCTCTGCGGGAAGTGCCGGAGCGTCAGTCCTTCGGGCTTGAGCGCCGCCTCCAGCGCCGGGCCGAGGATGCCGGCCTGGAAGCGGGCGGCGCGGCTGGTCCGGTCGATTTCCAGTACGCGGTCGAGGCCTTTCAGGTCCAGGGAGATGGCCCCGGCGAAGGCGTCGCCGACCGCCGGCTCGATGCCGCCGACCACGCTGGTGCCGCCGCCGAAGGGGATGACCGCGGCGTTCGCGGCCTCGGCCCAGTCGAGGATCGCCACCACCTCGTCTTCGTTGCGCGGGGATGCCACCGCGTCGGGCGCGTTGGCGAAGTCCTTGTCGAAGGCGCGCACCGAGTCGAGAAACGACTTGCCGTAGGTGTGCGCCAGGCGATCGTAAGGCGCGGTCGAGCAGATGGCCTCGAGCTTCGCCGGCACGCCGAGCCGGGGTTCGCGCAACGGGATGTCCTCGACCCGCGGAACCGGCAGGCGCTCGAAGCCGTCGACGCCGAAGCGTTTGGCGTAAGACTCGGTCAGCGCGCGCTCCTCGGCGTCGCTCAGGCGCGTGTCCTCGAAGCCCCAGCCCCAAAACTTCAACCGCCGCGCCGTCATCGCGTGCCTCCCGTTTGCCGAAGTCTTCCTTTGTACCCGATTTGCGCGCCGGTCTCGATTGTGTTTCCAGGATGGTATGACGCTTGACCGCGGGTCGCGTAATCGGATGAAGTAGCGGGCCGGCTGGCGAGGGGAGGTAAGGATGGAGATCGGTTTTTTTCTGCCCACCCGGGGGCCGCTGGCGACGCCGGAGGGCGTGCGCAGCCTGGCGCGCCGGGGCGAGGACCTGGGGTTCGACATCATCGGCGTGCCCGACCACATCGTCATCCCGACGCGTATCGCCCCTCACTATCCCTATTCCGATACCGGCGAATTCCCGGGCGGCGGCGCCGGCGACTGCATGGATCAGCTCGCCCTGCTCGCGTTCCTGGCCGGCCAGACCTCGACGGCCCGGCTGCTCACCTCGATCATGGTGGTGCCGCACCGCCCGGCCGTGCTCGCCGCCAAGATGCTGGCCACGGTGGACGTGCTGTCGGGGGGACGGGTCATCGTCGGCTGCGGGGTGGGCTGGATGCGCGAGGAGTTCGAGGCCATCGGCGCGCCGCCCTTCGACGAACGCGGCGCCGTGGCCGACGAGTACATCCGCGCCTTCCGAGAGCTGTGGACCAGTCCGGCGCCGGTTCTCGACGGCAAATACGTTCAGTTTTCCGATATCAGCTTCCTGCCCCAGCCCGTTCAGAAACCCCATCCGCCGATCTGGATCGGCGGTGAAAGTGCGCCGGCCATGAGGCGCGCCGCGCGCCTCGGCGACGGCTGGTATCCGATCGGCAGCAACCCGCGCTATCCGCTCGATAGCCTGGAGCGCTACCGGGACGCCGTGGCCAGGCTCCACCGGTACGCGGAGGCCTGCGACCGCGACCCGGCCGGGATCACCCTGGCGTACTGCGCCCTGCGCTGGAGCGGCAGCGGCTACGGCGCCGACGCAAAGCCCGGTACGGAGGCCGCGCCAACGGACGGCGCGGCGGGCGACGGTGGCCGCCGCCTGCTGACCGGCGCGCCGGAGCAGGTCGCCGGCGATATCGACGCCCTCGAAGACCTGGGCGTCCGCCACCTGGTGCTGAACTTCCAGAGCGCGGAGCCGGCGCAGACGCTGGAGCGCATGGAGCGATTCGCGAGAGAGGTTCGGCCGCTGGTGGCAGGTTAGCCCCGACTTGGGTGGCGCCGGGGCCCGAGGCGTGACCGATCCGGTCTCGCGGCGGGGGGCCCGGGTGGAGCGCGAGGGGAGCGAAGGACCGGCGCCGGAGCCGGGCCGTATCCAGCCGGGACAATTCCTGGTTTTCACGCTATAAGAACTGGTTCCGGGTGGCGCTTCGGGAGGCGGGCGCCGGGACAGACGGCGGCACAACCTACCGGGTTGAAGAATGGAAGAGATCGCACCGAAGATCGTCGCCGGCGAGCGCCGATTGACCATGCTCCTCATGGGCCGCTGGCAGGAGCTGCGCGACGGCCGGCGCGCGCCGCTGGTGCGCGCCTTTAAAACGGCGATTCCGCCCGACCTCCTGGCCGACTGCTTCACCCTTCTGCCCGCCGAGACGCCCGATCGGAGCCGGCTCCACGACATCGGTGAGAGAATCGCCCGGGTCTCCGGGATCACGGCGACGTCCCTGACGCGCTCGGAGGTGCCCGGAAACACCTTGATCGGCGTCGCGAGCAAGTGGCTGGACAGGACCCTGGAGCTCGGCGCGCCGGTCGTCGACGAGGGCGAGTTCGAGGACCGGCACGGCGCGCGCATCCTCTATCGGGCGACCCTCCTGCCGCTCGCGAACGAGCAGGACGAGATCGTCCAGGTGCTGGGCGGCGCGCGCTGCAAGGCAGGCGCGGAGAATAGCTAGTGTTCCGACTCCAGCATTCGTACCTGATGGGTGGAAAAAGGGTTCACACAACCTGCGCGCCGTACGACTTCGGCAGGCGTGAGGCACAAAGGCACCAGGAACTTATTGAAATCCTTCGTGTCTTTGTGGTGAAATTTGGACAGCCGACATCGGCAACCTTTTGTAAGAAACACAACACTAGAAACACGGTCATGACGCCCTGACCGTCGATCCTGGCCTCGACGCGCTCCGGTTGTCGGGGCAGGGGCTCGAGGCGCGGCAGCGCGCCGGGCGATGCCGCCTGCCCGGCGGTTCGGGCCGATCCGAGATATTTTGGAAGTATGCGAATTTTCCCTATAATGCCCGGTGCGGACGGGACGGGGTCGAACGGCAGGAAGGAATTGACCGGATCGATCGCGCCCGCGGTCGACGGACGTTAAGGAGGGTGAAACCATGAAGGTCGAAACGATGCTCGCCGCCAAGGGAGACAAGGTCGTCACCTTGCGGCCCGATGCTACCGTCGCGACCGTCATTCGAATGCTCAAGCTCGAAAGCATCGGCGCCTTGGTGGTCAGCGAAGACGGCGAGAAGATCCTCGGCATCATCTCGGAGCGGGACGTGGTGCGCGCGCTGGTGGACCACGGCGGCGAAGTCTTGAAGGTGCGGGTCGCCGAGTTGATGACCCGCTCGGTCAAGACCTGCACGCCGGACGCCAACATCAAGGACGTGATGGCCGAGATGACGCGCAGCCGCGTGCGCCACCTGCCGGTGGTGCGGGACGGCAAGCTGAGCGGGATCATCTCGATCGGCGACGTGGTCAAGAACCGGCTCGAGGAACTGGAAACCGAGACCAGCGTGCTCCGGGACTACATCGTCGGACGCGGTTGAGCGCCGGCCCCGCCGGGCCAACCGCGAACGAACGTCGATTCCGCACCCCTTGGCGCGCGCTCGGGGGTGGCCCCGGCCGCGGCAACCGTCCGGCGTCCTCGATGGGGCGCGCAGCCGGCGCCCCAACGCCCTGGCGACGCGCGAGCTCGTGCCGGATCTCGCTTCAAAAAAGGCCGAACGACCGGAATTACGGAGTTCACTCAATAAATATCGTTTACCGGCGAATAAGGATTAATTTTATCTATTGAATATTTAAACTGTATTCTTGCAAGCGGCAAAACCTTTAGCCGTTCGTTAAACATTTTTGAATAAAACGTTAGGACCGGTGGTACGCTTCCAGAGAGGAAACGGCGATGGGGAAACGAATGGGGGCCTTCTGCCGGGACGAAGAGGCCGCCACGGCGATCGAATACGCCTTGCTTGCGTCCTTGGTCTCGATCGCGGGCATCACCGCGTGGGTCAGCATGGGAAACACGCTCGGGACGATGTACGGGATGGTCGTCAACGCCGTTTCCGACAGTATCAGCGGCGGCGGCTGATCCTTGGTATAAGTTCGTTCCAGAGGGCCTCACCGGGGCGGCCGCAAGATCGCGCGCCGTCTTTTTTTGTGTCGCCCGGTCCCTCGTGCCCCCGCGCCCGGCCCGGCTCGAGGCGGCCGTCGCGGCCATCAAGGCCGACGCCGGCGGGTGGACACCTGGACTTTTCCCGCACCGCTCGATGTTGCCGCCCGCAAAAGGGATCGGCTGGCCCCACCGGCCACCCGGTCATGGCTTGGCGGCAAGCTCGCGCAGGCTGTGGTGGATGCGCTGGGCGACGCTGACGGCGTTCAGCGCCACCAAGAGGTAGATCGCCGGCTCGATGAGGTCGAAGCACAGCCCCAGCCCAAGCAGCAGGACCCGCTCGGGCCGGGTCACGATGCCGACCTTGCAGTTCGCCCCGAGCGCCTCGGCGCGCGCCCGGGTATAGCTGACCAGGAGCGCGCCGAGCAGCGCGACCACGGTGAGCGCCGCGGCGAGCGCATCGCCCCCTTGGGCGAAGTGGTAGGCGATCGCCGCGAACAGCGCGCCCTCCGTGATGCGGTCGAAGGTGGAGTCGAGAAAGGCGCCGGCGGCGGTGACCTTGTCCTGGTGGCGCGCCAAGGCGCCGTCGATCAGGTCGAGGGCGCTGCCGGCGAGCCAGACGATGCCCGCGAGCGCGAGCTGGTCGGCCACGATCAGTGCGGGACTGACCAGGCAGATCAAGGTCCCCGCGACCGTGACCTGGTTCGGCTCGACGCCGAGGCGCGCCAGGACGCGGACGACGGGCTCCAGGCGCCGGTCGATCGACCTGTGGATCCGATCGCGGAATTTCTCGACGGGCACCCTCGCGCCTCCCGGCACTCGTGAAGCCAAAGGCATCGGGCGCGGCCGGAACCTTCCCGATCGCCGGGCGCGCCAAGGTCTTTCTGGCGATAAAGTGGCGCTCCGTCAATCGAATCGGTCACGGGGACCGGTTTCGGGCCCGCTCGGGAGGCCTGCTCGGCCCGACACGGTCCCAAGCGTTCATGCGCATACGAATGATATAGCCTGTTGCGCCGGATTCCCCGGTTGCAAAAGAGTTGCACAAGAACAAGGGCCGCGGCACCCGGCCGCGGCGCTAGTCGATCTTAGTCGGTCTTGGCGTTCAATTAGAAGCCCATGCCGCCCATGTCCGGCGCGGCCGGCGCCGCGTCCTTCTTCTCCGGCTTCTCGGCGACCATGGCCTCGGTGGTGATCAGCAGGCCGGCCACGGAGGCCGCGTCCTGCAGCGCGATGCGCACCACCTTGGTCGGGTCGATGATGCCGGCCTTGAACATGTCGACGTACTTGCCCTCTTGGGCGTCGAAGCCGATGTTGGCGCCCTTCGCCTCCAGCAGCTTGCCGACCACGACCGAGCCTTCGACGCCGGCGTTCTCGGCGATCTGACGCACCGGGGTCTGAAGCGCGCGGCGCACGATATCGACGCCGACCTTCTGGTCGTCGTTGTCCGGCTGGACCTTGGCCAGCGCCTTGATGGCGTTGAGCAGCGCCACGCCGCCGCCGACCACGACGCCTTCCTCGACCGCGGCGCGGGTCGCGTTCATCGCGTCCTCGACCCGGTCCTTGCGGTCCTTGACCTCAATCTCGGTGGCGCCGCCCACACGAATGATCGCCACGCCGCCGGCCAGCTTGGCGAGGCGCTCCTGCAGCTTCTCGCGGTCGTAGTCCGAGGTCGTTTCCTCGATCTGCGCCCGGATCTGCGCGCAGCGGCCCTGGATGTCCTTCTTCTTGCCGGCGCCGTCGATGATCGTGGTCTCTTCCTTGGTGATCACGATCTTCTTGGCCGTGCCCAGCATGTCGAGGGTGACGTTCTCCAGCTTGATGCCCAGGTCCTCGGAGATGGTCTGACCGCCGGTCAGCACCGCCATGTCCTCGAGCATGGCCTTGCGCCGGTCGCCGAAGCCGGGCGCCTTGACCGCCGCGACTTTCAGGCCGCCGCGCAGCTTGTTGACCACCAGGGTGGCCAGCGCCTCGCCCTCCACGTCCTCGGCGACGATGAGCAGCGGCTGGCCCGACTGGACCACCGTTTCGAGCAGCGGCAGCATGGCCTGGAGCCCGGACAGCTTCTTCTCGTGCAGCAGGATGTAGGGGTTCTCCAGCTCGCAGATCATCTTGTCGGCGTTGGTGATGAAGTAGGGCGACAGGTAGCCGCGGTCGAACTGCATGCCCTCGACCACGTCGAGCTCGGTGGCCAGCGACTTGGCCTCCTCGACCGTGATCACGCCCTCGTTGCCGACCCGCTGCATGGCCTCGGCGATCATCTCGCCGACCTCCGCGTCGCCGTTGGCCGAGATGGTGCCGACCTGGGCGATCTCCTCGGAACTCGAAACCTTCTTGGAGCGCTTCTCCAGGTTCTTCACCACGGCCGCGACGGCGGTGTCGACACCGCGCTTCAGGTCCATGGGGTTCATGCCCGCGGCCACCGCTTTCGTGCCCTCGCGCACGATCGCCTGGGCCAGCACGGTCGCCGTGGTGGTGCCGTCGCCGGCCAAGTCATTGGTCTTCGAGGCGACCTCGCGGACCATCTGCGCGCCCATGTTCTCGAACTTGTCGGCAAGCTCGATCTCCTTGGCGACGGTGACGCCGTCCTTGGTCGTACGCGGCGCGCCGAAGGCCTTGTCGAGCACCACGTTGCGGCCCTTGGGCCCGAGCGTCACTTTCACCGCGTCCGCCAGAATATTGACGCCGCGCAGCATGAGATCGCGCGCTTCGGTTGAAAACTTTACTTCCTTGGCAGCCATTCTGATTTACTCCGTTTCCCGTGTCCGATCATGCCGCTCGGTTCCCAAGCGGTGCGTGATTCGGCCCACTCAATCAAAGAGGCGGTGGTTCGATTCGGCCAACGGATGGAAACCATCGGTCGGCATCGGAACCACTGGCTATGCGGCGGATTTGGCGACGGATTTGATCGACTTGGCGACCTTGATCACGCCCATGATGTCGGATTCCTTCATGATCACCAGCTCTTCGCCGTCGATCTTGACTTCGCTTCCCGACCACTTGCCGAACAGGATGCGGTCGCCCGCCTTGACGTCCAGCGGGGTCAGCTCGCCCTTGTCGTTGCGGGCGCCGGGGCCGATCGCCAGGACCTCGCCCTCCATGGGCTTTTCCTTGGCGGTGTCGGGGATGATGATGCCGCCGACCGTCCTCTCGTCCTCCTCGAGGCGGCGGACGAGTACGCGGTCGTGCAAAGGCCGAAACTTCATGGATCGTTCTCCCAAGTGTATGGAAACTCTAGAATTTCCAGTTTCTGCTAGCACTCACTCCGAGTGAGTGCCAAGCTCGGCGTGGAGATAAACAGAGCCCGGCCCGAAGTCAAGGGTCACGGGGATAAAATTTCCCTGCAGCGGCCTTCGGGCGGGTGGATTTCGCCGGTCCACTTCGTGCGCGATTGCGGGCGTGTGCGATTGCCGTGGCCCGGGCTCTGTGCCAAATTTCGCGTGCCCCGTAGGGTCGCCGACAGGGAGGCATGACCATGGCGCTCTTGACCACCACCATAGGCGCTTATCCGAAACCCGACTTCGTGCCCGTACCGGACTGGTTCCGCGCGGAAGAAGGGCCGGACACGCGCCATCCGACCGCGGGATATCTGGAAGCCCTGGCGGAGATGGGCGAGGAGGCCGAGGCGCTCTTTGCCCGCGGCGTCGCGCAGGTCGTGGGCGACCAGGTCGAGGCCGGCATCGACGTGCCGACCGACGGCGAGGTGCGGCGCGAGAACTATATCCACTACCACTGCCGGCACATCGAGGGCATCGACTTCGATACCCTCACCCCCAAGGAGGTGCGCGGCGGCACCTACACGGCCGAGCTGCCCTCGGTCACCGGCCCGGTCAGCGCGCGCGATCCCTTCCTCGCCGCCGATTTCAAGCTGGCCCAGTCGTTCACCGAGCGGCCGGTCAAGATCACCATGCCCGGCCCGATGACCATCGCCGACACCACGGTGAACCTGCACTACGACGACGAGGCGAAGCTCGGCGCCGATTTGGCCGCGGCGATCAATTCCGAGATCCTTTCACTGGCCGCGGCCGGCTGCCGCTGGATCCAGGTCGACGAGCCGGTCTTCGCCCGCAAGCCCGAGGCCGCGCTCGCCTACGGCGTGGCCGACCTGGACCGCTGCTTCCACGGCTTGCCCGAGGGTGTCAACCGGGTCATGCACATGTGCTGCGGCTATCCCGACCGGCTCGACCGCGACGATTATCCGAAAGCCGATCCGGACGCCTATTTCCGCCTCGCCGAGGCGGTCGACGGCAGTTGCATCGACGCGGTCTCGCTCGAGGACGCGCACCGGCCCAACGATCTCGCGCTCTTGGAGCGCTTCGCCGGCACCAAGGTGATCCTCGGCGTCGTCGCCATCGCCAAGAGCCGGGTCGAGCCGGTCGAGGAAATCCGCGCCCGGCTCGAGGCCGCGCTCGGCCACATCGAGGCCGAGCGGCTGATTGCCGCGCCCGACTGTGGCCTCGGCCTGCTCGGCCGCGACCTGGCGCGCCAAAAGCTGCGCAACCTGTGCGAAGCCGCGCGCGGGCTATAGTCAACGTTCCTTGGTATTAAGCCTCGATGACCTTGAAGGGTGCCGGGGCGAAATCGACCGCCTCGGCGCCGACGAACCTCTGGATCCGCCTGAGCTCGGCCTGGAGCCTGTCGCGCCGGGTCCGGGTCATCGCGACACCGGGCTCGAGCCACAGGCCGGTCACGCTCAGACCGCCGCCGTCCCGGCGTTCGTGCTTCATATCGAGCCGGCCGATGAAGCGATCTCCCTCGAGCAGGGGGAACACGTAGTAGCCGTACTCTCGCTTGGCCGCCGGCACGAAGACCTCGATGCGATAGCGAAACCCGAACAGCCGCCGCAGCCGCGCCCGGTCGCGTATCAAGGGATCGAAGGGGTTCAACGCCCGGATCCGGGGCGGCGGTGCGGGCGGGTCCTCGAGCCGTCCGAGAATGTCGCTGAGTGCGAAGGCGGGGCGGCACTTCGAGCCATCGGCCGGCTCGACCAGGACCCGGGTGACCGCCCGGCCCATCTCCCGGTCACACCAGGCCTTGGCTTCGGCGGGGCTCAGCGTGCCCCAGAACGCCGCCAGCTCGCCCGGCGTCGCGAAGCAGAGCCGCGCCAAGGCGCTTCGGCATTTCCAGTCGATGAAGGCGCCGCGGGACGGCAGTCCGTCGAAATGCTCCCTGGGTATGACGTGCTCGGGCAGGTCGTAGA
>JACZWN010000254.1 GCA_022572105.1 Pseudomonadota bacterium | reverse complement strand
CGCCCGGGCGCTCGCCCGCGCCGCGCCGAACGTCGAGGGCGTGCAGGTGCTGGGCCCGGCGCCGGCGCCGCTAGCCCTGCTGCGCGGCCGCCACCGGCGCCGCTTCCTGCTCAAGGCGCGCCGCGATGTCGCCGTGCAGAAGGTGGTCAAGGCCTGGGTCTCGCAGGTCAAGCTGCCGGGCAACGTGCGCCTGCAGATCGACATCGATCCGTACAGTTTTCTCTAAGCAGAGTGATCCTGATCCGGCCGCAAATGGCCGGGCCAGGATCACTCTGCAAGCCCTTAAATCTGGCAGGTTTTGCGAAGCCCGCCCACACCGCCGTGTGGGCGGAGTTTCGAAAACCTGCTTGGCTTCCGAGCGCGCCGCGGGGCACTCGAAACCGGCCGCTTTGGTGCCGAAAAGGCCAGAGACAACGGCGCTTGACTCGTCTTGCCTGGCTATGGCGACTATGATACCAAACGCGCGCTGCGGTGGGGAGCCTTCCGGGGACAGGATTGGCGTCGCTTTCAACCGACGATCCCGCAAACAAACGGGTTGCGCTCTGCAATTCTAGGGGGGAACCGGGCTTGGCGGTCGAGGACACCAGCTTGAGCGGTCTGGCCGGGCGTTATGCCTTGGCGCTTCTGGATCTGGCGGACGACAAGAAGGAGCTCGACTCGGTCGCCCAGGACTTGCGCGGCCTGAGGGGCATCATCGCCGAGAGCGAGGACCTGCGCCGGCTGATCCGCAGCCCGCTGTTCACCCGCCAGCAGCAGGCCCGGGCCATGGCGGCCGTGCTCGACAGGGCCGGAATCGGCGAGCTGACCCGGCGCTTCGTCCTGCTGGTCGCGCAGAACCGGCGGCTATTTGCGCTGACCCGGATGATCGATGCGTATCTTGCCGAGCTGGCGCGCCGGCGCGGCGAGGTGACCGCCCGGGTGACCAGCGCGCGCGCGCTCACCGACGGTCAGCACCGCGCCCTGGACGCGGCCCTGCGCGCCGAGGTCGGCGCCAAAGTCAAGATCGAAGTCAAGGTCGATCCGGGCCTGATCGGCGGCCTCGTGGTTCGGGTCGGCAGCCGCATGATCGACAATTCGCTGCGCAGCAAGCTGCAGCGACTGCAACTCGCCATGAAGGGGGCTGGTTGATGGACATCCGCGCCGCGGAAATTTCCGCGATCCTCAAGGAGCAGATCGAGAACTTCGGCGCCGAGGCCGACGTGGCCGAGGTCGGACAGGTCCTTTCGGTCGGCGACAACGTCGCCCGCGTCTACGGTCTGGACAATGTCCAGGCCGGCGAGTTGGTCGAGTTCCCCGGCGGGCTCATGGGCATGGCGCTCAACCTGGAGGCCGACAACGTCGGCGTCGTGCTGTTCGGCGAGGACCGGGGCATCAAGGAGGGCGACGTCGTCAAGCGCACCGGCGCCATCGTCGATGTGCCGGTCGGCAAGGGCCTGCTGGGCCGCGTCGTCGACGCGCTCGGCAACCCGATCGACGGCAAGGGCCCGATCGAGAGTACCGAGCGCAAGCGCGTCGAGGTCAAGGCGCCCGGCATCATCCCGCGCCGCAGCGTGCACGAGCCCATGCAGACGGGCCTCAAGGCGATCGACTGCCTGATCCCGGTCGGTCGCGGCCAGCGCGAGCTGATCATCGGCGACCGCCAGACCGGCAAGACCGCGATCGCGTTGGATACCATCCTCAATCAAAAAGCCATCAACGAGAGCGACGACGAGTCCAAGAAGCTCTACTGCATCTACGTCGCGATCGGGCAGAAACGCTCGAGCGTGGCGCTGTTCGTCAAGGAGCTGGAGGATCGCGGCGCGCTCGACTATTCGATCATCGTCTCGGCGACCGCCTCGGAGCCGGCGCCGCTGCAGTTCCTGGCGCCCTATACCGGCTGCACCATGGGCGAGTTCTTCCGCGACAACGGCATGCACGCGGTCATCTTCTACGACGACCTTTCCAAGCAGGCCGTCGCCTACCGCCAGATGTCGCTCTTGCTACGCCGCCCGCCGGGGCGCGAGGCCTATCCGGGCGACGTCTTCTATCTGCACTCGCGCCTGCTCGAGCGCGCGGCCAAGATGAGCGAGGACAAAGGCGCCGGCTCGCTGACCGCGCTGCCGGTGATCGAGACCCAGGCCGGCGACGTCTCGGCCTACATTCCGACCAACGTGATCTCGATCACCGACGGCCAGATCTTCCTGGAGACCGACCTGTTCTACCGCGGCATCCGCCCGGCGGTGAACGTCGGCCTCTCGGTCTCGCGCGTCGGCTCGGCGGCCCAGATCAAGGCCATGAAGCAGGTCGCCGGCTCCATCAAGCTGGAGCTCGCCCAGTACCGCGAGATGGAGGCTTTCGCCCAGTTCGCCTCGGACCTCGACGCGTCGACCCAGCGCCTGCTCGCGCGCGGCGCGCGCCTGACCGAGCTCCTCAAGCAGGACCAGTACGCGCCGCTGCCGGTCGAGGAGCAGGTGGTGATCGTCTTCGCCGGCGTGCGCGGCTTCCTCGACCCCATCCCGCTCGACAAGGTCACCAGCTTCGAGCGGAAGCTGCGCGACGAGATGAAGGCCAGCGGCCAGGAGATCCTCGAGGCGATTCGGACCGAGAAGGAGATTTCCGAGGCCACCGAGGAAAAGCTCAAGGCCTTCATGGAAAACTTCTCCAAGACCTTCATCTAATGGATTGCGTCTGATGGATCGCGTGGCGAGCACGGAACGGGCGAGCGGATAACCGCATATGGCGAACCTCAAGGATCTCAGGGTACGGATCGCCAGCGTCAAATCGACGCAGAAGATCACCGCGGCGATGAAGATGGTCGCCGCGGCCAAGCTGCGCCGCGCCCAGGAGGCCGCCGAGGCCTCGCGGCCCTACGCCGAGCGCATGGAGCGCATGCTCGGCTCGCTGGCGGTGAGCGCCGCCGGCCGTGACGGGGCGCCCAAGATGCTGGCCGGCACCGGCAAGGACGAGGTCCATCTCATCATCGTCGGCACCGCGGACCGGGGCCTGTGCGGCGGCTTCAACTCCAATATCGTGCGCGAGGCCCGGCGCGACATCGCCACGCTGCGGCACGGGGGCAAGACGGTCAAGATCCTCTGCGTCGGGCGCAAGGGCCGCGACCAGTTGCGCCGCGACTACGGCGGTTCCATCATCGATACCATCGAGGACGTGGCGCGGCCACGGCTCAGCTTCGCCGGCGCCGAAGCGATCGCCAAGCGCATCGAGCGGATGTTCGAGGCCGGCGAGTTCGACGTCTGCACGATCTACTACGCCCGCTTCAAGTCGGCGATCAGCCAGATCGTCTCCTCGCAGCAACTCATCCCCTTTGCGTCCTCGGGACAGGAGGAGGCGGAAGCCGCCGCGGGCGGGCCGGCGACATTGGCGGTCTACGAGTACGAGCCGGCCGAAGAGGAGATCCTGGCCGACCTCTTGCCGCGCAACCTGGCGGTCCAGATCTACAAGGCGCTGCTGGAGAACAGCGCCAGCGAACACGGCGCGCGCATGAGCGCGATGGACAACGCGACGCGCAACGCAGGCGAGATGATCGACAAGCTGACGCTGACCTACAACCGGACGCGTCAGGCGGTCATCACCACGGAACTGATCGAAATCATCTCCGGCGCGGAGGCCCTGTAGGACGGGACCCCGCGGCCGGAACGAAACA
>JACZWN010000253.1 GCA_022572105.1 Pseudomonadota bacterium | reverse complement strand
AGCGGCGCGGTCTCCGGCCGCTATGGTGCGCTCTACCTGCTGGGCGGGGCGCTCGGCCTGGTGCTCTACCACGCCGTCTTCGGCTTCGCCGCCCATTGGCGCGCGTTCGTGGCCGACGGGCGCGGCGCCGGCCTGCGCGCCCAGATGCTCATGCTGGCGCTGGCCAGCGTGGTCTTCCTGCCGATTTTAGCCGAGGGCAGCCTGTTCGGCCGGCCGGTCGGCGGTGCGCTCGCGCCCGCCGGGGTCTCGGTGCTGGTCGGCGCCTTCCTGTTCGGCATCGGCATGCAACTCGGCGGCGCCTGCGCCTCGGGCACCCTCTTTACCGTGGGCGGCGGCTCGGGGCGCATGGTGGTGACGCTCATCTTCTTCATCGTCGGCTCGCTCGCCGGCTCGGCGAACATGCCCTGGTGGAGCGCCGAGGCCCCCAGCCTGGGCACGGTCTCGCTGGTCCAGGAACTCGGGCTGTCCGGCGCGCTGGCGGCGCAGCTGGTGGCCTTCGCGCTCATCGCGCTGGCCACCGTGGTCATCGAGCGGCGCCGTCACGGCCGGCTGGACCGCGGGCGAGGCGGGCCGGGACGCCACGGCTGGCGCCGCCTGCTGCACGGGCCCTGGCCGCTGGTCTGGGGCGCGGTGCTGCTGGCGCTGCTCAACCTGGCCACGCTCGCCCTCTCGGGCCGGCCCTGGACCATTTCCTTCGGCTATACCTTGTGGGGCGCCAAGGCGGCCGCGGGCCTCGGCCTGGACGTCGCGTCCTGGGAGTTCTGGACCTGGCCCTATCCCAAGCGGGCGCTGGCGGGCGGGCTTTTCGCCCAGTCGACCTCGGTGATGAACTTCGGCATCCTGGCCGGCGCCTTCCTGGCCGCCGGGCTCGCCGGGACCTTCGGGCCGGTGCGGAACCTGGCTTGGCGCCCGGCGCTGGCGGCGGTGATCGGCGGCTTGGCTATGGGCTACGGCGCCCGGCTCGCCTTCGGCTGCAACGTCGGGGCCTACTTCAGCGGCATCGCCTCGGGCAGCCTGCACGGCTGGCTGTGGCTCGCCGCGGCGCTTGCCGGCACCTATGTCGGGATCGCGCTCAGACCCGCCTTCGGCCTCGATGCCGGGGGCGCCCGCGCCGCCGCCGGCTGACCCGCCCCGGACCGGGAGGATCGGGCGGAGACGGCGCCGGAGCACCCGGGGCCGGCCGTCCAACCGCGGCTTGCGCGTCACCGCCGATTTGCGTTATACGCAGTTGAGTTCGTTTGCTTCCTGGCTTAGACTCGGGCGTGCCGGAACGTGTGCGTTCGCTCGCTCGAATGCCCGGGGGGCCGGCGCGGGAGACTCTTAGATTGAGGGGATGTGGGGACATGAAGGCCAAGGGATTGCTTTTTGGCGCGGCGGTTGTTTTGGTGCTTTCCGCGCCGTCGCGGGCCGACGTCATATTCGACAACACCTCGGGAATCGGGCTGGAGACCACCGGCACGGTCTTCATGAACGGGCTTTACGAGGGCTACGAGGCGCTCTCGGAGGAGCGCACCTGGGCCACCGACCTGCTCGACGGCGAGCACTTCAACCATAAGGCACGCCGCGCCGCGCGGCGCTCCTCGGTGATGCCGGACGAGATCATGGACCGCGACCTGCTCGAGGCCGACATCCCCGACCTCAGCGCCGGGCTGGTGCGCTTGCGCACGGCCTACGACCGCGGCGGCCGGACCATCGCGCCCGAACTCGCGGCCACCGCCCAGGTCAGCTTCGACTGTTGGATCGAGGCCGCCGAGGGGGTAAATCCCGCTACCGGCCTGATGTCGCATTCGGCCTGGCGGCAGGAGGACGTGGAGCGCTGCAGGGACCAGTTCGAGAAAGCCATGGCGGAGCTCGAGCCCTTGACCACCTACCGCCTGACCGAGTTCCGCAAGCCGGCGGGCAGCCCGGCGGCGCCCATGCCCGTGCCGCAGATCGCCGCGGCGCCCGAGCCCTTCACCGTCTATTTCGCCTGGGACAGCGAGGCCGTCGACGGGGCCGGAAACCGCGTGATCGACGACGCCGTGGCCGCGGCTGACGATCTCGGCATCGTGGACTACACGATCACCGGGCACGCGGACCGCTCGGGGGCCGAGGACTACAACCTCCAGCTCTCCCTGCGCCGCGCCGACGCGGTCCGCTCCGCGCTCATTTCCCGCGGCGTCAAGGAAGGCGGCATCAGCGTGGCCGGGCGCGGCGAGGCCGAACCGGCGGTCCAGACCGCCGACGGCGTGCGCGAGCCGGCCAACCGGCGGGTCGAGATCATCCTCCTTTAAGGGCCCAGCGACCGGCCCAAAAGACGGCGCCGTTCCCAGCACCCGATCGTGGAAATTCGGGGAGCCCCAGGGCTCACGAATGGTCCGCGTGAATCGGGTGCTCACGTTCGAAGCGTGACCCGATCTCTATGGGTCATTATCAGCGCTCCTTGGTATTACGTTCCAATCTTCGAACCGGCTTCGTGGCGAAACTCCCTAGGCTTTCCGCGGATGCCGGTACAGGCGCCGCGGCTTTTCTTTGAATGGCTATGTGTTAGCGGCGGAACCCTCGGCTCGTGGCAGTCGGCGCGGTCGCGGGAGGCTCGGTTATTCTGAGAGTCGCTGGATAATTATTCAGAGTCCCGCGCGTTGATATTGCTTAATGCTTGCCGCGTTAACCAATATGGCCTCGACTTGAGAGAGTTATGATGAATTTATTAACCAAAGAACTTCTTCTTTGAACATCCGGATGCAAAACTCATAAATATGTATATATTGTTCGCGACGACTTTTGTTGAATTTCGTCGCGAATTCTCACAAACTGGGATCGGCGAAATATTAACGATTGGGGCACTGCGGCCGCGCCGGGGACAAGAATAAGCGGCCGTGGTGGGTACCGTTCAGGAGGAAGTGAAGATGACCGAGGATCTGAACCGGGGGGATCTGAGCCGGGGGGCGTCGGAAGACACGGGTGCGGAGGTCGAGGGCGCCGAGGGCGCCGAGGGCGCGATGTCCACGGGCGCGATGTCCACGGGCGCGAGCTTTACCGGCACGGAAGGCGGCGAGCAGCTGATCGGCCAGGCCAGCATCTTGGTGGCGCGGCCGGAGCCGGGCCAGACGGTCCAGATCTCGGCCGAGCCGGGCCAGACCTACGTGCTCGACTTCGATCCCTCCCAGGCGCGCGCGCTGGTCGACGGCGACAACCTGATCCTGGTGTTCGAGGACGGCGCCCAGATCGTCTTCGAGGACCTGGTCAACCTGGTGCAGCTGGAGAACGCCCCCGGCCTCCAGTACGCCGGCCAGGACATGATCGCCCTCCTTCAGGCCCAAGGCGTCATCCCCGGCGTGCTCGAGGGCTTCGAGCTGATCGAGCCCGAGCCGGGCCAGATCATCATCATCCAGGCCGGGCTCGGCCAGCGCTTCATCATCAACTTCGACCCGGCCGCGGCCCAGGTCTCGGTCGCGGGCGACAACCTGGTCATGACCTTCGCCAACGGCGGCCAGATCGTCATCGAGGGCCTGGGCGGCCTGGTCACCGAGCCCGGCGCGCCGACCTTCTCCATCGCCGGCGTCGAGATCGAGGCCGCCACCCTGTTCAGCCAGGCGATCGCGCTCTCCACCGGCGAGGCCGGCCCCGAGGCCGCGGCGACCCTCGAGGTCGCGGCCGGCGCCCAGCCGCT
>JACZWN010000075.1 GCA_022572105.1 Pseudomonadota bacterium | reverse complement strand
TTAACAAATTCGGAACAACCTCTATCGCCTAATATGGCTCGAGCGCCGATTCCAGGGAACTTGGTTCATTGAACGACGTAGCCCATTCACTCACTGCCACGCCCGGCTCGACAGCGGCCGCGCGGCCGGACCCGGCCCGCGAGGCCTGGCGGCAGGCGCGCCTGGGCATGGAGGCGGGCGAAGAAAAGCACACGCCCAGCGCCGTCAAAACACGCCGCCACCGGGTCGCTTTCAAACAAATGCTGAGTTTGTTCGGCTGGGGACTCCGAATTTGCGGCCTCTACGAGCGAGGGGTCCGCAACGCGCTCCGTGTCGAGCTGAAACGCATGGAGCTCGCTTTCGCGAACCTGCCCGCCGAATTTGATGGCTTCCGAATCCTGCAGCTGAGCGACCTACACGTCGATTTCCTTCCGGAGCCCTTGGAAACCGCGCTGAATCTCATCGCCGGTGAGGAGGTGGATCTCTGCGTGCTGACCGGGGACTACCGGAAGCGACTCTCGGGCCCCTTCGAGCACATCCTGCCGGTGTTCGAAAAACTCCTTGCCCGATTGCGGGCCCGGCATGGGGTCTATGCGATCCTCGGTAACCACGACTGCGCCGACATGGTGGAGGCCTTCGAGGCCCTCGGCATCGACGTTTTGATCAACCAGACCCGGACCATCCGAAGGGGCGGGGCGCAGATTCACATCACGGGAACCGACGACGTCCATTACTACTACACGGACGCGGCTCGGACGGCGCTCGAAACGGCACCCAAGGGCTTCAAGATCGCCCTCATCCATTCCGCGGAACTGGCAGACGTGGCAGCCGAGGCCGGCTTCAGCCTGTACCTCGCGGGCCACACCCACGGGGGCCAAGTCTGTTTGCCCGGCGGCATACCGATCATCACCCACATGAGCTGCCATCGCCGCTATGCCTCGGGCCTTTGGCGGCACGGCTCGATGACCGGCTACACCACGACCGGGATCGGGGTTTCCGGGTTGCCAGTCCGGTTCAACACGCGCGCGGAAGCTGTCTTGATCACCCTTCGCCGAACATAGGATTCTCCGGCAAGGTGAGCCGCGGCACGGCGTTCAGGCGGCCAGTCGCTGGTAACGATGATGGAGTCCGCCAACTCGTGGAAGGGCGATGACCTCGCCTGCCTTGGCGTTCTCGCCCGGCCGGCGGACAGGACTGTCCTTACCCAGGGACAGGTGAGTGCGAGAGCGGTGGTGGTCCGCCGCTGCGCCGCCGGGGTTTCTGCGGCGTACCAGGTATTCAGGAGGCACAGCCCAATTCAAGCACGAAAGCGCAGCCAATTCGAGACGCGAGTACCGCGCCAGGCAGCAAAATTACCGGAATGAAAGCCGCCGGCAGCGCGGGTTACAGCAGCTCCCGGATGTCACTGTGACGGCCGGTGATATAGGTCGTCATGGCCCGTTCCGCCGCCTCCGGGTCGCGCCGACTGACCGCCTCGACCACACACGCCGTCATGACCTCGTGGGCGCGGGCGATGTCGTGCCAGGTGCCGCGCCTGTTGGCGATGAAGAACCACAGCCGCAGGTGGAGATTGAAGATGCGCGGCACCGCCTCGGCGATGTAGGTGTTCTGGGCGGCGCGCGCCAGGACCTCGTAGAAGCGCCGGTCGAGGGCCACGTAGCGGTCGATATCGTCGTCCTCGGTCGCCCGGATCAGGCCGACCTGCAGCGCGGCCAGTTCGCGCGCGTCGGCCTCGGTGGCGCGACTTGCCGCCAGGCGCGCGGTACAGCCGTCGATCAGGCCGCGGAACTCGTAGATGTGCTGGACGCCGGTCGCGGTGATGTCGGCCACTAGCATGCCCCGCTTGGGCAGATGGGTGACCAGGCCTTCCATGGCCAGGCGCTGCAGGGCCTCGCGGATCGGCGTGCGGCCGATGCCCAGGTCCTCCATCAGGGCCTTCTCGACCAGCACCGCGCCCGGCGGCAGTTCGTGGCGGGTGATCTTGGCGACCAGGAGCTGATAGGCCCGTTCGGCGAGGGAGCGCGGCGCCGGCTCGTCGGCGAGCGCGAGTTGCGGCGCGGTCATCGTGTCCCGTCTTCCGGTGCGACGCCGGCGAAGGCGAAGCGCGCCGCCAGCCCGTCGCGGTCGAGGTCGCGGCCGATGAACACCATCTGGCGCACCCGGTCCAGGGTGGCGGGGGTGATCTCGAGCTGGCCGGCGGTGAACTGGACCAGCGAGGCCGCGCCGTCCACCACCATGAAGCCCTTGGCGCGCAGCACCTCCGGCGGCAAGCCGGCGAAGAAGCTTTCGAGCGCCGCGCGCGTGACCGGGCCGGCGGCGTCCAGGACCTCGGACTCGAAGTCCGGGTGGTCGTGATGGTGGTGGTGGCCGTGTTCGCCCGGCCCGGGTTCCCAGCCGCTCAGGGCGTCGAGCACCAGGCCCGCGTCGACGTCGCAGTGCTCGGTGGTCACGATCCGGGCGCCCGGGTTGAGCTCGGCGACCTCGGCGCGCACCGCCTCGAGCTGCTCGGGCGACGCCAGGTCGGTCTTGTTGAGCAACACGATATCGGCGTGGGCGACCTGGGAGCCATAGAACTCGCCCAGCATCTCGCGCATGACCGCGAACTTGGCGGTGTCGACCACGGTGACGAAGGGCCCGATCGCGACCGAAGCGCGGAACTCGGGCGCGGAGAAGCTCTCGATCATCTCCTCGGGATCGGCGACCCCGGAGGCCTCGATCACTACGTGCTCGATCCCGGCCTTGTCCCGCAGCTCCTCGATCGCGCTCAACAGCGGCCCCTTGAGGGTGCAACAGAGGCAGCCCGAGGTGAGCTGGATCATGTCGACGGCCTCGCCTTCCAGGATGGCGCCGTCGATACCGACCTGGCCGAATTCGTTGACGATGACCGCGAGCTTGCGCTCGCGGGCGCGGGCGCCGAGCAGGTGACGCACCAGGGTCGTCTTGCCGGAGCCGAGGAAACCGAAGATCATGTTGACCTGCATCTCAACCCTCCGCCGCCACCGGGACGTCCTTGGAGTCCCCGACGGAGTCTCGCCTCGCGTTCTGGTCCTGGAACTTCAAGGCCTCGACGAAGACGTCCTGGAAATCGGGCTGGGAGGCGAGCGAGACGTGATCCATGCCGCGCGCGAGTTCCTCGGCGCGGGCGCGCTCGGTCTCGGACAACAGCGCCATCTGGGCGCCGAGCGCGGCGGCGTTGCCGTAATAGGTGATCTTGTCCAGGGGCAGCTCGGGCAGCAGGCGGATGCGCACCGCGCTTTCGATGTTGATGTAGTTGCCGAAGCCGCCGCAAAGCATCAGTTCCTTGATCTCGTCGTCGGCGATGCCCATCACCTTCTGCAGGGTCACCACCCCGGAGCAGATCGCGCCCTTGGCCAGTTGCAGCTGCCGGATGTCGGTCTGGGTCAGGGTGATATCCTCGTCCTTGCCGGCCTCCGCCGCCCAGGCAAGCACGAAGGACTCCTTGCCCTCCGACTCGATCAGGCGCCCCCCGAGCGCGGGCGGCAGGCTGGCCTTGGCCTTGGTGCGGAGCCGGCCGGAGGCGTCGAGCACCCCGGCCACCAGCATCTTGGCGACCGCGTCGATCAGGCCGGAGCCGCAGATGCCGATGGGCGGCGCGCCGCCGATCGTCTCGCAGACCACGTCCTCGCCGATCTCGACCTTCTCGATAGCGCCGATCGCGCCGCGCATGCCGTGGCGAATCTGGGCGCCCTCGAGCGCCGGCCCGGCCGGCGCCGAACAGGCCATCAGACCATCGCGCGAGCCCATGACCACCTCGCCGTTGGTGCCGATGTCGACCAGGCAGCGGGTCTCGGCGCTGTCGTAGATGCGGGTCGCCAACACCGCGGCCATGGTGTCGGCGCCGACGAAGCCGGCCACGATCGGCAGCAGGCAGACCCGCGCCCTGGGCAGGGTCTTGAGGAGCATGTCGCTACCCGGCGCCACCACGGCGCCGCGCACCACCGGCGCATAGGGCGCGAGCCCGACGTAGGTCGGATCGATGCCGAGGAAGATGTGGTGCATGCAAGTGTTGCCGACGATCACCACCTTGTGCACGTGGCGAAGTTCGACACCGGCCTCGGCGCAGGCCTGCTTGGCGTAGCCGTTGACCGCGTTCAGCACCTTGGCGCGCAGGGTCTGCAGCTTCTTGGGCGCGAACTGGGCGTAGGCAATGCGCGACATCAGATCGCCGCCATAGACCGTCTGTGGGTTGATGCCGCCGACCGAGGCCAGCTCCGCGCCGGTCTCCAGGTCCATCAGCGAGCCGACGATGCTGGTGGTGCCGATATCGAAGGCCATGCCGTACTTTCGGCCGCTGGTGTCGCCGGACTCGATATCGATGATTTCGCCGTTGAAGCTGGTGACCGTGAGTCCCCCGCCCTGGGCGCGCAGCGCGCCGGGCAGTTCGCGCAGCAGTTCGAGCGGCACCGGGACCTCGGCGTCGAGGCCGAGCGCGAGGGCCACCTCCTCCAGGTCCGAGGTCTGGTGGTGCTCGTCGTCCGGGGTCTTGGCCTGGATGAAACGTTTCTCGACGCCCGAATCGAGCCCGACCCGATGGGCGGCCTCGACGCCCCCGGTCCCCATCAGGAACTGGTGCCCGACCTCGGTCTTGGGCGGGGCCACCATGACCCGGCAATCGGCGATCACCTTGGTCTGGCAGGACAGGCGGAAGCGCTCGTGCACCTCGTCATGGCCGAGCTGGACCTCGTCCATGATGGTCGGCGGCGGCAGGTCGCCGTCGAGCACCTTGATCCGGCAACTGCGGCACTGGCCGCGCCCGCCGCAGGTCGCCGGCAACTCGAGCCCGGCGGCCTGGGCGACCTCCAGGAAGGTACTGCCGATGGCCGCGGACCGCTTCTTGTCCGCGGCCTTTCCGGTCGGATCGACGAAGGTGACGGTCACGCCGTCGCTCATGTCAGGCCCTCATGGTTTAATACCAAAGGTCCTTGATATTGACCCATAGAGATCGGGCAAGCAATCCGCCGGGCAGGAGGGGAGCCACAGGCGATGCGGGGCATCGTCAAGGCTTTCCGACGCCCCCGGTGGTTCGCCCGCGCGACCGGAGGCGGCTTCCCAAGTCTTTCGGACGGCGTCCCGCATGGCTCGCGATGCCCCGCATCGCCGCGCCACGCGCTCCTTGCCGAAAATCTTGGGAAACCGTCTCTATGGGTCAATATCAAGGACCTTTGGTATTGGCCGGGCCCCCCGAATCTCAGGCCCAGGCCTCGCGGGGCTGCCCGACCAGCTCGCGGGCCAGCCTGACCGCAACGACCGCGTCCTTGCCCCAGCCATCGGCGCCGCAATCGTCGGCCCACTCCTGCGTGGTCGGCGCGCCGCCGATCAGGATCTTGACCTTGTCGCGCAGGCCGGCCTTCACGAATTCCTCGATGGTCACTTTCTGATAGTAGACCGTCGTCGACAAGAGCGCGGAGAACCCGATCAAGTCGGCCTGCTCGCGGCGCGCCGCCTCGATGAACTTGTCCGGGTGCACGTCGGTGCCCAGGTTGATCACGTTGAAGCCGGCGTTCTCGAGCATGATGCTCACGATCGACTGCCCGATGTCGTGCATGTCGCCGAGCACCGTGCCCATGACGAATGTGCCGAGCGGCTTCACCGCCATCGCCGCCAAGAGCGGCCGGATCAGTTTGAGGCCGGCCTTCATGGCGCGCGCGGTGATCAGCATCTCCGGGATGAAGATGATTTGTTCGGTGAAGCGGTCGCCCTGCAAGTTGAAACCGGGGAACAGGCCGTCGTCGAGAATCACCTTTGGGTGGATCTCGGCCGCGATCGATTCCTTGACCCGGGAGTCGGCATAGATGTGGTCGCCGGTCTCCACGGCGTCCCATAGGGTCCGCCATTCCCAACCATCCGGGACCCGCCCGTCCCAGCCCTCGGGTATCTGCAGCACCGGCTCCGCCATCAAGCCATACTCCCGCTTCGTCTCGCGTTCTAGTGGGTCCGAGTCCTAGTTAAGAGGATACTTGCCGTAGACGCCGAAGTCGCGCTGCGCCTCGAGCATGGTGTAGATGTTCTGGATCGGCACGTCGGCCAGGATGTAATGGGACGGCGAGAAGATGTAGCCGCCACCGACCGCCAGGTTCTTCATGACCGCGAGCACACCATTGCGTATGTCTTCGACCTGGCCGCGCGGCAACAGATTCTGCACGTCGAAGCCGCCGATGAAGGCGATGTCGTTGCCGTATTTCTTCTTGATCCCGGCCTGGTCCTTGTTGCCGCCGGTCGGCTGCATCAGGCCCGATAAATCGACCCCGAGCTCGATCTCGTCGGGGATGATCGGTGAGTAGTCGCCGCAGGAATGAAGCTTGATGAATAGCTCGTCGTTGGCCTTGCGGAACTCCTGGAACATGTATTTGAAGCGCGGCTTGGCCAGCTCGCGCCACTGAACGGGCGACAGCATCATCGATTGCTGGGCGCCGACGTCGTCACCGACCCGGATCATGTCGACGCCCCGCGCGATCGCGTTCTTGCCGACCGCGGTGTAGTACTCGGTCAGGCCGTCGAGAACGCCGGCGACCAACTCCGGCTCGTCGAACAATTGGAGGAAGAATTTCTGGGTCCCCATGATGTGCGCGTAGGCCGCCTCGATCAGGGTCGAGGACAGGTCGACGATGATGAAGTAGTCCTTCTGGTAGCGTGCGCAAATATCGTCGATGGGATCGAGCATCTCCGCATCGTTGGGATCCGGCCACTGATAGTTCTTGAGGTCCTCCATCGTCTGGATCGGATGG
Organism: Pseudomonadota bacterium; assembly: GCA_022572105.1. GTDB lineage: Bacteria > Pseudomonadota > Alphaproteobacteria > Kiloniellales > J153 > JACZWN01. The sequence continues at coordinate 7,668 of JACZWN010000075.1, read as the reverse complement.
AAGCTGGGGAAGTTCTCGGGCACCACCTTGGCCGCGCCCCAGTACTCCTGGGTCTTGGCGAAGACGACCTCCTCCTCCTCGGTGCGGCCCTTCAGCCCGCTCTTGCCGTAGCCGACGCCGAAGTGGTTGTGCCAGGTCTCGCCGATCTTGATCGGCCGGTGCGAGAAGTCCGCGTTGATGCCGATCTGGTAGATGATCGCGTCGTTGCCGAGCCTGAGCTCTATTTCCGGGTTATGCTTGCGGCCGGTGGAGGCGTCCTCGATCCCGTAGACCCGGGCCAGTTTGGATTTGACCTCGTGTTTCATGCGGTAGAGCAGCGGCACCCGGTCGACGGGCTCGTGGCGGAGGGCGCGGATGAACCGCTCGCGCGGCAGTAACTCTTTCATGGCAGGCTCCGAACGCTTGGGTCAGGCGGGCCTTGGCAGGCTTCGTATATTCATGATATATTATCTTCCGGATGAGGCGCTGTAAAGGGGTTACCTGCGGCGAATTCGGGAAAACCTTGCGAAAAACATGGGCTTTGAGAGAAGTATGGGTCGCAATTCCGAAAGAACGCTGTCGGCAAGCCCGGCAATGGTTCGGTCGCTGCCAAGCCGGCCGAACGAGCGGTCGCGCGGGCGCCCTGCGGGGGTTTGCGGCCCCGGAGCCGAGGGCCGGTGCGCGCGGCCCGCCATCGAACGTGGTGACACGCCAGGGGAACGGGACATGGGGGCGGTGCAAGCAATGACGCGATCGGCCGCGACGAACGACGGCGTCAAACAGCGAATCGCCGACTTCATGACCGGCTTCACCGCCGAGACCACGCCGGGCTCGGCCGCGAAGATCCCCGACTACCGGGAGCATCTGCGCCCCGGCACGGTGGTCTACATCACCTTCCTGCCGGGCTCGGACTTCGACGACACCATCGCGGTCGCCAAGCGGCTCAAGGGCGAGGGCTTCCTGCCGGTGCCGCATTTCGCCGCGCGCAGCATCCCGAGCGCGGCCTTCCTCGAGGACAAGCTGGCCCGGCTTGCCGGCGAGGTCGGCCTGGAGCAGGTGCTGGTCATCGGCGGCTCGGCCGACAAGCCGGCCGGCGATTTCTCGGACACCATGCGGCTTCTGGAAACCGGCCTGTTCGACAAGCACGGCATCCGCAAGTTCGGCGTCGCCGGACACCCCGAGGGCAGTCCCGACATCTCCGACGAGGCGATCGCCGAGGCGCTCCGCTGGAAGAACGATTTCGCCGAGCGCAGCGGCGCCGAGCTCTACCTGGTGACCCAGTTCTGCTTCGAGGCCGGGCCGGTCATTGCCTGGGACCGGCGCATCCGGGCCGAGGGCAACCGCCTGCCGATCCATGTCGGGGTGCCCGGCCTGGCCACCATCAAAACCCTGCTTGCCCACGCCAAAGCCTGCGGCATCGGCCCCTCGATGAAGTTCCTTACCCGGCAGGCGCGCAACCTGACCAAGCTGATGACCGTCTCCGCGCCCGACCGGCTGGTGACCGATCTGGCCGCGTACCAAGCGAGCGATCCGAGCTGCGGCATCGCCGGGGTGCATATGTATCCGCTCGGCGGGCTGCACCGCTCGGCCAAGTGGAGCTATGCGGTGATCGACGGGGCCTTCACCATGAACGAGGACGGCAAGGGCTTTTCGGTCGATATCGACCTGGGTTGAGGGAGCGCTGGGGCTAAGGGATCACTGGGGCTAAGGAAGCAATTGGGAGCAGGCATGGCGAATTATAGCATTCTGTATTGGCAGGACATTCCCTCGGTGGTCGAGGCCAAGGACGAGAACGGCGTCCACAAGCTGGAGCTCGACCGCAAGTTCCAGGAGCTGATCGACGCGGTCGCCATGCGCAAGGGGCTGGCCGGCACCGACGCCTATCTGGAGAATTGGCGGCGCGGCAAGCGGATCGCGCGCGACGGCTCGGCCGAAGCGGTGGCGAGCGCGGTCAAGGCGGAGCTCGAGGCCGAGTTCCGGGCGATCCGGGCCGCGGCGCTCGGCAAGGACTGATGCCGGCCGCCCCGCTCCCCCACGCGATCCGCTCCCCCACGCGACTGCCGCGCGGGGAATTTCATAACGTGGACTCGATTGCTTCATGTCCGGCGACGGCACCCTAGCGGCCCAGGATGGCGCCTTCGGGCACTTTCGCGGCCGCGCCGAGGAGGTGCCGGTCGAGCCGCTCCTGCGCATGCAGGGCTACCGCGATCCGGCACGGGTCCGGCCGCGGGTGCGGGACATCGCCACCAAGGCGGCGGCCTCGGCTCGGTCGCTGATCGCGCCGGAGGCCTGCTACCGGCGCGTCCCAATCGAGTCCTGCGGGCCCGAAGAGCTCCGGCTCGCGGGCGGTGTCGTCTTCCACAGCGCGCGCTTCGCCAAGGTGCTAGACGGTTGCCGGGAAGCCGTGGTCTTCGTGCTCACGCTCGGCCCGGCGCTCGACGCGGAGACCGAGCGGCTGACCGTGGAGGACGCGATCGTCGAGGCGCTGTTCCTGGAATTGGCCGGCTGGCTCGCCATCGAGCGGGCGACCAAGGGCCTGATCCTGCACCTCACGTCCCTGCTCCGGGACCAGCGCCTGGGCGTGACCCGCCGGCTCGGCCCGGGCTACGTCGACTGGCCGCTCGACGAGCAGGCGGGACTGTTCGCCCTGCTCGAGGCGGCGCCGCTTCCGGTGCGGCTCATGGAGAGCTGCGCCATGATCCCCAAGATGTCGCGCTCCGGCCTCTACGGCTTGCGCCCGCTGGACTGAGCCTGCTCGGAACGGCGCCCACCTCATGCAGAAAAGCCCAAACCGGTAGGAGACCCAGATGTCCAGCGCGAGCCAGGGCCTGATCGTCATCGGCGAGAACATCAACACCACCCGCAAGATCCGGGCGACCAGTCCGAACATCGTCCAGGAGGACGGTAAGGTCGGCTATGCCTACACCGGCCTCGACGGCGCGCGCCGCCTGCTCGACATCACCGACGTCTTCCCGGAGGACCCGGCCGAGCTCAAGACTGCGCGCATCCCCCACATCGGCCAGGCGGTGCGCAAGCAGGACCTGGACTATCTGAGCTGGGCGATCCTGTCCCAGGAGCGCGCCGGCGCCACCATCATCGACCTCTGCGTCGACGAACTCTCGGTCTACCCGGAGGAACGCCACGACTACATGCGCTGGATGGTCAAGACCGCGCAGTCGCTCTCCGACGTGTCCTTCTCCATCGACTCCTCCGACCCGCAGACCATCATGGCCGGGCTCGAGGTCTACGACCACGCCAAGGGCCGCCCAGCGATCAACTCGGTCAGCCTCGAAGCGGGCCGCGACGTGCTGGTGCAGCTCGGCAAGGACGAGGACTGCACCGTCTTCGCCAACGGCTCCGGCCGCTCGGGCATGCCCCAGGACGCCGCCGAGCGCATCGCCAACCTGAGCGGCTGCATGGAGATGATGGACAAGGTCGGGCTGCCCATGGGCGACCGCTACCTGGACCCGCTGGTGTTTCCGATCGGCGCCGGGCCGGACTTCGGCAACCACTACCTCGATGCGGTCCGGGGCCTGCGCGAAAAATTCCCGGAGGTGCATATCTTCGGCGGGCTGTCCAACGTCTCCTTCGGGCTGCCGCGCCGCAAGTTGCTCAACCACACCTTCATCACTCTCGGGATCCTGGCCGGCTGCGACGCCATCATGATCGACCCGCTGATGAACCCGCCCAAGGACTTCATCGAGTTCAAACTCGCCGCCGAGGTCATGACCGCGCACGACGAATACGCGATGCGCTACCTCAAGTACGTCCGCGCCCAGAAAGCCTAGGTTTCCTTGTCGGCCGCCCGCGGCATCAGCGCGGCGAGCGCGCGGTAGATGCCGCCACCGATGATCGCGCCCACAGTCGGCGCGATGATGTAGACCGTGAGCCAGCCGCCGCGCGGGCCCGGGATCGCGATCTCGTCCCAGCCGAGGAAGTAGGACACCAGGCGCGGGCCGAAGTCGCGCGCCGGATTAAGCGCGGCCTGGGTCAGCGGCGCCAGCACCGAGATGATTGCCGCCACGCCGACGCCGATCACCACCGCCTGCGCCGCAGGCGGCGGGCGCGCGGCGTTGGAGGGATGGGTGACCGCGCTGACCAGGAAGGCGAGCATGGCGGTGCCGATCATCTCGGCGATGAAGGCGGAGCGCTCGCTGATCACGCGCCAGGCCTCCTCGGCGGTGCCGAAGATCGCCGGGTTGGGGAAGTACTCGCCGAACATCATGGCCGAGAGCTCGCTGCCGGGCCCGCCGCGCAGCAGGCCGTGCTGGCGCTCGAACTCGACGATGGTGTCAGCGAACATGGCGTAAAGCACCAAGGAGGCGCAGGCCGCGCCGGCGGTCTGGGCGACCCAATAGGGCACCACGCGGGCCGGTGGAAAGCGGTCGTAGACCGCCGCCATGGCGGTGATCGCCGGGTTGATGTGGGCGCCCGAGAGCGAGGCGGCGGTGTAGATGCCGAGGCTGACTCCGAAGGCCCAGACCACGGCGACCTGCCACAGCCCGACCTGGGCCCCGGTCGCGACCGCGGCGTTGACCGCGCCGACGCCGAAGAACACCAGGATGAAGGTACCCATGAACTCGCCCGCTAGCGCCGGCCAGAAGCGCAGCCGGGGGCTCGACTCCCTGGCTGCCCGGGTTTCTTGCGCGGGCGCGGCGGCCGGGTCGTTCAGAGCTTGCTCGGTCACGGCTCTTGCCCTCCGTCGAGTTCGGCCGGCGGGTTGCGCGCGGCCCTGGCGAGCACTCGCTCGATCGCCGCGCCGCCCAGCAGGACGTCGGTCAAGTTCGCTTGGTTGAGATTGGTCGCGGTCAGCGTCGCCTCGCGCAGGTCGGCGCCGGTCAGATCGGCGCCGACGAACTGGGCCGAGGTCAGCTCGGCGCCGCGGAACCGCGCCTTGCGGAAATCGGCGCCGTAGCCACGCACCCAGGCCAGCGTGGCGTTCGAGAAGTCGGCGCCGGCGGCGCGCACCCAGGTCAGGTCGGCGTGGCCGAGGCGCGCGCCGACCAGCAGGGCCTCCTCCAGGGTCGCCTCGCGCAGATCCACGCTGGTCAGGTTGGCGCCGGTCAGGTCCGCGCCGGTGAGATCCACGCCCCTCAGGCGCGCGCCCCGAGGCGCCGGATCACCCAGCGCCGCGGCGCCGAGATCGGCGTTCTTGAAGCTGGCGCCGCGCAGGTCGCTCTGGCTCAGGTCCGCGCCCGGCAGGTAAGCATTCTCGAAGTCCACCCCGGCGAAGCGTGCCTTGATCGCGCGCGCGCCGGGCAGCAGGGCGCCGCGCAGGCTGGCCCCCTCCAGGCGCGCCGAATCGAGCACCGCGAGCGTGAGGTTCGCCCCGTCGAGCCTGGCGCCGCGCAGGTCGGCCCGGGTCAGGTCGGCGCCGCCCAGATTGGCGCCGGTCAGGTCCGCGTCCTGGAGCCGGGTTTCGCGCAGATAGGCCTCGCGCAGGTCCGCGCCCTTGAGGCTGGCGCCGGTCAGATCGGCGCCGACCAGATTGGCGCCGGTGAGGATCGCGCCGTCGAGCCGCGCGTCCTTGAGGTCGGCCTCCGCGAAGTCCGCGCCGATCAGGTTCCGGCCGGAGAGGTCGCGCCCCTGGGCCGCGGCCGGGCCCGGGGCTGCTGCCGCGGCGGTGGCGAACAGCAGGAAAACGAGCAGCGTGGCGCGAAGGCGTTCCATCCCGGCGCCCCTCACTCGGCCACGTTCTGGGGCAGCAGGGAGACCGCCTTGGCGATCTCCGGCCGCGGGCCGACGCGCCGGATATCCGCCCAGGCGCCCTTGTAGTAGGGGATCGTGGTCGCCGGGTCGACGTGGTCCGAGATCAGGTCGCCGACGGCGCCGCGCGGGTGGCCGAACAGCATGAAGGTGTGGCCGCGCTTGACCGCCTCGGTGAGCAGCGCCATGGCGCGCACCCTGCCGACATCGTTGGACAGCTCGACCAGATCGCCCGCCGCAATGCCCAAATCCGCCGCGTCCTGGGGATGCATCTCCAGGTGCGGCAGCGGGTTGTGGTCCCGGTAGAAGGGAATGTGCTGGTGGTGGTAGAGGGTCTGCCAGATGTGGTTGGTGCGCCCGCTGTTGACCCAAAACGCATAGGCCTCGCGCTGGCGCGTCACCTTGGCGGCATAGCCGGGCCAGGGCTGGGGCGCCGGGATAAAGCGCGCCTTGCCCGAGGCTGTGAAGAAGCGCCCGTCCTCGTGCAGGCGCACCGTGCCCGAGGGCACGCCGTTGACGATCCGCACCGGGGTCTGGATGCCGTTGTTGCCGAGCTGGCGCAGCAGGTCGTAGGTGATGCCCGAATAGCCCTCCATGGGATCGCTGGGCCCGCCGTCGTATTGGTAGCGCGCGTGGATGAAGACGTCCTCGTCGCCGCGCCAGTCGAAATCGAGAAAGCGGTTAGCCCGGAGCGGGTTGCGGTCCTTCAGATAGAGCTTGCGCAGGCGTCGGGCGAAGCGCGCCATGATCTGCCAGTCCGGCACCGCCTCGCCCGGCGGATCCATGAAGCGCTGATAGAGTCGCAGGCGCCGTTCGCCGTTGATCGAGGTCAGGTTCATCTCGCCCCACGTCGCCGCCGGCAGCACCAGGTGCGCGTGGCGCGCGGTCGCGGTCATGTAGATCTCCTGGACGATCAGGAACATGCCGCCGGCCTTGAGCGCCTCGACGATGGCGGCGACGCGCTCGCCGATGGGCCGGCCCTCGGTGCGGGTGAGCGCGTCGCGCACCGGCTTGCCGCGCGCCACCAGCGCCGCCTCGAAGGATTCGGCCTGCAGCGTGGTCAGCACCGGGTTGCAGCCCCCGACCCAGAAGCATTTGACCTCGCCGCGGCGCACCGCTTCGTCGACGTTGAGCGCCGGCCGGCCGCCGGGATAGGGCGGGCGCACGTAGCCCTCCTGGTGGCCGCCCAGGCGGCTCACCCCGGTGCCCGGCTTGCCGAGATTGCCGGTGAGCAGCCCCAGATCGACGATAGCGGCGACGTTCTCGTAGTTCTTGAGGCCCCAGATCAGGCCCTTCTCGTAGTGCAGCAGGGTACGCCGCCGGGCGCCGCCCACCTTCGGCGCGGCGATCCACTCGGCGGCCTGAAGGATCTGGGCCGCCGGCACCCCGGCGATGGCGGCGGCCTCGGCGACCACCTCCTCGAGCGGCCGGTCGGCCATCAGGCTCGAGCGCTGATAGGCCTCGAAGGTCTGCCACTCGGTGTGCGCGCGGATGAAGCCGACGTCGTGCCAGCGCCGGTCGCGAACCACGCGCGCGATCGCGTTCAGGAGCGCGATATCGCCGCCGGGCTCGATCTGCAGGTGCAGCACCCGATCGGCCCCGCCCGCGGCTTCGGCGGTCGCGACGGTCATGGTGCGGCGCGGATCGACGATGATCATGCGCCCGGCCTCGACCGGCTCGGCGCCGAAGGTGGCGCGTTTCAGGTCCAGGCTCTCGCCGCTCAGGTTCGGCACCATGTGGCTGAGGAAATAGTTGGTCTGGGTCTCGTAGGGATTGGCGCCGACGATCAGGATGGTGTCGGCGAGTTTGGCATCGACATAGGCGTTGGTGAGCGCGCCCACGCCCGCGTCACCGGCGGCGTGGACCTCGCTGTTGTAGGCCGGCCGGTTGTGGATCGAGGCGGTGCGGGGGCCGGTTCCGGTGAAGAAGAAGGGGGCGAACGCCCCGGTGTTCTCGAACCCGCCGCCGCCACCGCCGCGGTCG
>JACZWN010000074.1 GCA_022572105.1 Pseudomonadota bacterium | reverse complement strand
CCGAAAGCCTTGGGAAACCGCCGTTCCGGTCGGGCGGGCGAACCGCCGGAGGGCGTCGGCAAGCCTTGACGATGCCCCGCATCGCCCGCGGCTTCCCTGCTACCCGCCCGGTGGCCCGTCCGATCGCCTGCCCGATCTCTATGGGTCATTATCAACGCTCCTTGGTATGAGCCCGCCGCTGGGTGAGGCCGCCGGGCCGGCAAGCCCCAAAACCCGTAATTCGGCCGGTTTTTTCGAAAAATTCGACCTTTTTGTGACGGTCGTCACTTCGCTGCGCCCGATAGCGGCCCATGTTCAATACAGGACGAACGAGGGCTAAGCCCCTCAACGAATGGAGAGGGAACCATGTCCTGGCGAAAGAGCACGATCTTCACGATGGACTGCGCGGCCGTTTTGGTCGGTCTGATGATCGCGGCGCCGTTCGTCCTGATCCTGGCCTCACCTTTCATCACCGGTTTTTGAGCCCGATCTCCGCCGAGGCGCGGATCGCGACCGACCCCCCAGCGATCCGCGCCCCCTCCCTGTTACTTGCGTGGCCCCTGAAAAGAGGCCACGCTTTTTTTGCGCCCCCGGCGAAGGCCCGGCCGAGGCCGGATTACCGCGCAATCCGGCGCGAGCGCAGTCGTCGTAAGCACAATCGTAAGGGACCCGCTCCACGCCATGACCGTTCCGCCGCTGCCCAGCCTGTTCGTGTCCCACGGCCCGCCCACCATGGTCCTGGACGACATCCCGGTGTGTGGGGCGCTGGCCCGGATCGGGCGCGAGCTGCCGCGCCCGCGGGCGATCCTCTGCGTCTCGGCCCACTGGCTCGCCGAGGTCCCGACCGTGAGCCTGGCCGAGCGGCCCGAGACCATTCACGACTTCTACGGCTTCGACCGGGCGCTCTACGAGCTCGCCTATCCGGCGCCGGGCGCGCCGGAGCTGGCGCACCGGACCGCCGAGCTCCTGAAGGAAGCCGGGATCGACTGCGCACGGACGCCCGACCGCGGCCTCGACCACGGCGCCTGGGAGCCGCTCATGCTCATGTACCCCGAGGCCGACGTGCCGGTGACGCAACTGTCCTTGCAGGCGGATGCGGACCCGGCCGCGCACCTGAACCTCGGCCGGGCGCTGGCGCCGCTGCGCGCCGAGGGCGTGCTGATCGTCGCCAGCGGCACCGCGATCCACAACCTCGATCAGTGGCGCGCCGACCCGGAGGCGACGCCCGAATGGGCGCTTGCCTTCGACGACTGGCTGGCCGCCGCGGTGACCGCAGGCGATGCCCAAGCGATCGTGAACTACCGGGCCGAGGCGCCCCTTGCGGCGCTTGCCCATCCGAGCGAGGAGCACTACCTGCCGCTGCCCGTGGCCATGGGCGCCGGCGGCGCGGATGGCCGAAACGCCGTCTTGCACCGCGGCTTCTCTTACGGCAGCCTGTCCATGGCGATCTACGCCTTCGGCGTCGCCGAGTGAGCGCGGGCCGAGTGAGCGCGGAAGGAGGCACGATCCGGCCATGGCGGCGGACATCATCCCGGGCGAGCGCGACCTGCTCCTGGTGGTCGACGTGCAGAACGACTTCTGCCCCGGGGGCGCGCTCGGCGTACCCGAGGGCGATGCGGTGGTGCCGGTCATCAACCGCATCCAGCCCGGTTTCGCGCACGTCGTCCTGACCCAGGACTGGCACCCGCCCGGACACCAGTCCTTCGCCTCGACGCACCCGGGCCATGCGCCCTTCGAGACCGTCGAGGCCGCCTACGGCCCCCAGACCCTGTGGCCCGACCACTGCGTCCAAGGCACGCCGGGCGCGGCGTTCCACCCGGATCTGGAGACGACCAAGGCCGAGATGATCGTGCGCAAGGGCACCCGCGCCGAGATCGACTCCTATTCCGCCTTCTACGAGAACGACCACACGACCGCGACCGGGCTCGCCGGCTACCTGCGCGAGCGCGACGTCACACGGGTCTTCATCTGCGGCCTGGCGACCGACTACTGCGTCCATTTCTCGGCGCTCGACGCGGCCAGGGCGGGCTTCGAGGCGGTGGTCATCGAGGACGCCTGCCGCGGCATCGACCTCGAAGGCTCGCTGGCCGCGGCCAACCAGGCCATGGCCGAGGCCGGGGTCGCGTTCATCGCCTCGGCCGCGCTCGGCGACTGATATCAACGACCTTTGGTATGATCCGTTCGGAGGCTGGTGCGCATGGACCCGGATTTTGCGGCGGCGCTGCGCGCAACGCTGGTCCCGCTCGCCCGCGCGCGCCGCACCATCACCTACCGCGACCTGGCCGCGCGCGTGCCGGTGCCGCCGCCCCACAGTATTCACAAGCTGACGCTGGCGCTGGAGGAGCTCATGCGCGAGGACCACTTCGCGGACCGTCCGCTCCTCGCCGCGCTCGCCGTGAGCCAAACCGCGCCGGGGATTCCCGGCCACGGTTTTTTCCACCTCCTCGCCGAGCTCGGCCGCTACGCCGGGCCCGATCGTGGCGAGACGGCGGCCGCGGCGCACGCCGCCGAGCTCGCCCAGGCCTTCGCTTATTGGGGCGCGGACCCCGAGCCCGAGCCGGACCGACCTTGAAGGCGATCCGCGAGAACGACTTGGTGGCCGCGGCCTCATGCCGGAGGAGCGGTTCCGGATGGAGTAGGGCTCCAAGCCTTCCTGGTTGGGCACCAGCCGAGCGCAACGGTATTCGAGATACAAGAAAACCTCGGACGAATATGTCCGATTTCTTGCTTGATTATCGGGAATATATGTCCGAGATTGGGCTTCGTGGAAGGCACTGAGTTCATCCGCAAGGTCAGGAAGCTCGGCAGGAAACGCGGCGTGACGGTTGCGGTCGATAACTCGCATGGCAAGGGAAGCCACGCCATGTTGCGCTTCGGGAACCGGCTCACCACGGTGCGCAAGGGCGAGTTGTCCCGCGGCACCTTGCACGCCATGCTCAAGCAATTGGGCCTGAAGCTGGATGACCTGAATTGACCTTGCCGTATTCGAGGAGGAGAAAAAACCATGGCCGTATCCCGAGTCGCCTATCCCGCCCGTTTTACCGTTGAGGCGGACGGTTCGGTCGCGGTCGGTTTCCGCGACCTGCCCGAGGCGCTCACTTCCGGCGACAACCTCGATGAGGCCCTGGCCGAGGCGAGCGACTGTCTCGACGTGGCACTGTCCTACCGCATTACCCGGTCTCAAGACGTGCCGCCGCCCTCACCCGCCCGGCGCGGCGAGCGCTTGGTCGCCCCGCCGGCCCAAACGGCGGCCAAACTAGCACTCTACGTCTCGCAACGTGCGGCCGGCCTGAGCAACGTCGCTCTGGCGAAGCGCCTGGGCTGTGACGAGAAAGCGGTGCGCCGCCTGCTCGACCCGCGCCATGCCAGCCGCCTCGACCGCCTGGCCGATGCGATCCGCGCCACCGGAGGCCGCCTGGAGCTGCACCTGCGTGCCCCCACGCCCGAGAGCAAGTCGGCCTAAGGTGTGGCGCCAAATTGTCTCGCCCGTGCCTCTGGCCATCCGCATCATCCTGATCGGCGTGACGCTGATCCTGGTGCTCCGCTTCCGTCCCCGCGGCCTCATGCCGGAGGAGCGGTTCCGGATGGAGTAGGGCGGGTCCTCATCACAGGCGTTTTGGTTCGATCCTAAGCCTGCCGCCGGATGGCGGCCGGGGGCGGCCCGCGGAGGCTTTTGGGCCGCGCCGGAACCGGCTAAGGTCTTCGCCCAGCGGATAGCCCGAAGCAATCAGGATTGCGGGAGATGGCCGAGGCCGGGATGACGGAGCCGAGCGCCTACGGCAGCGCCGGGGTCGGCTTCATCGACGGCGAATATTCGCCCATGGCCGAGCTGCGCCTGCCGGTCACCGACATGGGCTTCCAGCTGTCCGACATGTGCTACGACGCGGTGCACGTGCGCAACGGCGCCTTCTTCCGCCTCGAGGACCACCTGGACCGCTGGGAGCGCTCGCTGGCGGCACGGCGCTACGACACCCTGGGCCACGGCCGCGACGCGGTGGCCGAGGTGCTGCACCGCTGCGTGGCGCGGGCCGGGCTCCGGGACGCCATGGTGACGTTCATCGCCACCCGCGGCACGCCGGCGAGCGGCCACAAGGACCTGCGCAGCTGCAAGAACCGGCTCATCGCCTGGGCCCTGCCCTATTACGGGATCGTCCCGGACGAGGAGTTGGAGCGCGGCTGCGACATCATCGTCGCCCAGACCATCCGCATCCCGAGCGAGGCGGTCGACCCGACGGTGAAGAACTTCGGCCGCCTCGACTTCGTGCGCGCCGTCTTCGAGGCCTACGACCGCGACGCCCGCTATGCCGTGCTGCTCGACCGCGACGGCTTGGTCGCCGAGGGCCGCGGCTGGAACATCTTCGCGCTGACCGGCGGGGTCCTGGTCTCGCCCGACGCCGGCGCGCTCGAAGGGATCACGCGCAAGACCGTCTACGAGCTGTCGGAGCGGCTCAACATCGAGGCGCGCGCCGGGCGCATCACGGCGACCGACTTGCGCGCCGCCGACGAGGTCTTTTTGACCTCGACCGCCGGCGGCATCATGCCGGTGAGGCGCGTCGACGATACGGCCATCGGCAACGGCGAGCCCGGGCCGGTCACGCTCCGGCTCAAGGACATGTACTGGGACCTGCACGACGACCCGGCCTACGCGACGCCGGTGAATTACGACCTGGCCGAGGCCTGAACCGTGCCGGGCGCCGACCGCGGAGCGTCATGGCGGAGGAGAAATTCCAGGCGGCGTGAGGCGCGTTGACGAGATGGGTGCCGGCTGGTTCTCGGCATAAGTCATTGAATTCACCATTCATTTACTTTTTTCGGCCATTTTTCTTGAAATGTCCGGCGAATTACCGTACGTTGGGCGGAAGTTCTCTCGCTACGGAGGGCAACCATGCTTCCATTCCACGACGCGACGCAGGCACTGGACGAGCCGAAGTCGGCGCGCATGGAGCAGCGCACCAAGCCGCACGTCAAAGCGGCGATTCAGAAGGCGGCCGCGCTCATGGGGGTCGATGAGACCGCGTTCGTCACCGGCGCCGCCTACGAACGGGCGCTGGAAGCTATCGCCGCGCACGAAAGGACCGTCCTGAGCGCAGAGGACCGGGACGTCTTCCTTGCCGCCCTCGAGGCGCCGGCCGCCCCGACAGAGGCGCTACGCGAGGCCGTCCAGATGCGCGACCGCCGCATTATCGATGACCAATGAGGCCGCGCGCGAAGCGCGGTTCAAGATAGAGGCGTTCGATCCCAAGGGTCATGATCGGACGGCTTTTTCCTGCGGCGTGGACCAGATCGACAACTTTCTCAAGCGCACCGCAAGGAAGCACCAGAAGGGCGATTTCACGCGGATCTGGGTCGCCGTGGGGCCCGCCGAACGGAGGGTCCTCGGATACTATGCCATCAACGCTCACGCGATCGAAACCGGCGACCTGCCCGAGGCCCTGCAAAAACGGGCGCCGCGCCACGGCCAGGTCGGTGCGGCCTATCTGTCGATGATCGCCGTCGACGTCGCCGCGCGGGGTCAAGGTCTCGGCCGTATCCTGCTCGCCGACGCGCTGAAACGGGTCGCGGGGATCTCCGGCGAGATCGGCATCTTCGCGGTGGTGCTCGACATTCTCGATGACGGCGACGCGAACGCGATGGAAAGGCGCCGAAGTTTTTACCAGGCCTTTGGTTTTATCCCTTTCCCGTCGCAGCCCTTGCGCATGTTCCTGCCCGTCCAAACCATCCGCGACGCCTTGACGCCGTGGGCCGAGTGACACTGATCCTCGTCTCGCGCGTCCAGCCCGGCAGGTTGTCAACCCGGCAGATTCAGGGCGGCGCCCAGGATCGGTCCGATTTCGGCGTTGATGACCAGGTCGGCCAGGGCGTCGAGGCCGGTCGGCTCCCGATTGATGATGACCAGCCCGGCCCCGCCGTCTTTCGCCAGAGCGGGGAAGCCGGCCGCCGGATAGACCACGAGGGACGAGCCGACGGCGAGAAACAGATCACAGCCGAGGGTCTCCTCCCTGGCGCGCTCCATCTCCGCCTCGGGCATCGCCTGGCCGAAGGAGATGGTCGCGGTCTTGACCGTGCCGCCGCAAGCCGCGCAAACGGGCAACGTCTCGTCGGCCAGGAAGGCGTCCCGGATCGGGTCGAGGTCGTACGCCTTCGCGCAGTCGAGGCAGTGGGCATAGGTCGTGTTGCCGTGGAGTTCGATCACCCGGTCCGTGGGCACGCCCGAGGCCTGATGGAGCCCGTCTATGTTCTGGGTGATCACGGCGGCGACCTTGCCCTGCTTGACGAGCTCGGCGACGGCCAGATGGCCCCGATTGGGCCGGGCCTTCGCCACGGCATCGTGGGTCGCGAACTTGCGCCGCCAGTACGCGCGCCGCGCCTGCTCCGAGGCCATGAACTCGCCGAATTCGATGGGGCGGTATTTGGACCAGATGCCGCCCGGGCTGCGGAAATCCGGGATGCCCGACTCCGTGCTGATCCCGGCCCCGGTAAAGACGACGCCGCGGCGGCTGGCCGCCAGCATCTCCCGCAATCGCTGGATCGCTGAATCACCGGCGATCATGGATGGGATCCTTGACGTTAGGTCCGGGAGGGGCGTCTCGTGCCCCCATGGTGCGGCCATGGCGGCCAATTGCAAGGGTCCAATCCGCGCGCCCCGCCCGAAGCCACGGACGGGGCGCGGCCCGGCGCTTTTGCAACGCGCCGCAACCCGCTATGGTTATTGACCAGGGAGAGCCGGGCGGGGCAAGGAGATCGAAAACGGGGCATGAGGGCGCGCGGGATATGCCCGAGATTCGACTGCACCGCCGCACCTTCGCGGCCGCCATCGCGGCGGTCACCGCGACGACTTGAGGAGCATCGACCATGGCCCGCGTGCGCGACGTGGAAATCCACGAGGTCCCCGAGGAGGTGCGCCCGACCTACGCGCGCTTCGCCGCCGAGTACGGGCCGTTCCTCAACCAGGTCAAGGTCTTCGCCCACCGCCCGCCGGCGCTCAAACACATCATGGGGCTGTTGCTCGACCTGGCCGACGAGGCGCTCCTGCCCAAGCGCTACCTGGAGATCGTGCTGGTCGTGGTGTCCAAGCTCAACGAATGCACCTACTGCGTGGCCCACCACACGCCGCGCCTGGTGGACCAGGGCTTAGGCCCGGAAACCGTGGCGAACATTCTGGAGCCCGACTGCCCGGGCCTGGACGCGGTCGACAAGCTGGTGCGCGACTACGCGGTCCAGGTCACCACCAAGCCCCAGTACCTGCGCGACGCCATCTTCGACGAGCTGAAAAAACATTTCAGCGAGGCCGAGATCGTCGAGTTGACCTTGCGCACGTCGCTCTGCGGTTTCTTCAACCGCTTCAACGACGCGCTCCAGATCGGCATGGAGGAGGGCGTGATCGAGGACATGCTGTCGCGCGGCGCCAAGCGCGAGGACCTGCCCGAGCACGCGGACGGCGCGGCCGCATCGCCCTGATGGTGCCGACCGGCAACTCGGTCATGGCGCCGGAGTTCAACCGCCTGCGCGCGCGGAGCTAGCGCCGAACGATGACCCAGCGCCTGCGCATCACCTGCGGCAGCGTGATCCTGGAGGTCGAGACCCTCGACACGCCCACGGCGGCGGCGATCCTGGACGCGGTGCCGTTCACCGCCCGCGCCAGCACCTGGGGCGAGGAGGTCTATTTCTCGACCCCGGTCTCGGTCGAACGCGAGGCCGACGCGCGCGCCGTGGTCGCGGCCGGCGAGATCGCCTTCTGGGTCGAGGGCGATTCCATCGCCATCGGCTTCGGCCGCACGCCCATTTCCCGGGGCGACGAGATCCGCCTGGCCGCGCCGACCAACATCTGGGCGCGCGCGCTCGGCGACGTGCGCGACCTCGCCGCCGTCGGCGACGGCGACCCGGTCACGGTCGAGGCGCTGGCGGAGGCCTGATGAGCGGTGCTGGGCCTTGTGCGCCTTCGGTCGCCCCCGCACCCATCAAACCCTCCACTGGAGGGTTTGATTCTCTCCTCCTGGCCAGGGGAGAGAGGGAAGGACCCGCGCCAGCGGGAGGGTGAGGGCGCCATCGGCGCCTGGAGCCTGCTCGAGCCCTTCCGCGGCTAGGCGCGCTTTGCCGAATCGCCCACGGCTTACGTTTCCGGCTCGACGATCACGGTGCCGAACATCTTCTGGCCGGCGTGGGGCAGGCAGAGGTAGCGGTAGGTCCCGGGCACGGTGAAGGTGTGGCGGAAGACCTGCCCGGCCGGGATCGCCGCCGAGTTGAAGGGGCGGGCGCCCTCGGGCAGCTCGATGTTCGAGGCATCGGCGGTGATCCGGGCGTCCGCGGTGACCGTGTGGGTGAGCAGGGTCCGGTTGCGCCATTCCACCTTGTCGCCGACCCGGATCGTGATCTCGGCCGGCTCAAAGGTCAGCGCCGGGGTCATGTCGACCGTGGCGGCCACGTCGGGACCGGGCGCCTGGTAGGCGGGGCCGGTCGTCCCGCAGGCTGCGAGCAGCACCGCGAGCAGCACGGCGAAGGACTGAAACAGAATCCGGTGACGGTGCTCCGGGTAAGGCCGCATCACTTCCTCCCTTGTGGATCGTATCAACCGCGTGATCCCGCCCGGTTTCAACCGGACTTCGCGCCCAGCATACACGCTTTGGCGCCGTAGGGGTATCGCCGCACCCGCGCACGCGCCGCGGAAACCGGCCCGCCGGCCGATCTGGATCAACGATAAGGGCCGGGTGCCGGGCGCTGGGCGCGCAGTGCAATCAACCGGGCAATCGACCGGGCAATCAGCCGGGTTGGGCCGCGCGGCCATTGACAGGCCCGTCCGAGTTGTGCTGGATCGGAGGCAATCGGAGGCGGCCGGGCGGCGGCACGTCGCGGCTGCCTGCGATCGTCACGGGTGTGTGGGGAGGGAACCGAGATGCACGATGCCCCGCAAAGACTGTCGGTCGTGCTCGAGCAACACGACGACGAGAACGAGTGGGCGGTGGTTGCGGTCCTGATCGACGAGCGCGGCGGGCGGCAGCGATCGACCTTGGGGCGTTTCGACGACCGGGCCGAGGCGGCCAAGTACTTGAGCACCGTCTACGGTGCGCTGACCAGGCGGCAGAAGGCGGCGGTCTGAACGACCGCCCCGGTACGCGCCCATGTTCCCGATTCCGGGCGCGCAAGAAAATGCCGCTCGCAAGATGCGGGCGGCAAAGTCTAATGGGGGAAAGAGTCGTCGCGGTTACGGCGCCTGCCCGGTGATGCGCGTGTCCGGGGGAAGCATCCCGGGCGCCGCAACGGGTTCCGTCGGTGTAGACCCGGTGCGGCCAAGGAGGATACCCCCTTATCCGGGCGGTCCTCCCCGTGCGGTGAGCCGCACGACCGTAGCCACGAGAAACCATCTAGCAAATCGGTTGCGGCGCGACATTGATCTGAATCAATTCCGCGCGCCGCCGAGCGGTTCATGCGGCTTCGCGCATTGGTATCAGGCGATGCCGTCGGATCCGGCGCCACAAACGACGGCGGCGACGGTGGTCTCCGCCGGCACCTCGATCCGGCCCGACTCGAGCGCCGCCACCGCCGCGGCGCCGGACAGCTCGGTGGCCAGGCCCATCTCGAACCAGAGCCAGCGCGCGGCTTCGCGCATGTCCTCGTCGGTGACCAGCACGATGTCGTCGACGGTGTTGCGGATGATCTCCAGATTGATTTCGGCGCTGCGGCGCGGCGCGAGCGTGCCGGCCTCGGTTTCGATCTTGGGTAGGGTCACCAGCGCGCCGCGGGCCAAGCTTTCCTTGAGCGTGGGTGCGCCGACCGGCTCGACGCCGATCACCTTGATCCCGGGCTTGATCGCCTTGGCGGCGGTGGCGATGCCGGAGATCAGGCCGCCGCCGCCGATGGCCACCAGGAGCATGTCGATATGGGGCGACTGCTCGAGCATCTCCCGCCCGACCGTGCCCTGCCCGGCGATGACCGCGGGATCGCTGAAGGGATGAATGTAGGTCAGGCCGTCGCGCTCGGCGCGTTCGAGCGCGGCTTGGTTGGCCTCGTCCCAGACCTCGCCCTCGATCACCACCCGCGCCCCCCAGGTGCGCAGGCGCTCGGCTTTCACGGGCGGCGAGTTTTCGGGCAGGTAGACGACGGTCGAGGTCTTGGAGACATGTCCGGCATAGGCGACGGCGAGGCCGTGGTTGCCACCCGAGGCGGTGATGACGCCGCGCTTCAAGGCCGCCTCGTCCAGTTGCAGGACGGCGTTGTTGGCCCCGCGCGCCTTGAACGAGCCGGTCACTTGCAAACATTCGAGCTTCAACAACAGCTCGCCCGCGTGCAGCGGGGTCCGGTTGAATCGGGCGCGCAGGCAGGGCGTGCGGCGCACGCGCCCCTTTATGCGCTCGGCGGCCTCTTCGATGTCGGCCAGGGTGACCGGTCCGGTTTCCACGTCCATCGGGCCTCTCCATAATGGGCAGCCCGAACTTAACCCATCACCTCGCGGGTGGACCAGGAAATGTCGGAAGTCGGGCCGGCGGCGCCAGGCCGGCGGCTTTAACGCGGCGCGGCAGGCGGTGACACAAAGGCGTCACGGTCCTGTATAAATCTTGCGGCGGAAACGCGAAAAGGCCGGCCATGCAAGCGAAGATCACCAATCTGCTCTTCCTGTGCACGCAAAACTCGGCGCGCAGCATCATGGCGGAGTGCATCCTGAACGAGTTGGGCGCGGGCCGCTTCAGGGCCTATAGCGCGGGCAGCCACCCGGCCGGCCGGGTCAACCCCGACGCCCTCGATCTGCTCGAAGGCCTGGGCCATCCGACGGACTCCCTCGGCAGCAAGAGCTGGGATGTCTTTGCCGAGGCCGGGACGCCGGAAATGGACGTCGTCATCACGGTCTGTGACCGGGCCGCCGGCGAGACCTGTCCGCTCTGGCCGGGCCGACCGGTCGGCGCCCATTGGCCGTTGCCCGATCCGGCCGCCGTCGAGGGCGGCGCGGCCGAACGCGCCGCCGCCTTCGCCGCCGTCTACCAGGCGATCGCGGCGCGCGTCGAAGCCCTGGTCGCGCTGCCGGTGGAGACGCTCGATGATCCCGAGGCGCTCAGGCGGCGGCTCGCCGAAATCGGTGCGACGGGGCCGTGAAAGACCTTGAACTCCGGTGCGCGGGACCGCGATAGTGGGCGCGGGTTTTCCCGGACCGGCGGCGGAACGTGCAGGACTTCGACTTCATCGTGATCGGCGCGGGCATCGCCGGCGCCTCGGCGGGCTACGAGCTGGCCGCCAGCGGCCGGGTCGTCGTGCTCGAGCGCGAGAGCCAGCCCGGCTACCACTCGACCGGGCGCTCGGCGGCGCAATACATCCAGTCCTACGGCAACGCGACCGTCCGTGCCCTGACCGTGGGCGCCTGGCCGTTCTTCAGCGACCCGCCCGAGGGCTTCGCGGAACACGCCTTGCTGAGTCCGCGCGGGGTGCTCTACGTCGGACGGCCCGATCAACGCGCGGCGTTGGACCGCTTCGTCGAGGAGGCGCGCCAACTGGTCGCCAACATCCGTCGCCTGGACGCCGCGGCCGCGCGCGACCTGGTGCCGGTCCTGCGCGCCGAGGTCCTCGGCGGCGCGGTGCTCGAGCCCGACGCCATGGACATCGACGTGCACGCCCTGCATCAGGGCTACCTGCGGGGCTTGCGCGCGCGCGGCGGCCAGGTGGTCACCGATGCCGAGGTGCGCGGACTCCGGCACGGGCCGGCCGGCTGGTTGGCCGAGACCTCGGCCGGGGCCTTCACCGCCCCGGTCGCGGTCAACGCGGCCGGCGCGTGGTGCGACGAGGTGGCCAAGCTGGCCGGCGCGAAACCGCTCGGCCTGGTGCCCAAGCGGCGCACCATCATCACCTTCGCAGCACCCGCGGGCTTCGACATCGCGTCCTGGCCGCTGGTCGCCGGCATCGGCGAGGACTACTACTTCAAGCCCGACGCCGGGCGGCTGCTCGGCTCGGCGGCCGACGAGACGCCGGTGCCGCCCTCGGACGCGCAGCCCGAGGAACTGGACGTGGCCATCGCGGTCGACCGGATCGAAGCGGCGACCGTGCTGAAGATCCAGCGCATCGGCAACAAGTGGGCGGGCCTGCGCTCCTTCGTCGCCGACAAGACCCTGGTGGCCGGCTTCGATCCCGAGCGGGAGGGCTTCTTCTGGCTCGCCGGCCAGGGCGGCTACGGCATCCAGACCGCACCCTCCATGGGCCGGATCGCGGCCGCGCTGGCGACCGGCCGGACGCTGCCGCCGGACCTCGCCGATCTCGGCGTCGACGAAGCCAAGCTCGCGCCGGGGCGCTTTGCGTGAGGCCGGGGACCGCGGCGGCCGGGCACATGAAGATCCACACCATCGGCCGTTCGGCGCGCGCGCAAGGCGAGCCGATCGCGCTCTTGACCGAGGCCGGCGTCGAGCGGCCGATCGACGTCCCCGATTCCCGAGAAAAAAAGAGGCAAGCACCCCGTTGGCGTTGAATCCAAAAGGTTTCACGATGCGGTTGACCGCCTCGCCGCGCGGCGTCAGGGTGCGCGCCATGGCGAGCGTACGCCCACCGCCCCCCGAACTGGCGCCCCCCGAACTGGCGCCCCCCGAACCGGCGCCCATGGAACTGGCTTTGCACGAGGCGCGGGCCGCCGCCGAGCTGGACGAGGTTCCGGTCGGCGCGGTGCTGGTCGATTCGGCGAGCGGCGAGGTGCTGGCGCGCGCCCACAACCGGGTCGAGGCGCTGCACGACCCGACCGCGCACGCCGAGATGCTGGTGATCGGCGCCGCCGCGCGGCGCCTCGGCCTCAAGCGGCTCACCGGGGCCGATCTCTACGTGACCCTGGAACCCTGTCCCATGTGTGCCGCGGCGATCTCCTTGGCGCGCCTGCGCCGGCTCTACTTCGGCGCCTACGACGCCAAGGGCGGCGGCGTCGAGCACGGCCCGCGGATCTTCGAGCAGCCCACCTGCCACCACCGCCCGGAAGTCATCGGCGGTCTCGACGAGACGCGCTGCGGGGCGCTGCTGAAGGCTTTCTTCGCGGCCCGGCGTTAGCAGAAACGGCGCGCGCGTTGCCGCGGGGCCCTGCCGCATCCTCACCCGCCGGAGCGCCCGATTTTGCAAAGTCGGAAATAATTTCCGGGAGTTGCGCGCTCGGGGTTCCCCCTCCGTGCCACATGTAGTAGATTGCGGAACAATAACGGGCATATTTTGTATGCTCGGAGGAATTCAGCCGCGCCGAGCCGGTTACGGGTGGGGACGTCCCAATCCTGGGACGGAACGGGGGTAATTGGGGGGTTCAGAGATGAAGGTGATTGTCATCGCTGCCCGCAAGGGCGGCTCGGGCAAGACGACGCTGGCCGGTCACCTGTCGGTGCAGGCGGAACGGGTCGGCGCCGGCCCGGTGGCGCTCATCGATATCGACCCGCAGGGCAGCCTGGCGGCGTGGTGGAACAGCCGCGCCGCGCCGACGCCGGTCTTCGCGCAGGCCACGGTTTCCGGGCTCGCCGATGACATCCAGCGGCTGCGCGATTCGGGCATCGCGGTGCTCGTCATCGACACGCCGCCGGCGCTCACCCAGACCATCGCGGAGGTCGTCGGGCTCGCCGACCTGGTGGTCATACCGACCCGGCCGAGCCCGCACGACCTGCGTTCCATCGGGGCCACCGCCGAGCTCGTCGAGCACCTGGGCAAGCCGCTCGTCTTCGTGCTCAACGGCGCCACGCCGCGCGCCAGGATCAACGGCGAGGCGCTGAGCGTGCTCTCGCAACACGGCGTCCTGGCGCCGGTCGTCGTCCACCAGCGCATCGATTTCGCGGCCAGCATGATCGATGGGCGCACCGTGATGGAGCTGCCGGACCCGTCCCGTTCCTGCGCGGAAATCGAAAAGCTCTGGGCCTACCTGGACGCCCGTCTCGAGGGCA
This sequence comes from Pseudomonadota bacterium, assembly GCA_022572105.1. GTDB lineage: Bacteria > Pseudomonadota > Alphaproteobacteria > Kiloniellales > J153 > JACZWN01. Next base: position 600 of record JACZWN010000074.1, on the reverse strand, counting down.
CGGTTCCGCGCCGGACCCTGCCCGCCCTGCCGCGCCGTGGCGGCGAGGAAGGGGTTTACGCCCTGACCGGAGCGGCGAGGCGAAACCTGGCATGACCGGGCCCCAGGCCGCGTCTTCCAAGCCCCGGCTCGCGCGCAAGGGGCTGGCGGTTCCGACCGGTCCGGCCGGCCAACTTGGTTTGGCCGACCACCCTGGTTTGGCCGAGCCGAACGGCGCTTCGTCGGCGCGCCCCGGGGCCGGGTCCGGGGCCGAGCCCGGGGCCGAGATGGACCGAGAGGCTTCGACCGGGACCCCCGCGCCGATTCCCCATCCCGTGGCCGCGCGCGGCCGGGAAGCCGCGACCGCGCCGGCGGCCAGCCTGCTGCCCTCTGATTTTCCGGGCGCACGGGGTCCGTCGTTCGACCCGGCGCGGCTGCCGCGGGCGGAGCCCGAAGTCACGCTCGAGCCTCCTGCCGAGCCTCCTGCCGAGCCCTCTGCCGAGCCCTCTGCCGAGCCCCCGGCCCAGGCGCCGTCGCGCCCGGAGCCCGGTGCCGCACCGGCGACCTCCGCCACGCCGGCCAAGGCCGAACCGCCGCGCGTGGACCCGTCGTGGCGGATCGG